>JBKGHI010000011.1:0-73946 GCA_046520405.1 Myxococcus sp. 1LA
CCCCGTCCCTCGGGCCTCGGCACGGGTGGGCCCCCGGGCAGGGCGCCCGGTGGTGGTTTTGGAGGGCGCCCTGGCGGCTTCCGGCCCTCCACGCCCCGGCCGCCCCCCACGCCCGAGCAGGTTCAGGCGCTGGCGGTGCGCGAGCGCGTCCCGGCCCGCATCGCGAAGGGCGAGCTGGAAGGGAAGATGAAGTGCCGCATCTGGCGCAAGCTGCACGCCGAGGAGGCGAAGCGCTTCGACCAGGTGTACGAGCTGATGGGACAGACGCCCAGCTTGTCCCTGGGTGACGCCTTCGGCGTGCTCCAGAGCGGCATGACGGTGGCGGAGTTCATGGCCCGCAAGGAGCGCACCCAGCGCAAGGCGGCCATCAAGCAGGCGCGCGGCGAAGTCGAGAACGCCGTGGTGGCGGACTTCCTGGCCCGGCTCATCAGCGACAAGGCGGAGGTCTCCGTGGTGCTGGCGGAGCGCTCCCTGCTGGACACGCTGCAAGTCGAGGAGCCCATCGCCTTCACGCTGGAGCGCACGGGCCGCCTGGAGAAGCTCCAGGTGGTGCTGCTGGCCCGGCGCGCGGACTGGGAGCGGCTGCTGCCCGGGTTGGAGCGCGACGCGAAGCTGACGCAGAAGCCGGCCGCGGTGGCGCGTCAGCCGGACAAGCGCCCCCATTCGGATCCGCGCGCCTTCCTGGACCACATCGGACAGACTGTGCGGCTGGTGCTGCGCAACGGCATCACGCTCCAGCTCCCGCTGACGCGCGTGGGCCGGTTCGACATGCTGCTGGGTGAGGAGGGCCACGAGGTCTTCGTGCCGCTCCATGCCCTGCTGCGCTTCGAGCCCGTCACGTCCACCCCTTCCGAGAGCGCCCCCGAGGACGAGGCCTGAGGCCCATCCCCACGGGGGGCGCGGCCCCTCATCGCCGAGACACATCCATGCGCCAGTTCATCTCCCGCATCATCAAGCCCTGGCTCGCCCTGGTCGCGACGGCCGCCATGGTGGGCATCACCCAGCAGGGGTGCACGAAGGACGCCGACGCGTCGAAGGCGCCCGCGGTCCCCGAGAAGCGGGAGAACGGCGTGCGCATCGTCGAGCTGTCCGTCACGGAGAAGGGCTACGAGCCCAGCCCCGTGACGCTCAAGAAGGGCGAGCCGGTGAAGCTGGTGGTGACGCGCAAGACGGACCACACCTGCGCCACCGAGGTCGTCATGGACGGCTACGACATCAACACGCCGCTGCCGCTCAACCAGCCGGTGGAGATTGCCTTCACGCCGAAGGAGTCCGGCAAGCTGGTGTACGGGTGCGCCATGAACAAGATGATTTCCGGCGTTTTCATGGTCGACTGACGGACGCTGGCCGATTTCTGGGCAGCGCCGCCGGGAGGAGTAGTGTCCGCGTCCTGAATGGGCGGCGCGGCGGAGCTCTTCACCCGGCATGTCTTTCTCGACCTCGAAACCACGGGGCTGGACCCACGTGTGGACGAGGTCATCGAGCTGGGCTGCATCTTCTTCGAGAACGGGCGCGAGGTGGAACGCTTCGCGCGCATGTACTCAGCGTCGCGGCCCCTCCCCCTCACCATCCGGCGACTGACGGGACTGACGGACGCGGACCTCGCGGGGCATCCGCGCTTCGGCACCGACATGGCCGAGCTGCGGGAGAAGCTCTCCGGCTGGACGGTGGTGGCGCACAACGCGCCCTTTGAAAAAGGCTTCCTGCCGGACCTGCTCGGCCCCATCCGCGCGCCGGTGCTCGACTCGTGCGAGCTGATGCACTACCTGCACCCGGAGCTGCCCAGCCACTCGCTGGAGTCGCTGCTGCGCTGGGCCGGGCTGGCGCTGCGACAGCCGCACCGCGCGGTGTCGGACTGCGAGGCGGTGTACTCGGTGCTGGTGCACGCCATGGATCGCTGCGTCCGCGAGGGGCGTGGTGACGACGTGGTGGACCTGCTCGCCGCGTTGGACCCGCGTAAGGGCGCGGAGCTGCGGCTGGCCATGGAGGGCGTGGGCCTGAAGGACGGCGCGAGCGGCGCGTTCGACTACGAGGAATGGCCGCTGGTGGACCTGCTGTCGCGACTGGCCGCCGCGTGCCGCGCGGAGGCCGCGCCGCTGGCGCTGGAGGCCCAGGGCTTCCTGCGCGGGAAGCCAGAGCGGCGGCGCGCGGGAGGCGCCACGGCATTGCCCGAGCCCGAGGCCGATGCCCCCGTGCTTCCGGTGCGGCCCGATGAGGTCTCCGCGCTGCTCGGCACCGGTGGCGCATTGGAGCAGGCCGGTGAAGGGTTCTTGAGCCGGACCGCGCAGCTCGACGTGGCGCAGGCCGTGGCGCGAGCGCTTTCGGATGGCGGGCAACTGGCGGTTGAAGCGGGTACGGGCACGGGGAAGTCGCTGGCGTACCTGGCTCCCGCGGCGCTCTTCGCGGCGCGCAACGGGCGCAAGGTGGGCGTGGCGCCTCACACCAAGACGCTCCAGGACCAGCTCCTGGAGAAGGATCTGCCCCGGCTGCACCGGGCCACGAAGGGCGCCTTCGGCTATGCCCTGCTTAAGGGCCAGACGAACTATCTGTGCCGTCGCCGCGCGCTGGAGGCCACGCGGGTGGAGCCCGGCATGGGGCACTCCGCGCGCGCGCCTCGGGCGTACCTGCGTGCGTACCTGCGCCGCAGTGGCGAGGGCGACCTGGACCGGCTGAGCCACTGGTTCCGCGAACGCTTCCCGGTGCTGACGGCGCTGGTGCCCGCCGTGCGCTCCGAGGCGTCCACGACGCTGGGCGAGAAGTGCCCGCACTTCCACCGCTGCTTCTACCATTCGGCCGTGGCGCAGGCCCGGGACGCGGACGTGCTGGTCATCAACCAGTCGCTCGCCTTCGCGTGGCCCGCTCGCTACCCGAAGCTGGACCACCTGGTCCTCGACGAGGCGCATGAGGTGGAGGACGTCGCCACCACCGCGCTGGCGTTGGAGCTGTCGGACCTCGCCTTCCTGCGTCTGACGGAGCGGCTGCACGGCAGGGATGGACGGCGTGGCCTGTTCGCCGAGCTGCGCAAGGCCCTGAGCGCCTCGCGCCGGGCGGAGACGCGGTCGCTGATGGGCGAGGTGGAGGATGGCCTTCGCCGACTGCTCGATGACGCTCGGGACCTGGGGGCTCGTGTCACGGAGCTGTGCGAGCCCGCCGCCACCGCCGTGGGCGAGGACCCGGACGAAGGTGCGTACTCTCCCGAGCTGCGCATCACCGCGACCGTGCGCGCCCTACCCGCCTGGGAGCCGGTGCGCGAAGGACTGGAGGCCGTGCGCGGCGCGCTCCAGGCGCTGCATGTCCTGCTGTCCGTACGCGTGCTTGCCGCTCTCCCCGAGTTGGCGGCCCGGCAGCCCGCGCTGGAGCGGGAGCTGTCTGGCGCCACCACGGAGCTGGGTGAGCTGGCGGTGCTCGCGGGCGAGCTGTCCGGTGAAGCCGCGCCGGGCCGATGCTACGCGGCCACGTCGGAGCCGAAGCGCCAGCGGTGGAGCCTGAGCGCCCAGCCGGTGGATGTCTCCGCCTATGTCTCGAAGGACTTCGCGGAGAGCAAGCGCACCCTGGTGCTCGCGTCCGCAACGCTGGGCACCGGCGACGGGTTTCCCTTCGTCCTCCGGCGGCTGGGACTCGACGGACGTGGGGGTAAAACCGCGCCTCGGCTCGTCCGCGCGGCCACGCCGTTCAAGCTGCATGAGCAGGCGCTGGTCGTGCTCGTCACCGATGCGCCTCGCGCGCACGAGGAGGCCTTCGTGGAGTGGGCCTCGCTGCGGATTTCCGGCCTGGCACAGACGATGGGCGGCCGGGTGCTGGGGCTGTTCGCCTCCACGCGCCGCATGGAGCGCGTAGGCTCGAGCGTGCGCACCCGATTGGACCCGCTGGGCATCGAGGTGCTGCGGCAGTCGCGTGGGCACAGCCGCTCCCTGGCGGCGCGGCAGGAGAAGGACACGGGCACCGTGCTGCTGGGGACCAAGAGCTTCTGGCAGGGCGTGGACATCCCCGGCCGCGGCGTGGGTTGCGTGTTCATCGACAAGCTGCCGCTAGAGCCCGCGATGCGTCCGCTGGTGGCCGCGCGCGAGGAGCCGCTGTCACGCAACGGCGGCGAGTACATGGGCTTCCTCCACTACCGGCTGCCCCGTGCGCTGCTCCAGTTGCGGCAGGGCGTGGGCCGACTCATCCGGGCCACGACGGACCGGGGCGTGGTCATCATCTCGGACCCGGGGCACCCCAGCTACCGTGGCCACCTGATGAACGCGCTGGAAGGATACCGCGTCGAAGCGCTGCCGTGGGCCCAGGCCCGGCTGCGCATCCACGCGATGCTGAAGGAGACGGGGCTCACCGTGGAGTCAGGACCCGCGCGGTCCTGGGGGTGAGCCCCGGCGGGCTCAGTCCGCGAGCCGGGCGCGGTAACGCGCGTCCAGGGCGCGCAGCTCGTGAATGAGCTCGGCCGAAGCCCCTGAACTCTCCGCGGCCTGGAGGGCGTTCGACAAGGTCCTCGCGTCCTCTTCGCTCTGCTCGCGGAGGCGCTGCACCATCTTCCGCGTGGCCTCGAAGAGGTCCTGGAGCTCGTCGCCATCCCGGAGCCCGTGCTGCGGCGCCCGCAGCCGGCCGTCCTGGACCTCCTGCACGAGACGGCGGATGCGGAAGAGCGGGCCCGCCACCTTGTGCGTGACCACGATGGTCCCCAGCCCCACCACCGCGATGAATGCGACGAGGAAGCCGCCCAGCGCCCACCCGGTGAGCTTCTGCTGCCGCTCCAGCTCCGCGCGCTGAGCGACGATGGCGGCACGCTCGGCCTCGTAGGCCGCGTCAATGGCCCGGGCCTTCTCGCGGAAGGTCGCCTCGAAGGCGGGGTCGTCCATCCGGGTCAGCAACTCGTTGGAGAGCGTGGCGCCGGACAGCTCACGGCTGACCTCCGCCGCGCGGGAGCGGGCCTCCACCGCCGCGGCGGTCTCGCGCATCAGCGCCTGCGCGCCTCGCACGAGGACCACGCCCAGCAGCGCCGAGAGCACGAGCGTCACCGAGACGATGTAGCCCGTCAGCTTGAGCTGGAAGCTCGTGTCGAGGAGGTAGTTGCGCCAGCGCCGCTTGGCGGGCGTCATGGGCGCCGTGGTCGTCGTCATGTCTCGCTGCTCCACTCGAAGGTCTCCGCCGCTTCCTCCACCGCGCGAGGTACCAGCGCCTTGAGGAGATCACCAGGCTGAGCGCCCGCGGCATTCACTTCCACCTGCCCCATCAACGACAGCTCTGGGTACGTGAGGCACACGAGCGCCACCCGCAGCCCACCGCCGTCCGACTCATGAAGCTCCGGGGTGATGCGATAGCCCCGCACCCGAAGCTTCTTCAGCGTGCCCTTCGCGGCCGCCTTCGTCTCCTTCGCGGGCGCGAGCTGCGCCCCGCTCCGCATCAGTCGCGAGCGCAGCCGCGCCTCCGTTGCCTTCACCAGTTCGGCGGGGAGCTTACCCGTGCGGTCCTTCACCGCCTCGAGCTGCACGTAGAAGCGCGGCGGACGGGACTGGTACTCCTTCAGGGCGCCCACGGCCTCGCTCACCGCGGCCTGCACCGTCGCGTCCGCGTCCGCCTTGTGGGCCTGGAGGCAGTCGAGCCCGTCCGGCTCCAGCAGCTTCGCCAGCCCCTTGGCCGCGGCCGCGCGCACCAGTTCGCTTTCGTCCTTCAATCCGTTGCACAGCAGCGGTACGGCCTCCGGGTCCTCCGTGGCGCCGAGCACCAACGCCGCCTGCGAGCGCGAGCGCGGGTCCTTGCTCTTCTGGAGCTGCTTGCCCAGGAAGGCAATACGGGAGTCACCCTGGGCCAGGGCCGCGCAAGGCGCGAGGAGCAACAGGACGAGGGCGGAGGAAAGCAGCTGCATGTGCAGGGAGGGAATCCGGAGAGTCTAACGCCGTCTGACGATTGCCGAACAGTTGCATGGCCTTGCACATGGAAGACAGTGGGTCAGGTCCACTCCCGTCCTGGAGGGCCCCGCTCCCGTCAGCTCGGGTGTCTGTTCAGACCTGGGACGCCACGGGCGCTGTTTCGGCCCTCACCGCGGCGCTCGCCCATCAACGGGGTCAGGGAACCCAAGCGGGCCCCGTGAGCGGAAACTTACCGGGGGACAGGCTCCAGCAACCCACACGCCCCGTGCCCCCACGGCCTCCGCGCCAGGAAGACTGGCAGGAATCGAGCCATCGACTCGGGGATGTGGCCTTGATGGGGTAATGTGCGCATCTCCAGGAGGGCTCACCAGGTGTCTTTCACGTCCCGGTTGGAAGGTCTGCTCCAGAACGTGGGGTTGGGCGGTATCGTGGGTGAGGTGCGCGCGCGGCTCGGACTCAAGGAGTCCCGAGACACATCCGCGCCCCGGACCGCCGACTTCCCCGCACCTGCGCCCCGGGGTGCCCCCCAGCAGACCGTGGTCGAGCGCACACCGCGCCCCAGGCCCTCCATCCCGCAGCCTTTCGAGGCAGTGTCGGCGCCTGAGGCAACTGTGGCCGAGCGAACGCCATCCCGTGGTGCGGTGACGGCCGACGCGGACGCACCTTCGAGCGCTCAGACATCGGCGCAGGAGCCCTCCCGGAAGGCGGCGGCGAAGACACCGCGCTCCGGGGCGAAAAAGAAGAAGCCCGCCACGAAGCAGGCCCAGGCAAGCACGAGCGCCAGGTCGGAGAAGAAAACGGCCCGCCCGGCGACGAAGCCCAAGAAGCGCGTGCGCGCCGCGAAGGAAGCCGCTGCGCCCGTGGCTGGGAACGGCGGTACGGCCGTGGACCAACTGCTGTCCGCACTGCGCAGCCACCCGCGTCAACAGGAGCTCATCTCCGCGGGCAAGCAGAAGGACCAGCTCGTGCGGTCGCTCATCCCGCTCTACCTCGCGCGTTCGCTCGACGCGGACTTCGAAGTGACGTCTGGAACGACGTCTCGATTCTGGGGAGAGCTCGGCGTTACCTACGCAGCGCCGAACGCGGCCAAGGCGCTCCGTCTGCACGGTGGTTATGCGCAGGACACTCAAAATGGCAAAGCCATCACGGCCCGGGGCGTCCAGTACGTGGAGGAGATGCTGAGCCGTTTTGGGAATGCCTCATCAGGCATCTGAATGACGAGCAGTCGCGATGGATGGCAGGGTGAAGGGCACTCCGCGCACTCACCCGCTTCGAGTCGTGCTTGGCGCATCGGCAATCCCCCATGCGCCAGAGTGAACGCCGTACTGGAACCAAGCCTGATGCATCGCACCCTCAAGGCTTGCGTGCCATGTGTCGCCCAAGCACCTGCCTGAGCCATCCCAGACGAACAACAGAAAGGCTCCGTCTTCTTCGTCAATCTCGAGTGACATCGGCCGGCTGAATTCCGCTTGCGGCGACCGCTCACGTTCAGCCGACTCAAGCATTGAGGCCACTCGCTCGCGCGGAATCTGGGCAACAAGCCTGGGTCCCATGGAAGTCGCGTTCCTCCGAAGGAAAGACGTCTTGTCTCGCGCTCCAGGCCCCCTGTGCTCAACCAGGTGCCCCTGCGCCAATCCCTTACGTCCTGAGGGCTCTAAGGGCTGATTACACCTGAGTGCCGTGGCGGTCCCGTAACGCAAGTTCCGAGTCACCTGTCTACCGGTCCACGTTGGGCAGGTTGCCCGCCTGACGAGGTTCCTTGGAGCCGAAACCGGAGCGCCCGCCCCAAGCCTCGCCGCCCCCCGTCCAGGCCGCCAACCGGGTCAATCCGGGGCTCTGGGGGTCGTCCGGCCCCTGATGCAACCTCCAAGAACTCCTGCGAAGCCTCCTCTTGTGGCATATACCCACACCATGCCTTCCGCCCTGACCGCCTCTGAGATCCGCGAGGCGTTCCTCAAGTTCTTCGAGGAGCGCGGCCACCGCCGTGTGGCCTCCTCGTCCCTGGTGCCCGCCAACGACCCGACGCTGATGTTCACCAACGCGGGCATGGTGCAGTTCAAGGACGTCTTCACCGGCCGTGAGACGCGCGACTATCGCCGCGCCACCACGTCGCAGAAGTGCGTGCGCGCCGGCGGCAAGCACAACGACCTCGACAACGTCGGCTTCACCGCCCGGCACCACACGTTCTTCGAGATGCTCGGGAACTTCTCCTTCGGGGACTACTTCAAGTCCGACGCCATCGCGTACGGCTGGGAGTTCGTCACCCGGACGCTCGGCCTGTCCACCGACCGGCTCGCCGTCACCGTGTTCAACGGCGAGGGCGGCGTCCCCTGGGACGAAGAGGCCTACGAACTCTGGAAGAAGCAGGGCGTCCCCGCCGAGCGCCTCTACAAGCTCGGCCTCAAGGACAACTTCTGGGCCATGGGCGACACCGGCCCGTGCGGCCCGTGCTCCGAAATCCACTACCACCAGGGCGACGACATCCCCTGTGTCGAAGAGGCCGAGGGCAAGAAGTGTCTGGGCGTCGCGTGTGACTGCGACCGGTGGCTCGAAATCTGGAACCTCGTGTTCATGCAGTTCGAACGCAAGGAGAAGGACGCGCCCCTCATCCCCCTGCCGAAGCCGTCCATCGACACCGGCGCGGGCCTGGAGCGCATCGCCTCCGTCGTCCAGGGCAAGCGGTCCAACTACGAGACCGACCTCTTCCAGAACATCCTCGCCACCGTCAGCGCGCTGTGCGGCAAGCCCTACGCCCAGGAGACCGGCGCGTCCCAGCGCGTGGTCGCGGACCACGCCCGCGCGGCGGCGTTCCTCATCTCGGACGGCGTCCAGCCCTCCAACGAGGGCCGCGGCTACGTCCTGCGCCGCATCATGCGCCGCGCCATCCGTCACGGCACCCAGCTCGGACTGGACGAGGTCTTCTTCTTCAAGGTCGTCGACCGCGTCATCGAACTGATGAGCGACGCCTACCCTGAACTCAAGGAGAGCCGCACCTTCGTCCTGGAGGTCTGCCGGCACGAGGAGACCAGCTTCCGCCAGACGCTCAGCCGCGGTCTCAAGCTCATCGAGGAGGAGCTGTCCAAGCTGCAGAAGTCCGGCGGCAAGCAGCTCTCTGGCGACGTCGTCTACCTGCTCCACGGTACCTACGGCTTCCCGTGGGACCTCACGCAGATCATCGCCAAGGAGCGCGGCCTTGATGTGGACCTGGTCCGCTTCGAGGAACTCCTCAAGGAAGAGGCAGACAAGAACAAGTTCGCGGGCTCCGGCGAGAAGGCCACGGGCGAGGTCTACCTGAAGCTGGCCGAGCGGCTCGGGACGACGGAGTTCCTCGGCTATGAGGGCGAGGGCCACGAAGGCGAAGGCAGCATCCGCGCCATCGTGAAGGACGGCGTTGAGGTGACGCAGGCGTCCCAGGGCGACAAGGTGGAGGTGGTCCTGGACCGCACGCCGTTCTACGGCGAGTCCGGCGGCCAGATGGGCGACACCGGCCGCATCGTCGGCCACGGTGGCAAGGCGGTGGCGAAGGTCACCGACGCGCAGCGCCCCGTGCAGGGCGTTGTGGTCCACTCGGTCGAAGTCTCCGAGGGCTCCTTCAAGGTTGGCGACATGGTCCAGGCTGGCGTGGACTCGGAGCGCCGCAAGTCCATCCGCGCGAACCACTCCGCGACGCACCTGCTGCACAAGGCGCTCAAACTCGTGCTCGGTGAGCACGTGAAGCAGGCGGGCTCCGTCGTCGCGCCGGACTACCTGCGCTTCGACTTCGCGCACTTCTCTCCCGCCACGTCCGCGCAGCTCGAGCAGGTCGAGGACCTGGTCAACGGCTGGATTCGCGACAACGCGGGCGCCGAGACGCGCATCATGAGCCTGGAGGACGCGAAGAAGTCCGGCGCGGTCGCCATGTTCGGCGAGAAGTACGGCGAGACGGTTCGCGTCGTCACAGTGCACCCCGAGTCCACCGAGCTCTGCGGCGGCACCCACGTGCGGCGCAGCGGTGACATCGGCCTGTTCAAGATCTCCAGCGAGAGCGGCGTGGCGTCCGGCGTGCGCCGCATCGTCGCGCTGACGGGCATCGGCGCGCTCCAGTACGTCCGCGAGCAGGAGCACGAGCTGCGCAAGGTGGCCGAGCTGTTCAAGTCGAACTCGAAGGACGTCTCCAAGCGCGTCGAGGCGACCCAGAAGCGCGTGAAGGAGCTGGAGCGCAAGGTCGAGGAAGTGGCCGTCAAGGCGCAGACCGCCAGCAGCAAGGACCTGCTGGAGCAGGCTCGCGACGTGAATGGCATGAAGGTTCTGGCCACCCAGGTCGACGCGGCGGACGACAACGTCCTGCGCGGCATGGCGGACCAACTCCGTGACCGCATCCGCTCGGGCGTGGTCGCCATCGGCGGCGAGAAAGACGGCCGGGCCATCATCCTGGTCGCGGCCACCAAGGACGTCGTGGCCAAGGGCATCAACGCCGGCGCGCTGGTGCGCGAGATGGCCAAGGAAGTCGGCGGCAAGGGCGGCGGCAAGGCGGAGATGGCCCAGGCCGGCGGCCCGGATGCCTCGAAGCTCCCTGCGGCTTTGGAGAAGCTGTACGAGCTGGTGAAGGGCGTGGGCACGGCGTGATGAACCACCGGGCCTCTGCTTCCGTGGCGCTCCTGGCGGCCACCCTTGTTCTGGGTGGCTGCAAGGAGGAGTCCGCCCCTGACTACGCGGGGCCGGGCGACGACCGCACGCTCCAGAAGCTCCGCCAGGAAGTGGACCGGGTTAACCAGGGAGGCCGTCCCTCCCAGGGCCCCGAGGCCACGCGCGGAGACCCGAACGCGAACCTCGCCGGCCTGGCCGCGGGCATCAACGTCCCCACCGAACGGGCCTGGGAGCTCCCCTCCCCCAACGAGGCCGTGCGGCTGGACACCCTGTCCGTGAAGCTCACCGGACTGGATGCTTCGCACTCGGTGAAGGGCTCGGGAAAGGTGAGCCTCACCTCCGAGGACCTGTTCTTCCGCGTGCAGCTCCTGACGCAGAACGTGGGCGGCGCGCCGCTCACCCTGGACCTGGACGGCGCGAAGCTCTTCGGGGCTCAAGGCCAGTCGTACGGCGTGGCCCGGGATGCCCAGGTCGTCGGGGGCACCCGGCCACTTCGGCGGACCTGGGCTCCGGACGAGCGCACCGACGTGGTCCTCCTGTTCGAGCTTCCTCCGGAGGCCCTTCGGGATGACGGGCTGCACCTGTTGCTTCAGGGCTCCGGGGGGGATGTGCGGATTCCGTTGAAATGAGCGGGACCGCGTCCAGCCTCCTCCCGCTTCGCATCCGCCTCCCGTACACGACGGAGGAGGAGTTCATCGACAAGTACGGCTCGAACGTGGCGCGTGGTGGCGTGTTCGTCGCCACGCGCGCCATGAAGCCCGAAGGCACCGGGCTGGCGTTCGAGTTCGTCCTGGCTGACGGGACACGGCTGCTTCGCGGCGAAGGCGTCGTCGTGAAGTCCCAGGTGGACGCGACGGGCGGGCGTACCGGCATGACGGTGCGCTTCGTGAAGCTGGACGCCGCGAGCAAGGCGCTCATCGACCGCGTGGTGGCCCGGCGTACCGGCAGTGTGGAGCCACAAGCTCCAGCGCAGGTCGTGCCCCCGCCTCCGGCGACGACGCCTGCTCTCACGCCACCTCCGGGACTGATTCGCCGGGCACCTGGCGCGAAGAATTCGAGTTCAGTGCGCGCCGCGACTTCGTCACCTGCCCCCTCGCGTGAGGAGGCACACGTCGAAGGCGCGTCGGCTACAGTTCCTACTGCGGTTGCGGACAGCGGAGCAGCCCTGGCAAACGCAGCGGCCGTTCCGGAAGCCGCGCCCATCGCGACTACGGAACGAGAAGAGGAGGCGCGCTCGGAGGTTGCGGACTCCAAGTCGACAGCACCCGCCTCCGAACCTGAGCAGGCCCCGAAAGCGCCTGTAGCCAGCACGCATACGGATGCGGTGTCCGGGGAGTCAGGTGCGGGCGCGCTCTATGAGCAGACCGCGTTCAGCGACAGTTCAGCCACGGGACCACAGGATTCGGACGCGCCAGACGCGGAAGAGCGCCCGTCCGTGGCCACTCCGCGTTTTGACGCCGATTCGAGTGACGGGCTCGACTTCGCCATCACCGCGAGCCTCGCTGCGTCGGAAAACGACGGTGCTGATTCCGAACGAGCGCCACACAGCCCCGACGAGGCCGCGAATGAGGCCTCTGCCCCGGAAGACGCGTCCACCGAAACGGGCATCGCGCCGGCAACGGCCTCGACGACGAGTGCAGCCGACGCTCCGACCTCGGGTGAGCCGGTGGCGGAGCCTCAACCGCCGCAGCCTCCCCCTGAGTCCGTGGCTCAAGCCGACACGGACAGTGGCGCTCGGAATGCGACTGAGACTCCAGCCACATCCAACGAGCCAGCCCAAGTTGATTCCGCGTCTGCGGAGCCCTCGACGGAGCCCACGCTCAAGACAGGCCCCCTCGCTCCGGCGTCAGACGCAGGCACAGAGCCTTCTCTCAAGGCGTTCTCGCCTGCAACGGTGCCCCCCTCTACTGCGGACTCAGTGACGGGCGCCCCATCCGCCAACGACGCAGCAACGAATGCTGAGTCAACGGATGCCGCGCCCGGCCCCGAGGCCGCGGCAATCGCTGCTGCCACACATCCCGACCGCATCCCTGCCGCAGGCGAGGCGGCCCCGACGGAATCCGCCTCGACGGCTGCAGCCTCGACTGCCGAGCACGTACCGGACGCCTCCAACGCTTCCGCGCGTTCAGAGCCCAAGCCCGAAGTCACAGCAGACGGCTCATCACCGGCTGAAACACCCGCAGCAGCTTCGGCCACGAGCGAAGCACCCCGTACTGGTGCGGCATCTGCGTCTTCCGAGACGGCGGTGCTCCCGAGTGAACCTCCCAACGCCGAAGCAGGTGACGCATCCACCACGAGGAGCCCTGCAACAGCGGCATCCCTGAGCGATGCGCTCGACGCCGAAGCAGTCAACGCCGCGGCCACGGAGTCGACCGCAGCAGCGGCGACGAGCCCCCAAGAGAATCGAACGGCTGTCACTCCGGAGACGAGAGAGGACGACACGTCGAACGGGCATCCGACAACGCATCGTCCACGCAGGCAGTGGCCGCGCCGCCAAGCGCCCCCGAAACAGACAAGACCGCGCCCGACGATTCCGCCTCGAACCCCACTGAGCGAGCAGAGGCAGCCACCGGTTCAGACGAGGCGCCGTCCCAGGCACCAACCGCGTTGGCTCCCGCAGTCGACCTGGGTTCACCTCGAACGCCAGCGGACACGGCGATTGAGCCCGCGAGCCACACGGCTCTGTCCGAAGCCGCGACGCCTGTGGCCGCGCACAACGAAACGCCTCCGCCCAGCACGGCCACGGATGCCGCATCCGTAGCGACAGTCACAGGAACAGCCCCCGTCCGTACCGAAGCCGAGCCCACGCCCGCCGTCGCCCTGGACTCGGATGCACCGCGCAACCGCCGCCGAGCCCTACTCGAAGTCCCCATTCCCCAGCCGACCTCGACGCCCGCGCTGCCCGAGGTCGTACTCGGCATCGACCTGGGCACGTCGCACGCGCGCGTCGCTGTCGTCCAGGCCGGAACGCCCACGCTCATCCCGCTCCCCGGCACCGGCACCACGGACCTCCCCGCCCTCATCGCGGTGAATGGCACCGGTGAGCTCGTCGTCGGCGCCGCGGCACAGACAGAAGGACAGCGCGCGCCCCGCCGGGCCATCTCCGGTCTCAAGCGACTGCTCGGCCTGAAGGCGCGTTCTCCCCAGCTCCGCTGGCTCGCACCGTTGCTCCCCTTCCCCATCACCACGGATGCGAATGGGGACTCCGCCGTCGAGGTCCGGGGCCGCGTCATCTCGCCCACCCTCTTCACGGCCATGCTGCTTCGCGAGCTGAAGCACGCCGCAGCCACGCACCTCGGCCGCAAGCCGACCCGCGCCGTCATCTGCGCTCCCACGCATTTCACCGACCGCCAGTGCGCGGCGCTCCGGGACGCCGCCACGCTCGCGGGGCTCGATGCCCAGCGCATCCTCATCGCCCCAGCGGCAGCGGCGCTCGCGTACGCGCATGGGCGGGGACTCGCTCGAAAGCGCGTGCTCGTGGTGGACCTCGGAGGCGGCGGCCTCCAGGTCTGCGTGGTGCAAGTCACCGGCGACGACCTCGAGGTCATCACCACCGGCGGCGACGCCACCCTCGGCGGCATGGACTTCGATGCACGCATCGCCGAGGCCATCGCCAGCGACCTCTCCGAACAGGGCGTGCCCAAGCCGGACCATCCCCTCGACTGGGCCCCCCTGCGCACCGCCGCCGAGTCCGCCAAGGTGGCCCTCTCCTCGCAGGAGCAGGTGGACGTCTCCCTTCCGTCGGGCACCGTGCCACCCCTCAGCCGGGAGCGCGTGGAGGCCCTCACCGCCGACCTCGCCCAGCGCGTCACCACCGTGGTCCGCGACGTCCTCGAATCCAACGCGCTCTCCCCTCAGGGACTGGACGCGGTGCTCCTCGTGGGCGGGCAGAGCGCCACGCCCATGGTCCGCCGCCGACTCGAGGAGAGCCTGGGCGTGAGCGTGCGTGACGACGTGGACGCTCGGGGCAGCGTGGCCCTCGGCGCCGCGCTGCTTGGACAGGGCCTCCTGCTCGCGGAGGCAGGCAAGCCCGCGGCCACCGTGTCCGAGGTGCTCTCCTCGCCGCTCGCCGTCGCCGAGCGCGGAGGCACCTTGCGCCGCGTCCTCGAGCGGAACACCCGCCTGCCCGCGACCAAGACGCTGGTGCTGCCCTCCGCACCCGGCCCACTGGAGCTCGCGCTCTTCCAGGGGACGTCAACGCAGGCCTCGGACGCCGAGTACCTCGGCCGGCTCACGCTCGACGTGGAGCGCGCGGGCGAGGTGGAACTGCACCTGGCGCTCTCCGCGGATGGCGCCTTGTCAGTGGAGGCCACGCTGCCGGGCGTGAAGCGGCACGCGGTGACACTCGTCACGGAGCCCCTGGACGACGCGGCCTTCGACGCGCTCCTCGCCCGCTCTCCCCTGGTCCCCGAGCCGGAGCCCCGTCCGGGCGGCCTGCTGTCCGGACTGAAGAAGCTCTTCGGCCGCCGCTGAGCCCCTGCCCGCCCGTCCGCGTGGACGCCGCCGCATCCCCCGCCCCGTGGGCCGATGCGCCCGCGGCCCGCCAGGCCACCGTGCGCCTCTGCGTCTCTCTCTGTAACCGTGGCGACAGATGGCCAGTTTCCCGGTGACTGATTTCCCGGGGAGGAATGCGATGCGACGTTCGATTGTGGGTGGAGTCGCCACGGCGGCGCTGGGCATGGCGGGACCGGCCTTCGCCATCGAGGCACAGCAGGTGGGCGAGCGGCTTCGCGTCGAGGAGCGCCCGTTGGTGGGCCTCGACGTCCGGCTGGGCCTCGGCAACTTCACTGGAGACCTCGGCAACAACACCAAGGTGGGCCCGCTGCTGGGCATCAACGCCAGCGCCTACCCCTGGCAGTACGGCGGCGTCGAGGTGGGCTACGAAGGCCAGCGCCTTCCCATCAGAGACTCGCGTCTCCGCGACAACGGCGATGGCGAGGGCGTCTGGCGTCACAACGCCACCCTGATGGCCAAGGCGGGACCGCTCCTCGACGAGAAATGGCGGCCCTTCGTCGGCGCCGGCGTGGGCCTGAGCTACCTCAACCCGTCGGACGGCGCGGACCGCGTCTACAACAACGACTGGCAGACGGAGCTCCCGCTGGCGGCGGGCCTGGACTACCGCTTCGGCAACCTGGTGGCCGGCGCGCGCGCCACCTACCGGTTCGTCGGCGGGGAGGGCCTCATCCGAAACCCCGTCACCAACGCCGACGAGAAAGGCAGCCTCTTCAACGGCAACGTGATGATTGGCGGCCAGTTCTAGGCCGCCCACCCGTCACAGGCCGAAGCCGTCCAGCAGCGCCTCGGGGCGGGGGTTCTTCTCCCACGCCTCGAGCACCGCCACCGCGGGCGAACGGCCCGACGCGGCCACCGCGTCCAAGGGGTCCAACAAGGGCGCGTCCGCCGCATCCAGCCGCATCAGGCCCCGGCGGGAGATGGCCAGCATCTCCGCCGCCAGACGGTGAATCTCCTGCGAGCCCAGCCGGCCCCCAAGGCCCTCGCGCCGCGCCGTGTCATGGAAGGCCAGGTGCTCGGAGTAGCTCAGCTTCGGCAACAGGCGCTCGGCCTCCTCCAGCGCGGTGGCGTCATAGAGGATGCCGCGCCATAGCGCTGCCAGTGCCCCCGTCATGGCCGGGTTCACACAGTCCGCGCCACGCACCTCGAGCACCGTCTTCAGCCGCACCTCGGGGAAGAGCGTGGACAGGTGGTCCGTCCAGTCGCCCAGGTCGGGCGGCTTGCCCTCGAAGCCCTCCTTCATCAACTGCCGGAAGGTCAGCTTCGGATACAGGTATTCATTGTTACGCCGCAGGAAGAGCAGCGGCGCATCCAGCGCCCACTCCACATAGGCACGGTAGGAGAACGAGCCGTCGAAGAACGCGGGGAGGTAGCCACAGCGCGTGGGGTCGACCTCGTCCCAAACGCGGTTGCGGAAGGACAGGTAGCCGGACGGCTTGCCCTCCACCAGGGGGCTGTTGGCGTAGAGCGCGTTCATCAGCGGGGCGAGCCGCGCCACCACCACCGTCTTGCGGACACAGTCCGCCTCGTCCGCCCAGTCCAGGGACACCTGGCCGGTAGACGTCATCAACATCATGTTCAGCGCCAGCCGGCCGCGCTCCGGCAGCGTGCGGCGCATGATGAGGTAGCGCGTCTTGGGCATCCACGGCATCTGCGCCGTCGTCCCGAACGGCCGGTACCCCAGGAAGACGAGCCGCAGGCCCAGCTCCTTCGCGGCGGCGGACACCTCCGACAGGTGCGTCAGGTTCTCCGCATGCGCCTCGCGCGCGGTGACGAAGGGGCTGCCGGACAGCTCCACCTGGCCGCCGGGCTCCAGGGAGATGGTGGCTCCGCCGCGCTGCAGCGCGATGACGGGCGACTCGGGCGTCTCCCGGAACGGCGTATAGCCCGCCGCGGCCACCCGGTTCAGCAGCGCGCCCACGCCCCGCTCACCTTCATAGGTGGGGGGCTCCGCGGCGCCGGCGGGGTAGAGGAACTTTTCGTGCTCGAGCCCCAGGCGGTGCGCACTACGGGGCTTCTCGGCGGCTCGGAATCCAGCCAACAGCATGTCGACGGAGGAGATGGGCTCTGAGGCCGCGCGCTTGAGGTCGAGGGACATGGGCGCGCCCTATATAACCTAGACCTTCAGAGCTGCTTTGTTTTGCGCATCGGCCTGCCATGAGCCCACACTCCCCCCTCCCCTCCATCTCCCCCCAGCCCCGCCTGTCCGATTTCTTCCAGGGACTGGGACTGCTTGGCCGGGCCTTCTCCCTCATCCTGCGCGACCGCCGCCTGTTCCTCCTGTCCGCCCTCTGCGCCGTGGTCACCGCGGCCGCCCTGGTGGGACTCGTCTGGATGCTGTGGCGCTACGCCCCCGGCGCCCTGGATTCCGTCTGGACCCGCCCGGAGAGCTGGTACGGCCAGGCCGCCTGGACCACCGTGCTGGTGCTGTCCGGCCTGGTGCTCTGGGTCGTGGGCGCCAATATCCTGCCGCCCCTGCTGCTGGCCCCGCTCCAGGACCCGCTGTCGGAGCTGACCGAGGAGGCCTGCGGCGGCGGCCCGGGCGCCTCCTTCACCGTGGCGGGTTTCCTCCGGGGGTTCGTCACCGGCATCACCCACACGCTCGCGCGCCTGTTCTTCCTGCTCGCGGGCCTGGCTGTACTCCTGCCCCTCCACCTGATACCGGGGGTGGGCAGCGTGCTGTGGACGGTCCTCGCCAGTCTGTACACCATGACGTGGATGGCCGGCGAGTACCTGGCCGCGCCCATGACGCGCCACCTGTATCCCTTCGCCGAGGTGCGCCGGATGCTGCGCGAGCGCCGGGCGCTGTGCCTGGGCCTGGGCGCGGGCATCTACGTGCTGCTCTGGGTGCCCATCCTCAACGCGTTCTTCCTGCCGGTGGCCATCGTCGCCGGCACCCTGCTCTACGGCGGGCTGCGCGAGGCCCGCTTGCTGGCGCCCCCTCCTGGAGAGACCACTACCGCTGCGTTGAAATAAACGTCCCGGCCGGATGTCCATCCCGGGGGACCGGGAACGCAATGCCCACCAGGGACGTTCTGCTTCACCAGCAGAGAGGCGATGCCTTGAAGCACCTGGAGCCCGTGATTAGGCTTGCCCGGCCGCTTACAGTGTTCGTCTACTCCGCATAAACGGTCGAAATCTCAAGGCTTCTCGCCACACCCGGGGTACCGGAAGAAGTGCCCCAGCTTGGATGAACCAAATGCCGCGTCTCCTCCGCCGCATCACAGCCGTTGCCGTGCTCCTCGGCGCCTGGGCCCTGGTGGGCAATGACCGGGCTCCCTTGCCGCTGACCATGGGCGCAGCCGAGGCCGGCCAAGGCTCGTGGGACGGCAGCCTTCCTGCCGCCAAGGGCGAGAAGGCCCCGCACGACCTCAACAGCCTGCGCGTCCTGACGAAGGTCATCCTCTACGTGAAGGAGAACTACGTCGACCCGAAGCGGGTGAAGCCGAAGGAGATGATGATCGCCTCGCTGGAGTACGTCGAGAAGAGCGTTCCCGACGTGCTCGTGGATGGCAACGCGGAGACGGGCAAGCTCAACGTCAACGTGAACGGCAAGCAGCGCGAGTTCGACATCGCCCACGTGGACTCGCTGTGGAAGATGTCCTTCGCGCTCAAGGACGTCTTCGACTTCCTGTCGAAGAACATGCGGCCCATCGAGGACACGCGCGACGTGGAGTACGCGGCCGTCAACGGCATGCTGTCCACGTTGGATCCGCACTCGGTGCTGCTGCGCCCGGAGCTGTACCGGGAGATGAAGCTGTCCACCAAGGGCGAGTTCGGCGGCCTGGGCTTCGTCATCCAGATGCGCGAGGGCAACCTGACCGTGGTCAAGGTCATCCCGAAGACGCCCGCGCACCGCGCCGGCATCCAGAAGGACGACCGCATCAAGAAGATTGGCGAGGAGTCCACCGTCAACATGGACCTCAACGAGGCCGTGTCGAAGCTGCGCGGCCCGGTGGACAGCCGCATCACCATCACCGTGGAGCGCGACGGCTGGGACAAGCCCCGCATCATGACGCTGGCCCGCGCCATGATTTCGATTGAGAGCGTGCAGCACAAGATGCTCTCCAACAACGTCGGCTACATCCGGCTGAAGAACTTCCAGGGCAACACCACGCGAGACCTCGAGGCGGCGCTGACGCAGCTTCGCAAGCAGGCGGACGCGAAGGGCGGCTTCAAGGGCCTGGTGCTCGACATGCGCGGCAACCCGGGCGGTCTGCTGGAGCAGGCCATCCAGGTCTCCGACACGTTCCTCTCCAGCGGCACCATCGTCGCGACGGTGGGCCTGTCCGACAAGCTGCGCGAGGAGAAGCGCGCCCGGGCCACGGAGGGCGAGGACGCCTACCCCATCGCCGTGCTGGTCAACGCCGGCAGCGCCTCCGCGTCCGAAATCGTCGCGGGCGCGCTGAAGAACCTCGACCGCGCGACCATCATCGGCCGGCAGACCTTCGGCAAGGGCAGCGTCCAGGTGCTGTACGACTTCCCGGATGACAGCGCGCTGAAGCTGACCATCGCCAAGTACCTCACCCCGGGCGACGTCTCCATCCAGGAGGTCGGCATCGTCCCGGACATCCAGCTCATCCCCACCCGCGCCACCGACGAGCGCGTGGACGTGTTCGCGCCGCGCCGCTCCATGGGCGAGGCGGACCTGGATCAGCACTTCGGCAACCCGGACTCCTCCACGGTGGCCAAGAAGCGCGAGGACGTGCTCGACCGCGAGAAGCCGCTGGAGACCATGAAGTACCTGAAGGTGGATGAGAAGCAGGCGCAGGCCGCCGCCAAGAAGGAAGAGAGCAAGACGGCGCCCAAGACGGCGAAGCACGGGGAGAAGGACCCGCGCCTGGACGTCGACGTGGCCGGCATCGGCGAGGACCTGGACGACCAGCTCGACGCCGAGGCCCAGGAGGAGATCAAGGAGGACTTCGAGGTCCAGTTCGCCCGCGACTTCGTGCTGCGCGCTCCGGCCACCACGCGCAAGGAGCAGCTCAAGCAGGGCAAGGCGTTCATCGACCAGAAGCGCGCCGAGGAAGAGTCCCGCATCAACGCCGCCATCGCCGCGCTGGGCGTGGACTGGAGCGCGGGCCCCACGCCGAAGAACGTGCAGATGGCCGTGTCGCTGACGCCGGGCCCGGACGCGAAGATTGTCGCGGGCGAGGCGATGGAGATGGCGCTGACCGCGGAGAACCGTGGCACCGAGCCGCTCAAGCGCGTGCGCGCCTGGACGGAGAGCGACAACGCCTTCCTCGACCGCCGCGAGTTCCTCTTCGGCGCGCTGGCGCCGGGTGAGAAGAAGACCTGGAAGGTGAAGGTGCGCCTGCCCAAGGACCTCACCAGCCGCCGCGACGACGTGACGGTGCGCTTCTTCGACGACCACGGCGCCCTGCCGGAGACGCGGGTGGCCGAGCTCAACTTCGTGGAGCTGCCCCGCCCCGCCTTCGCCTTCAACTGGCAGGTCATCGACGACTGCGCCACCTGCAACGGCGACGGCACCCTGCAGCGCGGCGAGACGGTCTCCGTGCTGCTCGACGTGACGAACGCGGGCACCGGCGCGGCGCTCGACTCCTTCACGCAGATCAAGAATGGCGGCGACGCCAACATCTTCATCGAGAAGGGCCGCTTCAAACTGGGCGAGCTGAAGCCCGGTGAGACGAAGACGGCGCGCTTCCAGCTCGAGGTGAAGAAGGGCTTCAAGGGCGACACGTTCCCGCTGAAGCTGGCCATCATCGACGAGCCGCTGGAGGAGTTCGTGATGGAGAAGCTGGAGCTGCCCGTCACCGAGGCTCCGGTCGCCACGATGGAGCCGAAGAAGGGCCTGGTCCGCCTGGCGGACAAGGTGGAGCTGTACGGCGCGCCCGCGCAGAACGCGCGCACCGTGGCGAAGCTGAGTGGCACGACGGTGCTGCCCGCCGAGGCGGCCACCAAGGGCTACTACCGCGTGGAGCTGGAGAAGGACCGCTTCGCCTTCGTGCGCAGCCAGGACGCGAAGGAGCTGAAGACGGGCAAGGCCACCGCGCCCAAGGCGACGCTGGTCACCAACCACCGCCCGCCCGACATCCGCCTGGACGTGGATCCGGCCGCGGGCGGCCTGGTGGCCAACGGGGACAAGTTCACGCTCTCCGGCGTGGTGACGGACCCCCACGGCCTGCTGGACGTCTACGTGCTGGTGAACGACCAGAAGGTCTACTTCAAGGGCGTGGACCCCAAGGGCGGTGAGCCGAACACGCTGAAGTTCTCCACGGAGTTCGCGCTGAAGGAGGGCAACAACAACGTGCTGGTGGTGGCCCGTGAGGACAGCGACTTCGCCAGCCGCCGCACGCTGGTCATCCGCCGCCGCCCGGCCGAGGTCGCCCAGAAGATGGCCTCGCCCGCCGGCAGCACCTCCGGCAAGCCGCAGCCGCAGTAGGCGCCTCCAAGGCGCGCCGCATCCTTCCGGGCGGCCTTTCCAGCGGGACTCCCCCAGGAGACCGCGGGAGGGGCCGCCCGTTTTGTTGACGCTCCTCGCGAGCAGGCGTTAGCGTCCGGCGCGGTGGGCGCCTCACCGGCCGGTCGCGCGCCCTGGAGGCGGTGACTCGAATGCGGACGTTCAGTCGATGGGTGGCCCTCGCGGCCTGGGCGTCAGGGGCGTCCGTTGTCGCGGCGCCCAATGACCTGCAGATCGCACGGTTCGGAAATCCCGACCCCGCCGCGGGGGAGAGCTCGGTGGCGTCCGCCAACGCGGACTTCCAGGCCTTCGCCCGCATCATGGGCGCCGCCATCACCTCCGTGAACCTGATGCCGCCGGAGACGACGGGCCATTCGGCCTGGGCCATCAACGCGGAGCTCTCCGTGGTGTCCCTGCCCGGCGGCGTGCACATTCCCACGCAGAACGAGCAGCCCGGCACGGTGCTCATCCCCTCCTTCCACGCGCGCAAGGGCCTGCCCTTCTCGCTGGAGCTGGGCGGCCGCGTCGGCTGGATTGAGAAGAGCAGCCAGGTGGTGGCCACCGGCGAGGTGAAGTGGGCGGCCAACGAGGGCTTCACCTACCTGCCTGACTTCGGCGTGCGCGGGCACGTGACGAAGCTGTTCGGCGCGCGCGATTTGGGCCTCACGGTGATGGGCCTGGACTTCGGCGTGGGCAAGCAGTTCCCCCTGGGCGGCATGGTGACGCTCACGCCCTACGGCGGCCTGGACCTGGGCTTCGTCGGCGCGACGTCCAGCCGCATCGACTTCGACCCCTACCGCAGCTTCGACGACTCGACGGGGAACGACTCGCGCGAAGCGCTGGAGGACACCGCCGAGTACCGGAAGGTGGGCTTCGGCAGCAACATCAACCAGCGCATCTACGGCGGCGTGCGCTTCATCGGCGGCGTGCTCCAGTTGGGCGCGGAGCTGTCGCTGACGCGCACGGGCAGCGTCTCCTACGTGGACACCAACGGCGCCACCGTGGACCGGGGCCTGCCGGCAGTCTTCGCCTTCAACACCACGCTCGGCCTGGACTTCTGAGCGCTACGCGGCGGGGTGCAGGGCCTGACGGACCGCCCCCGGCCGGTTGGTGATGAGGTAGCTGACCCCCATCCGCTCCATCACATGGGCGCGCTGGGGGTCGTCCACGGTCCACGCCGCCACGCTCAGCCCGGCCGCGCGCCACGCGGCGACCCGCTCCGGGGTGCAGTCCTCGTGGAAGGGGTGGACCGAGTGTGACGACACGAGCGGGCTCACCGCATAGGCCTGCAAGCCCCAGGACTTGTCCGGGTCGATGAGAAATCCCCGGCGCAGCTCCGGCGCCGCGGCCGCGAGGCGGAAGAGGCACAGCGGGTTGAAGCTGGAGACGACGACCCGCCCCGCCAGCCCGCGCCGGCGCACCAGGCGGGCCACCTGCTCCGCCAGGCCCCCGTCATCGGCGCGCTCGCACTTGAGCTCGATGTTGACCAGGAACTGCGCCGGCAGGGCATCCAGCACCTCTTCCAGCAGGGGGATACGCGCGGGCGCGAAGCCCAGGGGCGAGCCAACGTCGGCCCGCTGGAGCTTCCACCAGGGCGTGAGCCGGACCTCCCATGGCAGCCCCGCGAGCCGCTCCAGGCGCTCGTCGTGACAGACGACGACCTCGCCGGAGCCGCACAGCATCGCGTCCAGTTCCACACCGTCCGCGCCTTGACGGGCCGCCTCGGCGAAGGCTTCCAGGGTGTTCTCGGGGGCATCGGCACTGGCGCCACGGTGGGCAAGCAGGAGCATGCCCTCCAGTCTGCGCGGATGGACGGCGCCGTGCATCAGAAGTCCAACCGGGCGTGCGGCGGTGGACGCATGGCTTGCCTCCCCTCGCCCTTTGCTGCACTGTGCCCCCATCATGCTGGGCCTCGGCCTCGGAGAAATCATCGTCCTCGGCTTCATCCTGCTGGTGGTCTTCTCGGCCGCCCGCATGGGTCAGCTCGGCAATGCCGTGGGCAAGTTCGTGTACTCGTTCCGCAAGGCCTCGAAGGGTGAGGACCTGGTTGACGCGAAGCCGCTGCCCCCGGCCCGCCGGAGCACCACGGACGCCGAGTTCAGCGAGCCCGAGCAGCCACGCCGCCGCTAGCGCCCTCCTCGAGCAGCCGGGAGGCCTGTGCACGCAGGGCCGGATGCAGGGCGGCATTCGAGGCCAGCTCCCTCAAGTCCGCCGTGTTGAGCAGCGGGACGATTTTCGCGCCCGTCTCCGGCGGCAGGTAGGGGTTGAAGACGAGCGCGCGCCGGACGGCGTGACGCACGGACCAGCGCGGTGACCTCCAGATTTCGATGAGCGGCTCGGGACGGGCGGGACGCCGCGCGGCGATGCGCACCACCAGCTCCTCGGTGAGTCGGGGGTTGATGAGCACGTTGCGCAGGACGGTGGGGTTGCTGACAGTGGCCAGGCGGGACAGCGTGTCCGGGTCCCGCGTCAGGCGGGCCTGCTGCTTCAGGTGCCCGAGCGACTGGGAGAAGGCGTTGGCGTCCGCGCGGGCCGCGGCATCCACGTCCATCTCCAGCTTCGCGGGGCCCTGGACGAACAGGTCCGCCACGGTGTCGAGCGACTGGACGTTCGCGAGCCGCCGCAGGGACGCCACGTGGGGGATGTTCTCGGCCTCCTGCTCCAGCGCGGCCATGAAGTCCGACAAGGCGCAGGCGGCGGGCCCCCACCCCGCGCGAGAGAGCGCGATGAGGTGGCCAACCAGTTCGTTGGAGTCGAGTGGATCCCTCCAGGCGAGCTCACGCGCCGCGGCCTTGCGACGCACCTCCGCCCCCCCGCTCAGGGCGTGGATGAAACGGGCGACGGTCCGGGCATCCTCCTGCGTGGGCATGGTGGCTCACTCCGTCCGGCGGCCGGCCTCCGCCGTCTTGGAGCGCTCCGGCTCCAGGGTCAGTTCCAGACGGAATCCCCCCGGGTCGGCCGGACGCTCGGGGAAGATGACGACGAAGGGGGCCTTGGCACCGGGCGCCACGGAGACGGCGGCATCGTCGACACGCTGGCGCAAGGCCGACGCGGCTTCGGGCGTCCCCGCCCCGTAGAGTTCCTCGGGCGTCGGCACCCCGCCCACCAGCGCTTCGGCGGACGCCACCCGCTGGCTGCCGTCATACAGCGCGGCGCGCACGCGGATGCGGGCGGCGGTGTCCGAGTGGTTCGCCGCATCCCCTCGGACGTAGAAGAGCGACCTGCCCTCGCGCGTTTCGTACAGCCCGTTCGTCACGTCGACGGACACCAGCGGCTTCGGCGCGGGGACGAAGAAGGCCCGGAGCGAGTCCAGCGACAAGGCGGACACGTCCAGACGCCCGTCGCGCAGGTACGCCCGGCCGACCGTGCCCAGAACCGCCACCAGGGCGGCGGCCAGCACGAAGTTGACGGTGAAGGCCGCCGCCTTGCGAAGGCGGCTCAGCGGACGGCTCTGCGGGATGCCCACGTCCTCGGGACGCGCGGTGGGCTTGGCCACGGTGACCACGGGCTTCGACGGCAGCCCGTCCATGTCCAGCACTTCGCGCTGGATGCCGCTTTGCGACCCCACCCGCCCCAGCGTGACGCCGAAGGCCTGCGCGTCCTCCGCGGGAGGCACGTCACCGAGCAGGGAGACGCCGGAGCCCTCTTCGGCGGCCGACAGTCCCTCCCCTTCCGCGCTGCCGAACAGCGCGGCCCGGCCGGTGTCCGTGGGCAACAGGCCGGAGTCCTCGCCCGGACCACCCACGTCGGAGCCCAGGTCGAACAAGTCCCGAGCATCCGCGGAGGGCGGCAGTGCCGCACCGGCGGAAGCCCCCTGTGCCGTTCCAGCCCCCATCGCCGAATCCGAGGACGCGAAGGGAGCCGCGCCCGGAGACCTCGCGCCCCCTGCTGCTGCCGCTGGGGCGGCATCAATGGAAGCGAAGGGGTCGTGCCCGCCAGGCGTGGCCGACGGTGGAGCGTGGATGTCGATGGCCGCGAACGGGTCCTTCCCCGCTGGCGAGGGGCGTCCTGGTGCCGCCGCGTGGATGTCGATGGCCGCGAACGGGTCCTTGCCCGTGGGCGGAGGGAGCCCAGGCGCCGCGGATGGCACCGTCGCGTCGTCGATGTCGATGGACGCGAACGGGTCGTTCTCCACCGGCGGTGGCGTCCCAGTCGCCGGCGACATCGCCGCCGCATCATCGATGTCGATGGACGCGAACGGGTCCTCTCCCCCATACGCGGGAGGCGCAGCGGACGGCGGAGCCCCGCTCGGACGCATCGCCCCCAGGGCCACCGCCCCGGATGGCGTGCTCCCCCGAGGAGGCGCCACGGAGCTCCGGCGGAGCGCATCCGTCGCCGAGGGCCCCGCCGAAGCAGGCGCTCCCAGAAGGTCCGAAAACGGGTCTGCCTCGGGCACCGGGGGCGGCGGAGCCGGATTCCTACGGGCCGAGGCGGGGGCCACGGTGGGCCCGGCGAACTCCGGTACGGGCGGTGACGACCGGTCCTCCCCCCCAGCGGGTGCACCCCGAGGGCCCGCCGTCCGCGCATGGGCCCCAGGTGCCGCGGTCATCGGGCGTCCCGGATTCTCTGGAACTGGGACCACGAAGGCCCCCGGCGGCGCGCTGCCACGGGTCGGCGGCGCCACGGGCTCGGGCGACTGCGCGGCGGGGGGAAGCGGAATCCGAGTAACGCGCGTGGGCTCCTGGAAGACACCGTCCTCCGAGTCCAGGTCCCCATCCATGGCGTTCCAGCTCGGCGGATGGGCGCTGGGCCGGGCCGGCAGCGGCCTGCTCGCCTCGACGCCCAGCTCGAAGTAGCCCGGCTTGGTGACCTCCACCGCCCTGGGGTCGGGAGCGACCCCGAAGCGGGCGAACGGGTCCACCTGCCCGTCCGAAGAGGGGGCTGGCGGCTCGCCCGGCGCGACGGCGGCGGCCTCGCGGGTGACCCGGAACGTGTTCTGGCATTTGGTGCAGCGGACCTTGACCCCCTTCTCGGTCACCTTCTCGTCGGGGATCTTGAACCGCGTCTGGCACCGCTCACACTTGACGATCATTCAGCAGGCCCGGCAGGAACCACGAGTATAGGACGATGGGGGTGGACACGGCGAGCCGGGTTCACGTTGCTTGCTCGCCCCCAACCCCTCTGCTACGAGAAACGCCCCTGCGAGACTCAGGCGGGGCACGTGGCTTGAAGTCGAGCCCAAAAGGGGCGGAGAGACACATGAGCGAGGCTGAGCAAGCAGGCGCTCCGAGCAAGGAGCCGAAGATCATCAAGCGGTACACGAACCGGAAGCTCTACGACACCGTGGAGAGCCGATACGTCACCCTTGATGAGATCGCAGCGATGATCAAGGAGGGCACCGAAGTCCGGATTGTCGACAACCGGACCAAGGAGGACCTGACCTCCGTCACCCTCGCTCAGATCATCTTCGAGGAGGAGAAGAAGAAGAACCAGATGCCGCTGTCGGTGCTGCGGGAAATCATCCGCCACCCTGGCGAGTCCATCTCCGGGTTCATCCAGAAGGAGGTCTCTCCGCGAGTCGCCTCCATCCGCGAGGAGGCGGAGTCCCGCCTCGACAAGCTCCTGCGCCGGGACGAGAACGCGCCCCGGCCGGAGGGCGAAACGGCCGAGGAGCCGGCCGAGGCACCCGCCGCGGCCACCGACGCCACCGCCGCGGGCCTCAGCCCGGCGGACCTGCTCAAGGCCAGCCAGCGGGCCTTCGAGGAGTGGCAGCGGCGCATCGACGAGCGCGTGAAGCACGTCGTGGAGAACCTCACCGGCAACCTGCCCGCGCTGGGCCGCGACATGGCGACCCTCACCCAGCGTCTGGAGGAGCTGGAGAAGAAGCTGGAGCAGGTCGAGCAGCAGAAGGAACAGCCGAAGCAGGAGTAACCGCGCTGCTTCAGGCCTTCTGCGAAGCCCGCCTCCGCTTGGGGGCGGGCTCGCCGTGCAGCTCCGCGGCGATGGCCGCCAGCATCTGGGCGCCCCTGCTGCGCGGCGCGTACTCCCAGATGGTCTGCCCGTGGCTCTGCGCCTCGTCGACCTTCACGTCGTAGCCCAGCGGCGTGGCGGCCAGCGCGTCCGGGAAGTAGGCCTTCAGGCGCTCGAGAATCGCCGTGGCCAGCGCCGTCTTACGGTACAGCGTGGGCACCACCTTCGTGACGCGAAGGTCCGGCCGCCCTTCCGCCTCGCCCACCTGACGGACGGTGTCCGCCACCTCCGCGCAGCCATCCAGCGCCAGGTACGTCAGCGCCACCGGCACCACCACCTCGGTGGCGGCCACCAGGATGTTGCGCGTGGTGGTCCCCATGGAGGGCGGCGCGTCGAAGACGATGGCGTCATACCCCGCCGCCTCCGCCGCCTTCAGGCGGTCCGCCAGCCGGTGGGCCCGGCGCGCGTCCGCGGCCACCACGACGGGGAACTCCGCCATCTCCTTGTAGGCGGGCAGCACGTCCAACCCGTCCACGGCGGAGCGCTGCACGACGTCCTCGAAGCGCACCGAGGCATCCGTCAACAGGTGGAACACGTTGCGCGGCAGCGTGCGCACATCCACGCCCAGGGCCTTGCCCGCGTGGCCCTGCGTGTCCAGGTCCACCAGCAGCACCCGCAGGCCGCGCTCCTTGGCCAACCAGGCGGCCGTGTTCACCGCCAGGGTCGTCTTGCAGGTCCCACCCTTCTCATTGATGAACGCGATGCGCCTCATGTCCGGGCACTCCTCATCCACCGAGAAGGTGGCGGCTTCCGACGAGCGGATTACTTCTTCGGGGACTTCGCCGCCAACAGCGTGTCGACCTTGCCCTCGACGGACGAGAGCAGACGCTCCAGGTCGTCCACCTTCGAACGAAGCTGCTCCAGGTCCGCGGTGGACGGCAGGTTCGCGGCGGACAGGGCCGTGCGCAGCGCGCTGTCCAGGGTGCCCTTCGCCGCCAGGGAGCGCGACACCAGCGTCTGCACCGCCGCCACGAACTTCTCGTTCGACAGCAGCTGCTGCGCCAGCTTGCCGATGCGCTCCTCGCCCGTTTCCACGAGCTTCTTCATCACCGGGTTGTTCTTGAGCATGAAAACGCGCGTCCTCACGAGGAAAGCCCTACCGGGCCATCTGGAAGTCTTGAAGAAAACGCCGCACTCTGCGAGGGGGCAACGCGACGTGTCAAGCAGGGCAACAACCCGAGGCCAAACGCGTTGACTCCCGTGAACACGATTCCTACGGTTCGCCGCTCTCATTCTATGGCCGGACTACTCGACAAGCGACTGTGGATCGTCTCCGGCAAGGGCGGAGTCGGCAAAAGCACCGTCGCGGCGGCCCTGGCGCTGCGCTCGGCGCGCGCGGGCAAGCGCACCCTGGTGTGCGAAGTGAACACCCAGGAGCGCATCAGCCGCTTCCTGGAGCGTCCCGAAGCCGGGCCCGAGGTGGCCCAGCTGGAGCAGAACCTCTGGGCCGTCAACGTGCGGCCCCAGGAGGCCATGCGCGAGTACGGCCTCATGGTTCTCCGCTTCGAGACTCTCTACAAGACGGTCTTCGAGAACCGGCTGGTGCGCCAGTTCCTCCGCTTCATCCCGTCCCTGCAGGAGCTGGTGCTGCTGGGCAAAATCATGTTCCACCTGCAGGAGAAGCTCCCGGACGGACGCTGGCGCTTCGACACCGTCATCATGGACGCGCCCGCCACGGGCCACGCCATCTCCTTCCTCAGCGTGCCGCAGGTGCTGATTCAGACGGTGCCGCCGGGGCCCATGGCCCGCGAGGCCCAGAAGATGCGCGACCTGCTGGTGGACCCGGCGGTGACGGCCGCGGTGCTGGTGGCGCTGCCGGAAGAGATGCCGGTGAACGAGGCGCTGGAGCTGCACGCGGCGCTGCGGGACAAGGTGAGCCTGCGCACGCACGCGGCGGTGCTCAACCAGTCCTTCCCGGAGCGCTTCACCGAGGCGGACCTGGAGGCCCTGGGGGGCCACCCGGAGCTGTTCGCCGTGGCCCAGGCGCACCACGACCGCGCGGCACAAGCGGTGCTTGCCGGGACGAAGCTGGAGCGCAACCTGCACGCGCCCGTCTACCCCGTCCCCCGGCTCTTCACGCCCGAGTTCGGGCGCAAGGCGATTGAACAGGTCATGGAGCACCTTGAACCTCTCGTGACGGGGGCGGCGTGAGCACGACGGCCCTGTCGCCCGCCCTGGCGGGCAAGCGCGTCCTCATCTGCGTGGGCTCCGGCGGCGTGGGCAAGACGACGGCGGCGGCGGCCCTGGCCCTGCGCGCGTCGGTGGATGGCCGCTCCAGCATGGTGTGCACCATCGACCCGGCCCGGCGATTGGCCAACTCGCTGGGCCTCACGGCGCTGGGCAACGCGGAGACGCGCGTGCCCGCCACCGCGCTGGAGCCGCTGGGCATCCAGCCACGCGCGCCGCTGTACGCGATGATGCTGGACATGAAGCAGACGTGGGACGAGCTCATCACCCGCGTCGCCTCGCCCGAGCAGCGCGAGCGCATCCTGTCCAACCGCTTCTACCAGTCCCTCTCCACGGCCCTGGCTGGCAGCCAGGAGTACATCTCCATGGAGAAGCTGTGGGAGCTGCGCCGCAGCAGCAACTACGAGCTCATCGTCCTGGACACCCCGCCCACCGCGCACGCGCTGGACTTCCTGGACGCGCCCAACCGCGTGCTGGACTTCCTGGACAACGACGCGGCGAAGTGGCTCCTCACGCCGGCGCTCAAGGCCGGCAAGCTGGGCATGTCGCTCTTCAACCGCGGCGGCTACGTGATGCGGGGGCTGGCCAAGTTCACCGGCACGGAGATGCTCCAGGAGCTCTCCAACTTCATGCTCGCCATCTCCTCCCTCAACGAGGGCTTTCGCGAGCGGGCCCGCGGCGTGCGCCAACTGCTGGAGGACCCGAGCACCGGCTTCGTGCTGGTGACCAGCCCCCACCCCGAGCGCATGGACGAGGCCATCCACTTCCACAAGATGCTCAAGCAGCACCGCATGGAGGTGGTGTCGCTGGTGGTCAACCGCGTGCACCCCATGCCCACGGAGTCACTCTGGCAGGACGCGGCCACGCTGACGCCCACCCGGCGCGCCAAGGTGGAGGAGACGCTGCGCGAGCAGCAAATCATGGCCGAACAGGACCGCGCCGGCATCGCCCAGCTCCAGGCCGCCTGCCCGGGGGTCCCCATCATCCAGGTGCCGCGCTTCGCGATGGATGTGCACGATATCTCCGCCCTGTGGCGTACCGGACGGTACCTGGTGGGCGACGAGGCCATGGGCTGACCCGGCCGGGTCCCGGTGTCTCCGGGCCCGCCGCCGTGTTTCCTCGTTTCGCACGGTGCGCCGTCCGTCCAAAGCAGGCGGCCGGGGAAGCGCGCACGGGACGGGCGCATTAAGCTGGCGTGCCCGGTAACGGTGGTGGGAACCCCACGGTGCCCGGCGCTGTCCGGGAGGGGGAGCCGGTCCAGGAGGATGATGTGTCGAACGGGAGAGCGCTGAAGCAGAAGCCTGTCAGCCAGTGGTGGTGGGTGGCCGCGCTGGGACTCGTCGTGTCCGGGTGCCGGACGACGGGCTCCGCCACGCGGGAAGAGCCGCAGGCGGCGAACGGCCCCAAGCAGGAGCTCCACTTCGACGCGGTGACGGTGACGGCGGACCTGGAGCTGGACAAGCTCAACGACGAGGAGCTCTTCGCGGGCGGCACGTCGGCCTTCGCCGCGAACGACTTCCAGCAGGCGGCGCGCTACTTCGGCCGGCTCGTGGACTTCTTCCCCGACAGCCGCCACCGCCGCGCGGCGCTCTACAACGCGGGCCTCGCCCACCAGCGCCTCAAGGAGTGGGAGGAGGCCGGCCACCGCTTCTCCGAGCTGGCGGACGCGGCCAAGGGCCAGGGTGACGCGCTCGACGCGGCCTTCCGCGTGGCGGAGGTGGACTACCACCTGGAGCGCTACGAGCAGGCGGCGAAGCTGCTGAGCACCATCGCCGCGCGCGAGGACCTCCCCCTCAACCGCCGCTTGGAGGCGCAGGTGCAGCAGGGCATCTGCCAGTTGGAGGGCGGCGCGCGCGACACCGCAGAAGTCACGCTGCGCAAGGCGCTCACCACCTATGACGCCCTGGAGGACAAGGGCGAGGTGGACGACTACTTCCCCGCCCAGGCCCACTTCTTCATCGGCGAGCTGTACCGGCTCTCCTACGACGGCGTGAAGCTGGACCCGGCGAAGGGCGCGGACAAGCTCGCCCAGGACCTCAACTACAAGGCCGAGCTGCTCCTGTCCGCGCAGGGGCACTACCTGCGCTCCATCCGCGTGGGCAACGGCTACTGGGCCACCGCCGCGGGCGCGCAGATTGGCGCGCTGTACGAAAACCTCTACGAGCACATGGTGAACTCGCCGGCGCCCGCGGAGCTGGACGCCAGCGAGGCGGAAATCTACCGGCAGGAGCTGCGCAAGAAGATTCGCGTGCTGCTCACCAAGTCCATCAACATCTACGAGCGCACGCTGGAGACGGCCGAGCGCATCGGCTCGCAGAGCACCTTCGTGGACCGCACGCGGGAGAGCCTGGCCAAGGTGAAGGCCCTGCTGCTGGCGGACGCGGAGGGCGAACCCGCGTCGGCCGCGCCCGCCGCCACCGAGGGCGAGCCGCACACCTGAGCGAGCGCGCGCCCCCGGCTGGGCAGGCCGGCGCGCACGGCGTAGCCTGGGGCTTCCATGGAGCCCCTCTTCACCCCCGAGCAACTGGCGGAGATTCACGCCTTCCACCGGCCCGTCTACATCCGGGCCGCGGTGGGGCCCTTCGTCAACATGGCCCTGCTGCTGTTCATGATGGGCGTGCTCGTGCAGCCCCTCTATCGGCTGGCCGTGGCGACCGCCGCGGATCTGGAGCGGAGGTTCGGCTTCCTCCGGACGGCCCCCGTCAGCCGCGCCTTCTTCCGTGCCATGGACCGGCTGTGGGGTGAGCCTGGATGGGGCGCCGCGGTGCTCTTCGCCCTCTTCACGGACGTGCTCGTGTCGCTCGTCTACCTGCCGGTGGACGTCTGGTTCAGCTACACGCTGGAGCACCGGCACGGCATGTCCACGCAGACGCCCGCCACCTTCGCCTACGACATGCTCAAGTCACAGCTGCTGGCCTCCTTCGCCATCTGCGCGCTCGTCATCGGCATGTTCGGACTGGCGCGCAAGCTGCGCAACTGGTGGCTGGTGCTGGGCGTGCCCGTGGCGCTGCTGCTCCTCGTCTCCGGAGCGCTGGACCCGTATCGCAGCCGCCTCTTCTTCAAACAGAAGCCGATGCCCGACAGCCCCCTGCGCGCCCGCATCGTGGACCTCATGGACAAGGCGGACATCGCCTTCGCCGATATCCTGGAGGAGGAGACCTCCGTCTCCTCGCGCCGGCTCCAGGCCTACTTCGCCGGCCAGGGCCCCACGCGCACCATCGTCCTCAACGACGTCATCCTGAAGGAGCTCTCCGAGGACGAAGTCCTCGCCGCGGTGGCCCACGAAGCGGGCCATGTGCACGAGTCGAAGTGGCCTGCCCGCATCGCCTCGTCGGTGGCGCTGGTGGCCCTGCTCTTCGCGCTCGACAGGCTCTTGCGCCTGTCCGCGTCCCGCGGCTGGTTTGGTGCCACGCGCTTCGCGGACATCCGCAACCTGCCCCTCATCTCCCTGCTCTTCTTCCTCTTGATGCTGTCCGCCCGGCCCATCTCCGGCGCCTTCTCCCGGGAACGGGAGTACGAGGCGGACCGGTATGCGCTGCGCCTCACGGGCGACGTGGCGTCCTTCCGGCGCATGCTGGTGAAGGCCGCGCGCGTCAACAAGATGGACCCCGAGCCTCCTCGCTGGGTCGTCCTCAGGGGCATGAGCCATCCGCCCATCGGCGAACGGATTGCCTCGCTTCCCACGCCCTGAAACAGCGGTCGACAGGTGGGCTCCCCCCTCCTCTTCCGGCCACGCCTCTTCCCCGAACCCACCTGCCGACTGCCTCCACCCGGCCGCTCCCCGACGGCCCGGTGGCCCTGCCCCCCCCGACTCCGGCCCTACGGCTGCGAGTTCTCCTTCAGCTTCTCCACGGCCACCAAGGTGATGGCCTTCACCAGCGCACGCGCCCGGCGTCCTCCCGCCGTCTCGCCATGCGGGTCCGCCTCCACGGCGTTCGCCAGGTCCGTGAAGCCCTGGCGCTCACCCTTGCGCAGGTAGAGCTCACCGCGGTTCGCCAGCGCCACCGGGTTGTCCGGCTCGCGCTCCAGCGCGGCGCTGTACTCGGCGATGGCTTCGTCCAGCTTGCCCAGCTTCTGGTACACGGTGCCCAGCGCCGCGCGCGCCGCCGCGTCCTTCGGGTTCCCCTCCACCAAGCCCTCGAAGAGGATGCGTGCTTCCTCCAGGCGTCCCGCGGCCGCGAGGTCACACCCCACCTGGGCAATGGCCTTCGCCTCCTCGAACGTCATCCCCTCCACTTCCGCCCACGTCGCCTCCCCCCGGGCGAACGCCTTCAAGCCCTGCACCACGCCGCGCTGCATCCGCATGGCCACCGCTCCCTCGTGTTTGATGATGCGTCCCATGACGGCTCAAGCGCTCCGCAGGTTGGAGATGGCCGTCTTCGCCATCTCGTGGAACTTCGAGGACATGTTGCTCATCAGGTCGAACATCGCCTTGCGCTTCTCCACCAGCCGCTGAAGGCGCAGCTCCAACTCCTGCATGCTGCTCTCCAGCTTCGCGCCCGTCTTCCGGTCCGCCTCGCCGGTGCCCAGCGTGGCCCGCTGGTCGCGCACGTTCGCCATCTGCTCCATCACGTCGAGAATCTCCTCGTCCGTGTCGCTGGAGATGGACATCAGGATGGCTTGAATCTTGTCCTCGATGCTCATGTTGGGGTTGTCGACGATGCTCCGAACGTTCGACGAGCCGCCGCCGGCCGGCCGGCCTCCCCCGGAGCCGTTCGAGGACGACGCACCCGACGTCGCCTGCGCCGCGTCCGCCTGTCGCAGCGCGGCTGTGACGTCCGGACGGCCCACGATGCCGTCGCGGGGGCCCACCCCCGCCGCCATCTCCAGCCGGTCAAAGTAGGCCGGGTGGTCCTTGAAGAACTGCGCGGCGCGCTTCAGCGTCGACGAGGCCGCCGGGCTGTTCAGGATGGCGTCGAAGTTGTCACGCGTGAGCACGTTGTCCTTCGCCCCCACGGCGGAGTCGAAGGTGTCCCAGTTCGCGTTCAGCACGCGCAGCGCGTCGTGATACTCGACGAAGTCCGGGTCCAACGGGCTCGAAGCCGAGGTCGGCGAGCCGCCCTGCACTGGCGCGGAGCCCCCATTGCCGGACGTGCCCGGCGGAGTCGTTCCCCCCGTTCCCGGCGGAGTCGTGCCGCCCGTGCCCGGCGACGGCGTACCACCTGTTCCAGGGCGCGTGGGCCGGCCATACCGCGCGAACTCCGCGTCCACCGCCTTGAGCTCGCGCTGGAGGTCCTTCGCCGAAAAGGTGTCCAGGTTGTACAGCGGAGAGAAGACGCCAATGCCCGCCAGCGCTCCCTGGCGGTCGAGCCGCTCGAAGAGCGCCGTGTTCTCCACCATGAAGCGGCCGCGTCCCGCAGTTGGGGTGACAGGCTGGAGTCGGTGGAGATGCGCTGCAAATCCTTCTTCGAAAGCGAGCCGCTCTTCTTCCCATCCAGCAGGTCCAGCTGCTGGAAGTTCGCCTCCAGCACCCTCAGCGCATCCGCGTAGTCGAGCATCTTCGGGTCCAGCGGACTGCTGCCCGGATTCAGGATGGGCGACGAGGCCGCGGAGGGCGCATAGCCGTTGTCGCTCTTCGCGCGGGCCGACGAGGACGCGTGGTACTCCGTCTTCGCGGGTGGATTCTTCGACAGCTCCTGCGCCACCCCCATGGCGCCACTGGCCGCCATCATGACGTTGCCCGTCGCGACGCCGGCCGCGGCCTTGATGGAGTTGGTGATGAGTGGCGGCAATCCCAGCGCGTTGCCCGCGAAATCCACCGCGGTGGACATGGGGCCAGCCAGCAAGTTGGCCGCACCTTTGATGAAGTCGAGCATGTGCCCTCTCGCGCGACGGGTTGGTGTCGATGCCGCGCAGTCGTCTTTCGGACGGGGCCGCCGGAGTGCAGCGGGGGTGCCGCCCATGGGCACAGGACGCCCCCAGCGAAATCCGGCGGTTAGCCAGCAACGAAGCCAGCGCGCGTCCCCATGCGCGGACGGAGCGGTCCGCGACGAAGGATTGCGGTTAAGTTCCGCGGCATGCGCACCATGGGCCTGGACCTGGGCACCAAAACCATTGGAGTCGCCGTCTCGGACGGACTGGGCCTCACGGCCCAAGGCGTCACCACCGTTCGCCGGACGTCGCTCAAGGCAGACCTCGCCGCGCTGGCCACCGTCGTGGCCGAGCACGAGGTAACCCACGTCGTCCTGGGCCTGCCGCTCAACATGGATGGCAGCGAGGGCCCGCGCGCGGAGGCGTCCCGGAAGTTCGCGGACACGCTCACCCAGTCGCTGGGCGTGACGGTGGAGCTATGGGACGAGCGGCTGTCGACCGTGGCCGCCACGCGGACCCTGCTCGAAGCGGACGTCAGCCGCGCCCGCCGCCGCGAGGTCATTGACCAGGTGGCCGCGCAGTTCATCCTCCAGGGCTGGCTGGATGCCCGCCGGCCCTCGGACACCGACTACCATCCCGACGACTACGAGCCGGACGACTTCGAGCCCCAGCACTGAGGGCCCGCGGGCCCCCCGGACCTACGGCTGGCGCCGGTACACGTGCAGCGGCGCGGTGAAGCCATCCAGCTCCTGGTAGGCCACGCCGTCCAGCACCAGCGAGCGCCCGTCCAGCTTCACGCCCGCGTCCTTCGCCAGCGTGCCCCCGTCGAAGCGGACCAGCACGTCCGGGCGGGCCTCCTGCATGCGCTGGCGGAAGGTGTCCCAGCGCACGCGCGCCAGCCGCTCCTCCGGAAGGCCGGAGAAGAAGGCCAGCTGCAGGTCCATGTAGTTCGGGTCGATGTCGAGCGCCGCGGCGCCGCCCTTGGCGGCGACCTCCGCCTTCAGGAACTTCGCCACCTGCATCAGCGCCACGGGGTTCGTGGAGGTCGGGCTGATGGGCCGCATCGTGTTCTGGAGGGAGCCGTCGGTGCGGAACGTGTAGAGGCCCATCGCCACCGGCACCGCCACGGCGACCAGCGCCGTCACGCCCGCCAGGGCCTTGCGCAGCCCGGGCCCTCCGCGCGTCCCCACCAGCCCGGCGAAGCCAAAGGCCACGAAGACAGGGACCAGCGCGACCTGCGTCACCGTGAAGCGGCCCAGCGGAACGAAGGTCAGCAGCACCGCCGCGCGGAAGGTGAAGTAGGCGGCGGGAATCACCGCCGCGGCCACCAGCCAGCGAGTGTCCGGGCGCGAGCGCCACGCGCGGACCATGCCCGCCATGCCCAGCAGCGCCACCAGCGGCGACAGGGTCATCAGGGCGATGCCGGGCCAGAACGTCAGCTGCTGCAGCCGCCAGAGCACGGTCGACCCCGAGCCCATGGACGACTTCACCCAGTTCTGATGGAAGTCCTCCACCGCCACCACCGGGAAGAACGGATTGCCGTGCATCAGCTCATTGCCCTGCATCCACAGCAGGGGAAACGGCAGGCACACCAGCCCGAAGCCCACCGCCCGCGTGAGGGACACCACCTTGTCCTCGCTGCTGAAGCACAACGCCAGCGTGAGCAGCGGGATGTACATCCACGCGTCGTAGCGGAGCGCGCAGGCCAGGTTGAGCATCAACGCCGCCTGGAACAGAGGCAGGAAGCGGTTCTCGCCCACCCCTTCCGCGTACAGGGCGAAGGTGGCCAGCATGAAGAAGAGGGACACCGCCTCGCTGCACGCCGTGGTGGAGAACTGCATGTGCATGCCCCACGCGGCGAAGGACAGCCCGGCCACCACGCCCGCGCGCCAGCCGAAGAGCCGCCGCGTCAGCACGAACAGCGGTACCACCGACAACACGCCGAAAAGCAGGCTCACCACGCGGCCCGCGACCTCCCGGTCGAACACCGACAGCGCCGCGCCCACCAGGTACATGTGCAGCGGGCCAAACTGGTAGGCCCCGTCCCCGTAGGCGGTGATGAGGTGCGGAGCCCGGAACCAGCGCTCCGCCAGCTCCGTGCGCACCACGGCGTCACCGAAGAGGTTCTCGTTGACGAAGAACACGGCCAACCGGGGAACCAACGCCGCCACCAGCAACAGCCCGACCAGCAGCCGGGTGCCTGGCTCATGCAGAGGGGCAGGCACCGCCGACAGGCCAGGTGCGGTGGGAGACGAAACGGAGAGGGGGGCGGAGGCGGTGGCCATGACGCGCGGCAGGATACGCAGGCACGGCCCAAAGCCAAGCTGACGCCCACCGTTCCCTTGCTCGGAGAGCGCGGCCGACTTCACGGAGCGCGAACCTGCTCCTCATCCTGTATCCAGGGAGCTGCAACCATCTCTCGGCTGCCAGGCGCCAACGGGCCACCGGATTCGAGCGTCACCCGGGCGCGGCGGACCACATCCAGACGCCGGGCCCCCCGCGTCCCCAGCTCGGCGCGCGACGTGTAGATGACCTCCAGCCGCTCGGGGAACGGGCGGCGCAGGTCGAACCACAGCTCCCCTTCGGCCCTGGGCGCGGACCGCCCTTCCGGGCTCCGGGACTGGAGGAGGAAGCGCACCCGGCCCCGGGCCCCCTCCAGGGACACCAGTTCATAGGCGATGACGGACAGGCCGTCCGGCCCCAGCGCACGCGCCACGGCCCAGCGCGCCCCCGGCCCCACGGGCTCTTCGGGAAACTGCGGGGTGACGAGCCACTCCGAGGCCAGCGCCCCCTGCACCAGCGAACGCAACGCCGAGGACGCGTCGGGCCCCAGCCGCAGCCACGCCTCCACCGGCGTCCCCCGGTCGGAGAGCACCACCTCGCCAGCCCGGCCACTCACCGCGCCCAGCGTTTCCGCCAGCCTCCACGCCGGCTCCATCCCCTCCTCGTCCACGGCGCGAACCTCGGGGCGGCCCACCCGCAGGTGGTAACGCGCCCGCCCCCTCCCCTCCCGCGCCTGCCACGCCACATGCAGCGGCAGCAGGATTTCAGGCCCGTACTCCGTGCGCAGCTCACGCTCGGGGCCCGCGCCCAACACCGTCTCGACCTCCGACGCCACGGACGCCACCATGCCCTGGCTCCACCCGGGCCGCTGCGCCAGCCGCAGCACGCGACGTGGCGCGGCCCCCGCATCGAGCAGCGCCGTGGCCACCACGTCTCCCTCCGCGCGAGGAACGGTGGCGTGGCCCCATGTGCCAAGCAGACAGGTCATGACGAGCAGAACGGGCACGAAGAGGCTCCATGGGAGGACAGGACAGGCGCCGCCGCCCCATTGCATGCGCCATGCTCAATGCCACGCCCCGGGAGTGCGCCCCGGCGCCGTCCCGAATGGGAGACGCCGCGTGTGAAGCAGGCACCCATTCGCCATGACAGCCCTTCGGGCGCTGAGCCGCCTTCCCGGCTGCACCTCGCGATGAGACGCCCGCCAGCAAGCAAGCCTGGATGTTTCACGCGGCATCAATGTCCGGTGGCATTCACTCGCGACATGGGCTGCCATCCCGCACGGCCGCTCGCCTGCTCATGTGCACACGGCACAGCCACGTCGTGAAGGCTTCGCGCCGACATGTGGAGTGAAAGGGCACGCCGCCCCACAACCCACCTGAGCATTGCCGCTGCCGTGCGCCCGGGAAATGACCGTTCAGGCGTTCACTACCCCTCGTGCAACCGGTGTGCGCCTACCCCCGTGGGCGAGGGCCCTTATAATCAAGATGCCTTTTCACCCCGTGGAGGGGGTGCGCCTTCGGGCGTTCCATCCCTGACACGAGCGTAACGCGCGGTCCCACTCCGCGGCGGGGTCCCGAAGGGGCAGCAGGGCTGTCGTGCCTGGGACCTCGTTGGGGTGGGTGTGGAATGGCGGTCATGCCCTCCAGGTTGACCATTTTGGCCCCCTGTCGGCGCGGCTATTCCGCGTCCCGGGCGGGCTCCGAGGGAGAGACATGAAGGACGCTGAGAAGGGTTCGTGGGTCTCCAGAATCGCCGCGTTGCAGGACGCGAAGACCTACGCGGAGCTCAACTGGGAAGGTTCGTTCGAGGAGTACCTCGAAATCGTCCGGCAGAACCCCAAGGTCACCCGCACCGCCTTCCAGAGGATCTACGACATGATCCTCAGCCACGGAAAGACGGAGTACATCGACAACAAGAAGAAGCTCATCCGCTACCACTTCTTCAGTGACGAGAAGTTCGGCGGCCGGGACGCCATCTTCGGGCTCGATGTTCCGCTCATGAAGCTGGTCAACGTCTTCAAGTCCGCCGCCCAGGGCTACGGCACCGAGAAGCGCGTCATCCTCCTCCATGGCCCGGTGGGCTCGTCCAAGTCGACCATCGCCCGCCTGCTGAAGAAGGGCACCGAGGACTACTCCAAGACGCCGGAGGGCGCCGCGTACACCTTCTCCTGGCTCACCGACAAGAAGGGCTCAGACGGCGCCCCGGTGAAGGAGAAGATGAAGTGCCCGATGAACGAGGAGCCGCTCAACCTCATCCCCCGGGAGTGGCGCTCCAAGATCTACGCCGAGCTGTCCCCGCCGGATTCCGGCTACACCATCCCGGACGGCTCCGAGCTGTGCCCCGCCTGCCGCTTCGTCTTCAAGGAACTGATGACGCAGTACCAGGGTGACTTCGCCAAGGTGATGGGCCACATCCGCGTCAACCGGCTCGTCTTCAGCGAGAAGGACCGCGTGGGCATTGGCACCTTCCAGCCCAAGGACGAGAAGAACCAGGACTCCACCGAGCTCACCGGTGACATCAACTACCGGAAGATCGCCGAGTACGGCTCCGACTCCGACCCGCGCGCCTTCAACTTCGACGGCGAGTTCAACATCGCCAACCGCGGCATCATCGAGTTCGTCGAGGTGCTGAAGCTGGACGTCGCGTTCCTCTACGACCTGCTCGGCGCGTCGCAGGAGCACAAGATCAAGCCGAAGAAGTTCCCGCAGACGGACATCGACGAGGTCATCCTCGGCCACACCAACGAGCCCGAGTACAAGAAGCTCGAGAACAACGAGTTCATGGAGGCGCTCCGGGACCGCACGGTGAAGATTGACGTGCCGTACATCACCAAGCTGTCCGAGGAGGTGAAGATCTACGAGAAGGACTTCAACTCCCGCGCCATCAAGGGCAAGCACATCGCGCCGCACACGCTGGAGATGGCCGCCATGTGGGCCGTCCTCACGCGCCTGGAGGAGCCCAAGAAGCACAACCTGTCGCTGCTCCAGAAGCTCAAGCTCTACAACGGCAAGACGCTCCCGAACTTCACCGAGGACAACATCAAGGAGCTGCGCAAGGAGAGCAACCGCGAGGGCCTGGAGGGCATCTCGCCCCGCTACATCCAGGACAAGATCTCCAACGCCCTGGTGAGCGACAAGGGCGAGGGCTGCATCAACCCCTTCATGGTCCTCAACGAGCTGGAGGCCGGCCTCAAGACGCACTCCCTCATCAACAACGAGGACACGCGCAAGGGGATGAAGGAGCTGCTCACGTCCGTGAAGCAGGAGTACGAGGACATCGTCAAGAACGAGGTCCAGCGCGCCATCTCCGCGGATGAGGACGCCATCGCCAAGCTGTGCGGCAACTACATCGACAACATCAAGGCCTACACCCAGAAGGAGAAGGTCAAGAACAAGTACACCGGCCTCTACGAGGAGCCCGATGAGCGGCTGATGCGGTCCATCGAGGAGAAGATCGACATCCCCGATACCCGCAAGGACGACTTCCGCCGCGAAATCATGAACTACATCGGCGCGCTGGCCGTGGAGGGGAAGACCTTCAACTACCGGACCAACGAGCGGCTCCACAAGTCGCTGGAGCTGAAGCTGTTCGAGGACCAGAAGGACAGCATCAAGCTCAAGAACCTGGTGTCCTCCGTCGTCGACAAGGAGACGCAGGAGAAGATCGACCTGGTGAAGGACCGGATGATGAAGAACTACGGCTACTGCGAGATCTGCTCCACGGACGTGTTGAACTTCGTGGCCAGCATCTTCGCCCGCGGCGACGCGAAGGAGTAACACCAGAGAGGGGCGAGCCGCCGTGACCTTGAAGATTCACCAGGACCACTCCCGCTTCAAACAGATTGTCCGGGGGAAGATCAAAGCCAACCTGCGCAAGTACGTGCAGAAGGGCGAGATGATTGGCAAGAAGGGGAAGGACGCCATCTCCATCCCCATCCCCTTCATCGACATCCCCCGCTTCAAGTACGGCCACAAGGAGCAGGGTGGCGTCGGACAGGGTGACGGCGAGGTCGGCCAGCAGCTCGGCCCCGGGGCGGTGGAGCCCGGGGAGGGCCACCAGGCCGGCCAGGGCGAGGGAGACCACGCCCTGGAAGTGGACGTCACGCTCGACGAGCTCGCCCAGATTCTGGGCGAGGAGCTGCAGCTCCCCAACATCGAGCGGCGGCAGAGCGAGCGCATCATCACCCAGAAGATCCGCTACACCGGCGTCAACACCACCGGCCCGGAGTCGCTGCGGCACTTCAAGCGGACCTTCAAGCAGGCCCTGCGGCGTCAGATTGCCGCCGGCACGTATGACCCGGCGCGGCCCGTCATCATCCCCACGCGCGAGGACCGCCGCTACCGCAGCTACAAGCTCCAGGACCTGCCGGATACCAACGCGGTCATCATCTACATGATGGACGTGTCCGGCTCCATGGGTGACGAGCAGAAGGAGATCGTCCGCATCGAGAGCTTCTGGCTCGATACGTGGCTGCGCCACCAATACAAGGGTCTGGAGGCGCGCTACATCATCCACGACGCGGTGGCGCGCGAGGTGGATCGCGACACGTTCTTCCACACCCGCGAGTCCGGCGGGACGATGATCTCCAGCGCCTACAAGCTCTGCCGGGACATCATCCTGGCGGACTACCCGAAGAGCGCGTGGAACATCTACCCGTTCCACTTCAGCGACGGGGACAACTGGAGCGCGGACGACACGCGGCAGTGCATCGAGATGCTGCGCAATGACGTGCTGCCCAACGTCAACCAGTTCGCCTACGGACAGGTGGAGTCGCCCTACGGCAGCGGCCAGTTCATCAAGGATTTGCGCGAGGCGGTGGGGGACACGCCCAACGTCGCGCTGAGCGAAATCGCGGACAAGGACGCCATCTACGCGTCCATCAAGGACTTCCTCGGCAAGGGCCGCTGACTTCAGCGGCCCGGTTTCACCGGAGCGACTGCCCGATGCCCAAGAGCCTCACCCCCCGCCTCGCCGCGCTCCGGGACGAAATCCATGGCTATGCCAAGGAGTTCGGCCTGGACTTCTTCGACACCCGCTTCGAGATGGTGTCCTACGACGAGATGAACATGGTGGCCGCCTACGGCGGCTTCCCCACCCGCTACCCCCACTGGCGCTGGGGCATGGAGTACGAGCAGCTCGCCAAGGGCTACGAGTACGGGCTGAGCAAAATCTACGAGCTCGTCATCAACAACGACCCTTGCTACGCCTACTTGATGGAGAGCAACCCGGAGGTGGACCAGAAGCTCGTCATGGCCCACGTCTACGGACACTGCGACTTCTTCAAGAACAACTTCTCCTTCCGGCACACCAACCGCCGGATGATTGACGAGATGGCCAACCACGCCACGCGGGTGCGGCGCTGGGTGGACAAGATGGGCGTGGAGAAGGTCGAGGACTTCATCGACCGGACGCTGAGCCTGGAGAACCTCATCGACCAGCACGCGCCGCACATCCGGCGCAACCCGGACCCGCAGAAGGCCGAGGACGAGCTCAAGGCCAACGAGCGCGTGGAGGGCTTCAAGGTGGGCCGCGAGTACATGCGCGGCTACATCAACCCGTCCGAGTTCCTCGACTCCCAGCGCAAGAAGGTGGAGGACGAGAAGCAGCGCGCCAAGAAGTTTCCCGAGCGCCCCCAGCGCGACGTGCTCCTCTTCCTGCTGGAGGAGGCCCCGCTGGAGCCGTGGGAGGCGGACATCCTCGCCATTCTCCGCGACGAGGCCCACTACTTCGCGCCCCAGGGCCAGACGAAAATCATGAACGAGGGGTGGGCCAGCTACTGGCACTCCACCATCATGACGCGCCGGGCCCTCAAGGACGACGAAATCATCGACTACGCGGACCACCACTCCGGCACCATGGGCACGCGCCCGGGCGCCATCAACCCGTACAAGCTGGGCATCGAGCTGTGGCGCGACATCGAGGAGCGGTGGAACAAGGGCCGCTTCGGCAAGGAGTGGGACGAGTGCGATGACCTCCGCGCGCGCCGCGCCTGGGACAAGAAGCTGGGCGCCGGCCGCGAGAAGATTTTCGAGGTCCGCAAGCACTACAACGACATCACCTTCATCGACACGTTCCTGACGCCCGAGTTCGCGATGGAGCAGAAGCTCTTCGTGTACGGCTTCAACGACAAGCGCAACTCGTGGGAGATTCTCGACCGCGAGTTCAAGAAGGTGAAGAACAAGCTCCTGCAGGGGCTCACCAACTTCGGCCAGCCCATCATCGAGGTGGTGGACGGCAACTTCGAGAACCGCAGCGAGCTGCTGCTGGCGCACCGCCACGACGGCCAGGACCTCAAGGGCGACTACGCGCGCGAGACGCTGCGCAACCTCCAGTCCCTGTGGCGCCGGCCCGTCAACATCCTCACGCGGTACGACAACAAGGGCGCCATGCTGCGCTTCGACGGGCAGAGCCACTCCGAGCGGAAGGTGGAGCTCTGAGCGGCCCTGCCCTGCTGCCCCGGCCGGTGCGTCAGAGGTTCACCGACCGCATGGACTGCTCGGGGTAGCGCAGGCCCGCGGCCACGCCCACGGGCGAGGCCTCATCGATGCGCCGGAGGTCCTCCGGCGTCAGCTTCGCCTTCAGGGCGCCGACGTTCTCCTCCAGGTAGCGCACGTGCTTCGTGCCGGGAATGGGCACGATGTCCCGCCCCTGGTGCAGCACCCACGCCAGCGCGAGCTGTGAGGGCGTCACGCCCTTGGCGCGCGCCAGCTCCTCGATGCGCTCCACCACTTGGAGGTTGCGCTGGAAGTTCTCCCCCTGGAAGCGCGGGGAGTTGCGGCGGAAGTCACCTTCGGGCAAATCCTCGAAGCGGCGGAAGCGCCCGGTGAGGAAGCCCCGCCCCAGCGGGCTGTAGGCCACGAAGCCGATGCCCAGCTCGCGCAGCGTGGGCAGCAGCGCGTCCTCCGGGTCCCTGCTCCACAGCGAGTACTCCGTCTGGAGCGCGGTGATGGGGTGGACCTTGTGCGCCCGGCGGATGGTGGCGGGGGCGGCCTCGGAGAGCCCCAGGTAGCGGACCTTGCCGGCGCGCACCAGCTCGGCCATGGCGCCCACCGTCTCCTCGATGGGGACGTTCGGGTCCACGCGGTGCTGGTAGTACAGGTCGATGTAATCCGTGCCCAACCGTTGCAGCGAGGCCTCACACGCGGAGCGGACGTACTCCGGCCGGCCGTTGATGCCCACCCAGCTCCCGTCGGAGCGACGCTCGTTGCCGAACTTGGTGGCCAGAATCACGTCCTTGCGCCGCCCGACCAGCACCTTGGCCAGGAGCAGCTCGTTGGTGAACGGGCCGTACATGTCCGCGGTGTCCAGGAAAGTCACGCCCAGCTCCAGGGCGCGGCGCAGGGTGGCCAGGGCGTCCTGCTCGTTCGACTGGCCGTAGAACTCGCTCATGCCCATGCAGCCCAGGCCCATCGCCGGCACTTCGAGCCCCTGCGAGCCCAGCTTGCGCTTCTCCATGTGCTCCTCCTCGCGTGCGTGACGGGCCCTCAGCGGAGCCCGGCCATCCCCAAGGTGGGCAGCGTCTCCCGGGGGCGCAGGGAAGCCTGGCCGGGCGCTCGACGGCGGTGTGGAGCAGCCAGGCAGCCGAGCCCGGAAATTTCCCGGCCCTTCGCTGGGCGAGCGCCAGGGTGTCCACTACACTCGGCCCCCGCCCCCATGAGAATCGCTCCCCTGCTCTGCCTGGCCGCCGCGCTGGTGGCCTCGACGTCCGAAGCCGCTGTCCGCTACGTCATCAAGAACCGCCGCATCGAGCCGAACCAGACGCTCGCGAAGGCGCTGCACGACGCGCATCTCCCGGACGCGCAGGTGGCCGCGGTCATCTCCGCGCTGGAGGGCGTGTTCGACTTCCGCAAGTCGCGCGTGGGCGACCAGCTGCGGCTCGTCATGCGCGACGGGGAGCTGGACTTCTTCGACTACCGCCAGAGCATGGTGGACGAGTGGCAGGTCCGCCGCGACGGCGAGAAGTACGTGGGCAGCAAGCGCGCCATCGAGGTGGAGAAGCAGGTCGCCGTCGTCGCGCTGGAAATCCAGTCGTCGCTGTACGAGGCGGCGGTGGCCTCGGGTGAGGACCCGGCCATCGGCATGGTGCTGGCGGACGTGTTCGCCTGGGACATCGACTTCTACCGCGACGTGCGCAAGGGCGACACGGCGCGCGCGCTGGTGGAGAAGTTCGTCTCCAAGGGCCGCCTGCTGCGCTACGGCGACGTGCTGGCGGCGACGTACGCGGGCGGCCTGGTGGGCAACAAGAAGGTGTACCGCTACGTGCTCCCGGACGGGCAGCCCAACTACTTCAACGAGGAGGGCGCCAGCGCGAAGAAGACCTTCCTCAAGACGCCGCTGAAGTACGCCAACGTCACCAGCCGCTTCGGCTCGCGCTTCCACCCGGTGCTCAAGTACCTCAAGGCCCACAACGGCGTGGACTACGGCACCCCCATTGGCACCCCCGTGTGGGCGGTGGCGGACGGCACGGTGACGCAGGCGGGCTACGCGGGCGCCGCGGGCAACATGGTGGTCATCCGCCACGCCAACGGCTTCGAGACGCAGTACATGCACCTGTCCCGCTTCGGTGAAGGCGTCCGCGCGGGCGCCCGGGTGCGGCAGAAGCAGGTCATCGCCTACTCCGGCAACACGGGCCGCTCCACCGGGCCGCACCTGCACTTCGGCCTCAAGCGCAACGGCCAGTACACCAACCCGCTCAACCAGCAGTTCCCCCGCGCGGACCCGCTGCCCAAGGAGCTGCTGCCGGACTTCCTCGCCAAGGCGCAGGAGCTGACGGGGCAGATGGAGGCCGTGTCCGTGGCCGCCGTCGCCGGGCAGGCCGCGGCCATGCCGTGAGGCGGCGGCCTACTCCCAGGTGATGACGTAGTCGGCACCGCTCACGCCACGAGGGGTGCCCACCACCTTGCTCTTGCAGCCGATGACGCTCAGCGCCTCCTGCAAGACGCCCTCGTGGTACTGCACCGGCTGCATGTCCCCGTGGAAGGCCAGGCGGACCTGCTTGTCCCCCAGCACCGCGTATTCACGCCGGCCGTAGCTCACCAGCGTCGAGTACGCGGTGGGCGCGTGGGACAGCAGCCGCTTCGGGTCGCCCTTGCCGATGAGCCGGATGAGCGTCTGCCCCACCGTGGACTGGAAGAAGTGCGTGACGGCCGCGGCGCCGCAGGCCCGCACCGCGTCCTCCCTGGTGCCGTAGACGGGCGTCAGCGCCTCCGACGTGGCGTACAGGAGGCGCAGCGCGTCCACCGCCGGATAGGAGAAGAAGTCCACGGGCGAGCGCTTGAAGAAAGGCTCCCGCAGCCGCGTGGCCGCCTCCGCGCCGAGCTTCTTCTCCGCCAGGTTGAACACCGCGTTGAAGATGAGCCCGCGCACCGTGTCATCGGGCCGGATGACGGCCAGCCGTTGTTCAAGGTCGCTCTTCGGGAAACCCATGGCGGATTGATTTCTACATCAATCCGCCCCCGGGATGGCGCCTCATCCACCGACAGGCAGTTCGCCGCCCTTCCAGGTGAGCAGTGTCAAGCGCCCGGACGCGCTTTACCGGTGCGATGCGAGACACGGCTGCGCTAGCCTGACGCACCTTCGCGTACCCGGGAAAGCCCGGGGGCCGCGAAACCTTGAACCGCAGCATCTACGTCCCGAGATACCCAGCGACATGGCCCCTCCTGCCTCCGCCTCCCAGCAGCCCCGCCCCGCCCAGCCGGCCACGACCGACGACAGCGGGCTTGGGAACGACGCGGCCAGCCTGCGCCGCTCCTTCCTCGACCACGTCCGTTACTCGCGCGGCAAGAACTACGAGTCGTCCACCCCCCATGACCGCTTCATGGCGCTGTCGCTCGCGGTGCGGGACAGGCTGGCGGACCGGTGGGTGAAGACGTCACGCTCGTATTACGAGAAGGACGTCAAGCGCGCCTATTACCTGTCCGCCGAGTACCTGCTGGGTCGGGCCCTGGGCAACAACCTGCTGAACCTGGGGATGTACGACGCGGCCGCCGAGTCGATGCGGGAGGTGGGGGTGGACCTCACCAACCTGCTGGAGATGGAGCCGGACGCGGGCCTGGGCAACGGCGGCCTGGGCCGCCTGGCCGCGTGCTTCATGGAGTCGCTGGCCACGCTGGCCTACCCCGGCATGGGGTACGGCATCCGCTACGAGTTCGGCATCTTCACGCAGGACATCGTGGACGGGTACCAGGTGGAGCGCGCCGACGAGTGGCTCAAGTTCGGCAACCCGTGGGAAATCGTCCGGCCGGAGAAGGCGGTGCCGGTGCGCTTCTTCGGGCGCGTGGAGCACCACCAGGGCCCGGATGGCCGGCCCGTGGCGCGCTGGGTGGGCGGCAAGACGGTGATTGGCGTGCCGTATGACACGCCCATCGCCGGGTACCACAACAACACCGTCAACACGCTGCGGCTGTGGCAGGCGCGCGCCTCCGAGGAGTTCGACCTGCTGCTGTTCAACGCGGGCGACTACGAGCGCTCGGTGGTGGAGAAGAACGACTCGGAGGTCATCTCCAAGGTCCTCTACCCCAACGACGCGTTCCAGGCCGGCAAGGAGCTGCGGCTCAAGCAGCAGTACTTCTTCGTCGCGTGCTCCATCGCGGACATCGTCCGGCGCTACCTGAAGAACCACACGGACTTCCGGGACTTCTCCCGCAAGGCGGCCATCCAGCTCAACGACACGCACCCGGCCATTGGCGTGGCGGAGCTGATGCGCGTGCTCGTGGACGAGAAGCGCCTGCTCTGGGACGAGGCGTGGACGATTACCCAGGAGACGTTCGGCTACACCAACCACACGCTGCTGGCCGAGGCGATGGAGAAGTGGCCGGCGACGCTCTTCGAGCGGCTGCTGCCCCGGCACCTGGAAATCATCTACGAAATCAACTCGCGCTTCCTGCGGCAGGTGCAGATTCGCTACCCGTACGACCAGGAGAAGATGCAGCGGATGAGCCTGGTGGAGGAAGGGGCGGAGAAGAAGATTCGCATGGCCCACCTCGCCGTCGTGGGCAGCCACAGCGTCAACGGCGTGGCCGCGCTGCACACGGACCTGCTGCGCCGGGACGTGCTGACGGACTTCGCGTCCATGAACCCGGAGCGGTTCAACAACAAGACGAACGGCGTGACGCCGCGCCGCTGGCTGGCGTGGTGCAACCCCCGCCTGTCCAAGCTGATTACGTCCCGCATCGGTGACGGCTGGGCCACGGACCTGGACAAGCTCACGAAGCTGGAGGCGCACGCGGAGGACCCGGAGTTCCGCAAGGCCTTCCGTGACGTGAAGCGCGCCAACAAGGAAGACCTGGCGCGGCACATCCGGGATTTGCGCTGGGTGCAGCTCAATCCGGACGCCATCTTCGACGTGCAGATCAAGCGCCTGCACGAGTACAAGCGCCAGCTCCTCAACGCGCTGCACATCGTGGCGCTGTGGATGAAGGCGCGCAGGGACCCGTCCACCATCATCCACCCGCGGGCGTTCATCTTCGGCGCCAAGGCGGCGCCGGGCTACCACCTGGCGAAGCTGACCATCCGGCTCATCAACGGCATCGCCGAGGTGGTGAACAGCGACGCGGGCACCACGGGCCTCCAGGTGGTGTTCGCCCCCAACTACCGGGTGAGCCTGGCCGAGCGCATCATCCCCGCCGCCGACGTGTCCGAGCAGATCTCCACCGCGGGCATGGAGGCGTCCGGCACCGGCAACATGAAGCTGATGCTCAACGGCGCGCTGACGCTGGGCACGCTGGACGGCGCCAACGTGGAGATTCGCGACGCGGTGGGCGATGAGAACTTCTTCCTCTTCGGCCTCACGGCGGACGAGGTGATTGCCCGCAAGCGCGAGGGCTACCGGCCGCGCGACGCGTACAACCAGCACCAGGAGCTGCGCGAGGCGCTGGACCTGATTTCCACCGGCTTCTTCTCGCCGGAGGACAAGCACCTCTTCAAGCCGCTGGTGGACAGCCTCCTGGAGGAGGACCGCTACCTCATGCTGGCGGACTTCCCGTCGTACATGGCGAAGCAGGAGGAAGTCGCGCACGCCTACAAGGACGCGGACAACTGGGCGCGCAAGTGCATCATCAACGTGGCGCGCGGCGGCATCTTCTCCTCGGACCGGACCATCAAGCAGTACGCCGAGGAAATCTGGCGCATCCAGCAGACGCCCGTGGACCCGTAGGCACCGGGGCCGCATCCCCTCCCCTGACGGCCGGTGACTTCGCCGGCCGCAGGGCGGTGGAGGACGTGGTGCGGGTCTTCACGCCGGACGCGCGGTACGAGCCGTGCGCCGGGCAGCCGCGCCGGAGGCCTCGCGTAGGTGCGTGAGGCCTTCGAGGCGCGGTTCCCTCACCAGCTCCAGCAGGCGCCGTAGGCCGTACGCCTGCAGATGGTGTTCGCCACGTTCTGACAATTGCCCCATTCAACGCCACCAGCGAACTCCCACGGAGACGAGCTGGTGCACTTGAAGGTACAGATGGCGCCCGGGATATAGCCCTCACAGATGGCCTGCTCCGCCGTAGTCAGCGTCGAGCCGTCGGCGTCCTCCATCTCCGGCCCCCCGCAGGCGCTGACGAGGAACCCGAGCGACACGCTAGCGAACACGGCCATTGCCTTCTTCATGATTGTCTTCCCCTTTTCATTGCCAGACAGGAACCCTGGCCCAACGGGCCATATCCTGACTTCAAAACGGATAGTCTGAATTACAGTCAAAAGCCAAATACCTCACAGATACGCCTCCTGCCGGCGTCGTGCGGGGAACATCCGCGGTGTCCGCTGAACATCAGTGGACGTCCGTGGCCTCCGGTTCCGCCCGAGGGACTGGGGGGTGATTGGCATTGGCGCCGCCTCGGCCCAGGACCTGTTGGCATGCGCATGCAAGCCAAATGGGTCCTGGGAATGAGTGCCGCCATGCTGGGCCTGATTGTGGGATGGCGTCTTCTCTCCATTGGACAGACATCCGGCGCGGCGCCCATCCCGGACACCCTGGGTGCCCATGGCCACGCACCGCCCACGCCAGGCGTCCCGGTGAGCCGCCCGCCCATGCCAGACGTCGTCGATCCAGCCGATCCGGCGCCAGCGGCCCTGGATGAGGAGTGGGAGGTGCTGCGGCTCTCGCTGTTGGAGCGCTTTGGCGCGCGGCTTCATGAGCCGCCCGTGCAGCTCCGGCTGCTGGAACAGCTCATGCGGTACTTCCAGGCGCGTTCGCCGGACCGGTGGCGCGAGGAACTCCTGGCGTTCCTCCGGCAGGCCTTTCCCAACCAATACGAGGCGCTGGCCGCCCTGCTTCGCGACCGCCTCGACTACGAGAAGTGGGTGAAGGACAACGACGCGTACCTGCGAGGGCTGGACTCCAAGCAGCGCCGCTCCGCCGTCTGGGATGCGCGCAATCGCCTCTTCGGGCGGGAGACGGCGGCGCGCCTCTGGGCCTCCGAGTTGAAGCACCAGGCCCTGGTGGACGCGCTCCAGGTGCTGGATGCGAGGGCAGACCTGCTCCTCCCGGCCAAACTGTCTGCCTTCAAAGAGCACCTGGGCGAGGCCTACGGCGACGAGGCCCCGGCACACCTCGCCCTGCATCCCCAGGAAACGATGAACCGCTTCCTGGACCTTCCCTCCGTGCAGCGCGAGCTGACAGGCATGACACAGACCGAGCGGATGCGAAGCCTGCGCGCCGTGCGCCTGGCGATGGGGCTCGACGGCGAAGCGCTGCGGCGCTGGGACACCCTGGACCAGATGCGTGACGCCCGCTGGGAGGCGGGCCACCGGTACATGGCGGAGCGCTCGACGCTGGCACGCACGCTCACCGGTGACGCGCTGGAGGCCCGGCTCCGGGAGGTCCGCGCTCGGTACTTCGGCACCGAGGCGGACGTCATCGCCCAGGAGGAAGCCAGTGGCCTCTTCCGCTTCACGCGCCCCCGGCAGTGGGGGCGCAACTGAAGCGCGCACGCGGCGTCACGCCGCCTGGTTGAGCCACTCCTCGTAGGCGCGGAAGTCGTAGTCGCGACCGAGGAAGGCATTCACCAGCCGGGCCGCGTCATCCGAACCGCCCGGCTCCAGCACCGCGCGCCGGTAGGCCTGGGCGGGCTCCGGCGACAGCAGCCCCTTCTCCTGGAACACCGTGAACAGGTCCTTCGCGATGACGAGCGACCACATGTACGTGTAGTAGTTGGACGAGTACCCGTCGAGGTGGCCGAAGGAGAGGTGGAAGTAGGTGCCCTCCACGTACGGGAAGGGCGTGAACTTCCCCTGGAGCTCGCGCACCAGCGACACCGCGTCCACGCGCTCCGGCTTGCGGCGGTACAGCTCCAGGCTGAGCGCCGCGTAGAACATCTGCTGGCGCACCCACAGCCCCTTGCCGAACTCCTCCGCGCGGCGCATCCGCTCCACCACGTCCGCGGGGATGGGCTCGTTCGTCTGGTAGTGCTTCGCGAACGTCTGGAGGCTGGCGGTGTCCCGCGCCCACTCCTCCAGCATCTGCGACGGCGCCTCCACGAAGTCCCACTCCGTGCGCACGCCCGACACGCCCGCCCAGCGCGTGTGGCCGCCGAAGATGTGGTGCAGCAGGTGGCCGAACTCGTGGAAGAAGGTCTCCACGTCGCTGTGCTGAAGCAGCGCGGGCTCCGCGCCCGGACGGGGGAAGTTGCAGACGAGCACCCCTTCCGGCAGCCGCCGGCCCGACTTCCCGCTGGTCAGCGTGAACTGGGCCGCGTGCTTGTACTTGTCATCGCGCGGGTGCATGTCCAGGTAGAAGCGGCCGCGCAGCTTCGCGCCCTCGAACACGTCGTAGGCCTCCACGTCCGGGTGCCACACCGATGCATCCGGGACGCGGCGGTAGGTGACGCCGAACAGGCGCGCCGTCAGGTCGAGCACGCCCTGCTTCACGCGCGAGTACTCGTAGTAGGGCCGCACCACCTGCGAGTCGAAGGCGTACTGCTCCGCCTTCACGCGGTCCTCCAGGTACGCCTGGTCCCACGGGTTGACGCGCTCGGCGCCCGGGACGTCGCGGCGCTTGCGCTCCAGCAGCGTGGCGTAATCGCGCTCCATGCGCGCGCCGGACGCAGCGGCGATCTTCTCGATGAAGTCCGAGGCCGCCCCCTCGTCCCGAATCATCTTGTCCTCGGTCGCGTAGGCCGCCCAGTTCCGGTAGCCCAGCAGCGTGACCAGCTCGTTCCTGCGGGACACCATGCGCTGCAGGACGTCCGCGTTGGCGGGGTGGCCGCGCTGGCGGAAGACGCGCCACATCTGCTCGCGGGCCTGGGCGTCGCGCGAGTACGTCATGAAGGGGACGATGTCCGGGTAGTCCGTGGTGATGCGCACCTTGCCGTCCGGCCCGGGCGGGTGGGCGCGCACGTAGTCGTCCGGCAGGCCCTCCAGCGCGGACGGCGGCAGCGCCTCCGTGCGCGTGTCCTGGCGGATGTTGCGGCTGAACTCCTGGCCGATGCGGACCAGCTCCTCCTGGAGCGCCTTCACCCGGGCGCGGGTGGCGTCATCCCGGTCCACGCCGGCGCGGCGGAACTCGCGGAGCACCTTCTCCATCCACTTGCGCGTGGCGGCGTCCTCGCCGGACAAATCCAACGCGGCCAGCACGTCATAGACGCCCCGGTCCATGCGGATGTCGTTGCTGAGCGTCTCCAGCGCCTGCTCGGCGGCCTCGGCGGCCTCGCGCATGGCGGCGTCCGGGTGCGCGTGGCGGGCGACGCTGGCCCGGGCTCCGGCGTCATCGAGCGCGGCCGTGGCCTCGTCGTAGAGCTCCAGCACTTCACGCGTGACGTAAGGGGGACGGAGGGCCTTGAGCTGGGCGATTCCCGCCCGGGCGGCGGCCATGGCCTCCTCACCGGCGCGCGTGAATTCGGCCGGTGGGCAGGTGACGAGGCGGGCGGCGTCGGGGACTTGGCTCTCTGACACAGTCTGCTCCTGGGCGATGTGACGGCGAAGGTACGGCCGCAAAGGTAATGCGCCGGACGCCGGGGAGCAGCAGGGATTGGCGGTGGAAAAAGCAGAGGCCGCCCGGCGCATGCACGCCCGGCGGCCTCCATGAGACACGCGGTCCCTCCGCCCGGTTACGGCTGTTCCGTCGGACTCAGGGAGTTCTGTGGCTGACGAACGGCCCGGGTGACGAAGTCCGCGCTGTTGTTGTCCGAGTCCCAGCCGTTGCCAAATGACGCGTCAGCGCCGCCATCCGCCATGGTGGCGGAGGTCGAGGTGCTCAGGGCCTTCCGCTCCAGGCTTCCGCCCACCGCGGGGTGAGCGGGCGCGGCGGTGCCCTCGGGCGAGTTCCCGGTGCCCCACGCCACCTTATCCACCACCGCCACGTCATTGACCTGGGTCGACAGTCCAGGACCGATACGGACATGGCCGCCAGCCGTCGTGGACGACGACATGTCGAACGAATAGCCCACGTCCCGCGCGACGGGACTGCTGTAGTTGGCCCCTCCCAGCAGGAAGTACCCATGGGCGCGGATGACAGTCCCGTTGGGGATGGTCACGCTGGCGGAGTACGAAGTCCCCGTCGCGGACTTGTACTGCACCTGCCAGCCGCCGATGGCCACGTCGGCGTTCGTCGGGTTGTAGAGCTCGATGAACTCATTGGTCGCCTGATTTCCAGTGCCGTTCCCGCCGCTCACCTCGCTGATGACCACGTGGTTGGCCCCCTGGGGCGGCGGAACCACCGTCACCGTGCCGTAGTTGCCCGTGCTCCCCTCCGCGACGACGCCGTCCTGGTCGCAGTACACCCAAGCCTGGGCCGCCTCGGGGCCCTGGGTGAAGCGGTAGCGGAAGCCGTAGACGTAGTCGCCCGCCGCCGGGATGTTCAGCGGCGCCACCAGCTCGTCGTTGTTGCCCGGGCCCGCGAAGCCCGCGTTGGGCTCGGCCGCCACCCACGTCCACGAGGCCGGCGACGCGGCATCCGTCCCGTAGCCCAGCTCCGCCACGAGGTGCGGGAAGCTGTCGTTTCCGTTCTGGTTCCGGTTGCTGACTTGCGCCTCGTAGAACTGGCTGTAGACAGACTCGTCGCGGCCGGCCCGGATGGGCTCGGCGAAGGACTTCGGGTACTGGATGGCGCAGTAGTCCACCGGGCTGGTGATTTCCACGCCGCAGGACGCGTTGGCGGCACCCGGCGTGCCCTGGCCACCGCCCGGGAGCACCGCCTCCGAATCACACCAGTACCAGGCGTGCTGACTGGCCCGCGTGCCCACCACCACGGACGACAGGTTCATCGACCGCCCCGTCGTCTGCGGGAAGGAGGCCGTGTACGCCACGTCATCCACCACGGTGACGCCCATCTCGACGAAGAGGTGCCCCTCGTGTCCAAGCTGGAAGAGCGTGCTCCCGTAGCCGTACTGCGCCGCCACACCACCGTTGGTGGCCACGTCCGTGTTGTTCGCGAGGACGAAGGTGCCCCGCCCCGGGATGATGAGCGGCCGGTCCCCGGGCGTCAGTACGCTGAAGTCCGTCTCGCCTCCCACGCCGTTATCGAAGCGGATGCGCAGGTTCGCCACGTCGCGCGGCCCGTCGACGGTGCTGGTCAGCTCGATGTACTCGGTGGTGTTCGCGTCCGGGCGGTGCAGCACTTCGCTGATGACCAGCTCACCCGCCACGGGCGCGGGCGCCGCGTCACACGCCCCCGCGATGCAGACGCCATCCTGGCCCGGGCAGACCTCCGGGGTCTCCGTGTACTGGCACTCCGCAATCCCCCCCGTCACCACACACGCCTCCGCGTACGTCACACGCTGCACGCCGTCCTCGTCACACGCCGGCGCGCGCGGCTCGCAGATGATGTCGCCGCAGAGGCCCGGCACCTCGATGGAGGTGAAGGCCGCGGTGCTGCCGTTGTTGGCGCCGTCGAAGACGCGGAGCCCGAAGTACCAGGTGGCCGCCGCGGAGGGCGGCAGGGCGTGAATCACCTCTTCCGCCTGTCCCGGCGCCTGCGGCGCCTGGGTGTGCACCTCGGTGGCCAGCGCGAAGTTCTGCGCGTCCAGCGGCTCGGCGCTGTAACGCAGCTCATAGCGAGCCGCGTTGCCCAGGACGCCGTCATCCCCCGTGGCCAGCCACGTCAGGCGAACCGTGGCGTTGTCCACCAGGCTCGCGCTCAGCGCCGGCACGGCGGGCGCGACGTTGTCGGTGATGGTCACCACCGCATCAGCGGCCGACAGCGACGGACTCGCCGTGGTCGCGGAGAGCACGAAGCTGCCCTCCTGGTCCACCGTGAGGTCGTTGAAGACGGCCACACCCGCGACCGGTGCCACCGTCAGAGTGCCACCCAGCGTCACGCCCGTGGCGCCCACCAACTGGAGCGTCACGGAAGGCGACGTGACGTCCGCGACATTGCCGAACGCGTCCTGCAGCGCCACCCGCGTCTCAGCCAGCGGCTGACGGACGGTGCCTGACTCCGGCACCTCCACGAACACGAGCTGCGAGGGGCCCCCGCCTCCACGGTGAAGTCGTACGTGTTGGAGCGCCCGGCATCGACGTCCGTAAACGTCACCGACTGCGCACCCGCCGTCTGGAAGGTGATGCCAAACGTGTGCACACCCTGGTCCGCCTCCGTGTACGTGTACGCCGACAGGGGCGCCGCCTCCGGGTCCGTGGACGTGAGGTCCACCAGCCCCGTGTAGTCCGTCAGCACGTTGCCGAAGCGATCTCGCGCAGTGACGGTGAAGGACTGAAGCTCACCAGCGGCAGCCGCTTCGGACGGGCCCACCACGGCCAACTCCGAAAGGAGGCCGGGCTGCACTGTCACATCCGCGGACCCCGTCAGCGTGGACGCCGCCGTGTCCGTGACGACGAGCTGCCTGCTGCCCACCGCGGCGAACGTCACGTTGAAGAGGCGCTGGCCGGAGTCCGACTCGGTGAAGGTGTAGTCCGAAGGCACGGTCGCCTGCGCATCCCCCGGAACCGCGAAGTGGACGGTGCCCCGGTAATCCGAGGCCAGGTTGCCGTGCGAATCACGCAGGAACACCATGGCCGCAATGGGGTCACCCGCGCGCGTCGTCGCGGCGGCCAGCTCCACCGTCAACTGCACGGCGGGGCCTGAAAGGACCTGGGTGCTCACCGTCGCCGTCAGCGACGCGTTGCCCGCGTCCCGCACCGTCACCGAGCGCGAGCCGGAAGTCACCAGCGTCACGGAGAACGTGTGCTGCCCCGCGTCCTGCCCGGGAACGAAGGTGTAGTCCGCGGGCAGCGTCGCCTCTGGGTCATTCGACTCGAAGTGCACCGTGCCCGTGTAGCCCGTGACGATGTTGCCGAAACCATCCCGCGCGGTGACGGTGAGGCTCTGCGCCGCGCCCGCCGCGACCTCGGTGGGGAGCGTGCTCAGCTCCAGCGTGGCGGCGGCGCCGGTGGTCACCTCCACCTCGAGCGTGTCGGTCAGCTCCGGCCGCGCCGTGTCCACCACGGTGACGCTCTGGGTACCCGCGGTCCGCAGCCTCACGCCGGTGAAGGTCCGCCGTCCCGCGTCCGCGGCGATGAACGTGTAGTCGTCAGGCAGGTCCGCGTCGGCGTCGGTGGACGTGAAGCGCACCTGGCCGGTGTAGTCCGTGACGACGTTGTCGAAGGTGTCCCGGAGCGACACCTCCACGCTGCCCGCGGCGCCCGCGGCCACCGGAGAGACGAGGCCCGTGAGGGCCAGCCGGACGGCATCGCCCGGCGCGATGATGAACGTGTCGCTGGGCACCGGGTCCAGGCCCGTGGCCGACGCGATGAAGCGGTGCGTGCCCGCCTGCTCCACCACCACGCCCGAGAAGGTCGCCACACCCGCGACCGCGGCCACCTGCACCGGCGTGAAGCCGGGCGCGTCCTCCAACGTGAGCGTCACGGGCGACGTCGCCGTGGTGACGACCTGTCCCTCATCATCCAGCAGGGAGACGCGGATGTCCGGCAGCGAGGCCCCCGCGTCGCCACCCACGGGCTGCTGCGAGAAGGCGAGCCGCGTCACGCCCTGCACCTGCGTCTGCACCATCAGGCTGGCGGAGCGAACCGCGTTGCCCTGGTTGTCCGCCACGCGCAGCGCCACATGGTAGTTCGTGGCGGGCGTCAGACCCGTGAGGACGGCGGACTCCGGCGTGCCGGCCTCCGCGGGCTCTCCCAGGCCACTCACCGGCGTCGCCTGGTTGAAATCCGCGTCCGTCAGGATGGGGCTCAGCGAGTAGTGCAGGGCCTGCGACGCCGCCCACCCCGCGTCCCCGTCGTCACCCACCGCCGTCCAGGACACCGTGACGCTGTCGGGCGTGGCCGTGGTCGCAGTGAGGACCGGGACGGAGGGGAACACATCATCGATGATGTCGATGTCCGGGCTCGTGGCCAGCGGCAGCCCGTCCGCGGTGGCCTGGAGCTGGAACCGGCCCTCCGCGTCCACATGCACGCTGGTGAAGGTCGCCAGGCCCTCCACCGGCGCCACCTCGAGGACACCGCGCAGCGGCACGCCTCCCGCGGGCAGCAGGGACAGCGTCACCGAAGGCGCGCCCACCGGCGTCCGGTTGCCATGCGCGTCCTGGAGCACCACCACCACTTCGGTCAGCGCGGCACGCACGGACGCATGCCCAGGCACGCGCGCGAAGACCAGCGCCGCGGTGGGCCCCGCCGAGACGCGCACATCCTGCCGCCCCGCGAGGCCCGCCTGCGTGGCGTCCTGCACGTCGACGCGCTGGGTGCCTGCCTGCCGCAGGGTGATGCCCGTGAAGCGGAATCGGCCCGCATCCCCCTCCGTGAAGGCATGCGCGGCCGGCAGCGTGGCCGCGGCATCGGAGGACTGCACGCTCAGCGTGCCGCGATAGCCACTGGCGATGTTTCCAAACGCATCACGTACCGTCACGTCCGCCGCATGCGTGGCGCCCGCGATGGCCGTCGCGGGCAGCCCCGCCACTTCAACGGTGGCGGCGGCGGCCGGCGTCACGTCAAAGGAAGGGCTGACCGCGCCCTCGACACCCGTCGCCTCGGCCTTGAGCTGATAGCCCAGGGCCGCGCGCGTCAGCACCACCTCCTGGAAGCGAGCGACACCGTCCACGGCCTGCGCCCGGAGCGTGCCACCCAAGGTCGCCCCACCGGGGCCCGCGGCCAGCGAGAGCGTCACTTCACCCGTGGCGGACGGCACCAGTCGGCCATCCGCGTCCTGGAACTCGACGTCCAGCCCCCCGATGGGCGCACCGGCCCGGGCCGTCAGCGAGGACGCCACGAAGGCCAGCCGCGAGGCCCGCAGCGCGGTGAAACCGATGACGGGGCGCGAGCCCAGCACCACCGCGCCGCCCTCCGCATCCACCGAGGCCGTCACGCGCTTCTCACCGCCTCGCGTGGACACCACGGACGCCGTGGCGACGCCCTGGGCATTCGTCCGGTCCGCGGGCTGCGTCACGGTGTTGCCGTCGCCGGACACCTCCACGCGCACCGTGCGGCCTTCCAGCGGCGAGCCGTCCTTCTGCCGCACCGTCACCGTGATGGTGACCCGATCCGCACCATCCGCCAGCACCTGCTCGGAGCGGTCCACCTGGACCGTGGAGAGAGCGGCGTCAGGCAGCACCTTCACGACGGGAGGGAGTGGCGAAGTGGAATCGCCACCACACCCCACCAGCACGACGCCGAGGCACAGCACCCCCCACCCCAGCAACCGGGTGAGCGCGGAAGGACTACGGAACATGAGTGGCTCCGGGGACGAACGAACCCCGCATGGCTTGAGCGCACTCGCGAGGTCCCAGTGCCTTCTATCAGACAAACCCCTCCACCACGTAGACCCTCACCAGAGCTTTGCACCCTGGATGGAAACCACGGGGCCGTCCTGACCCATGTCCCGCGTACCGCGAACTCCGCACTACATGCCGAGCGCCGCCATGAGCGCGCCGCCACCCAGCAGGGACTGGCCACCGTCGCAGACCATGATGGAGCCGGTGATGTAGGACGAGCCTTCCGACGCCAGGAAGAGCGCGAGCTGAGCGATGTCCTGCTTCTTCCCGAAGCGCTGGAGTGGCAGGGCCTGGGCGAGCTTGTCGCGGCCCTCGTCGCTGGGGGCGAGCCGGCGCATGCCCTCGGTGTCGTCGATGGGGCCGGGGGTAATCGAGTTGATGCGCACGCCAGAGCCGCCCCACTCGATGGCCAGCACGCGGGTGAGCTGATCCACGCCCGCCTTGGCCGCACAGACGTGGGCCTGCATGGCCATGGGGAGATAGGCCTGGGGCGCGGAGATGTTGATGATGGAGGCGCCCGGCTTGCGCAGGTGCTCGAAGGCGGCGCGGGTGATGTTGAACGTGCCCAGCACGTCGATGTCCATCACGGCCTTGAAGCCGTTGGAGGACATGCCCAGCGCGGGCGCGGGGAAGTTGCCGGCGGCGCCGCACACGACGATGTCCAGCTCGCCGTAGGCCTCGCGCACCGTCTGGAGGGCCTTCTCCACCGCGGCATAGTCGCGGACGTCGGCGGCCACGCCCATGGCGGTGCCGTGCGCCTGGAGCCCCTTCACCGCGCCTTCGAGCTTCTCCACGTTGCGGCCGTTGATGGCCACCTTGGCGCCCGCCTTCACGAAGGCCTCGGCGATGCCGAGATTGATGCCACTGCTGCCGCCGGAAATGAACGCAACCTTGCCCGCGAGCAGCCCGTCCCGGAACACGCCATCAGCCATTTGGACCCGTCTCCTGTGGAAGCAACCGGGCAGGACTTGAACAAACCTGCCGCACTGCGTCCACGACGTTCGCCGGTCGGACAGCGGAAGCAGGGTCCGTGTGTTAGAGGTCGCGCCATGACCCGCCGCCGCCCTGAAATCCTCGCCCCCGCAGGGGACCTCGACTCGATGAAGGCCGCGCTCGCCAGTGGCGCGGATGCCATCTATTTCGGGTTGGACGAGGGCTTCAACGCACGCGCCCGCGCGGAGAACTTCTCGCTCGCCACCCTGCCCGGGACGCTGGCGCTCGTGCACCGCGCTGGCGCGCGCGCCTATCTGACGCTGAACACCCTGGTCTTCGAGCCCGAGCTCCCGGTGGTGGAGAACATCCTGCGCCGCATCGCCGAAGCCGGCGTGGACGCGCTCATCGTCCAGGACCCCGCGATTGCCCTGGTGGCCCGCGCGGTGTGCCCGCAGATGGAGGTCCACGCCTCCACGCAGATGACGATTTCCAGCGCGGAGGGCGCGCGCTTCGCGAAGGGGCTGGGCGCCACGCGCGTGGTGGTGCCGCGCGAGCTGTCGGTGGCGGAGATTCGCCGGCTGGCGGCGGAGACGAACGTGGAGCTGGAGGTCTTCATCCACGGCGCGCTCTGCATGTCCTGGAGCGGGCAGTGCCTCACCAGCGAGGCGTGGGGTGGACGCTCCGCCAACCGCGGCCAGTGCGCGCAGTCATGCCGGCTCCCGTATGACCTGGTGGTGGACGGCCAGACGCGGGAGCTGGGCGACGTGCAGTACCTGCTCAGCCCCAAGGACCTGGCCGGTGTCATGGCGGTGCCGCAGCTCGTGGAGATTGGCGTCCACTCGCTGAAGATTGAAGGCCGGCAGAAGGGGCCGCAGTACGTCGCCACCGCGGTGCAGGGCTACCGGCGCTGGGTGGATGGCGTGTCCGCGGGGAAGCCGGACACGGGCGCACTGCGCAAAGATTTGGCGGACATGACGCTGTCGTACAGCCGGGGCTTCTCGCACGGCTTCTTCGCGGGCTCGGACCACCAGACGCTGGTGGAGGGGCGCTTCCCCAAGCATCGCGGTGCGTACCTGGGCCGCGTGGAGTCCGTGCACGGGCGCGACGTGCGCGTGGTGGACGACCCGGAAGGCCGCCCCTGGACGGGCGCCCTGGGCCAGGACGACTCGGCCGCGCGCCCGGACGCGCCCGTGGGCAAGGTGTCCTCTCCGTTGGAGACGGAGGCACCGGTGGCGGAGGAGGTCTCGCCTCGGCCCGGCATGGGCGTGGTGTTCGATGACGGGCACCCCGAGGACAAGCACGAGCCCGGCGGCCCGCTGTTCCGCGTGGAGCGCAAGGGCCGCGGCTGGGTGCTTGGCTTCGGCAACCCCGGTCCGGACATGGGCCGCGTGAAGCCGGGCCAGCGCGTCTGGGTGACGAGCGATCCATCGCTGGCGAAGCGCACCGAGGAGTTGCTGGAGCGCGGTGAGCCCGAAGGCCGCGTGCCGTTGGAGCTGACCGTCTCCGGCGCGGCGGGCACTCCGTTGACGGTGGTGGGCCGGGCGCGCGGTGGCCATGTCTATTCAGTGTCCAGCGAAGTGGCGCTGGCTGAGGCGCGCGGTGGGGGCATCGATGCGGCGCTGCTGCGGGACAAGCTGGCGGCGCTGGGTGGGACGCCCTTCACGCTGACGGGGCTGGATACGTCGGGACTGGCGACGGGGCTCCACCTGCCGGTGTCGGAGATGAAGGCCCTGCGCCGCCGACTGGTGGCGGAGCTGTCTGAAGCCGTGTCGCGCGGTCCGGTGCGGACCGTGAACGCGGGCTCCACATTGGAGCCCCTGCGCGCGTCGCTTCGCGAGCGGGTGCAGCCAGCTCCCCGAGCGGTGGAGGACGTGCGGCTGCTTCCGCTGTGCCGGACGGACGCACAGTTGGAAGCCGTGATTGCCGCGGGCCTGCCCGAAGTCGAGCTGGACTGGATGGAGCTGGTGGGCCTGCAACGGGCCGTGGAGCGTGCACGCGCGGCGGGGCTGCGCGTGACGATTGCCACGGTGCGCGTGCAGAAGCCGGGCGAGGAAGGCTACGACGCGCGCATCGGGAAGCTGAAGCCGGACGCGGTGCTGGTGCGGCACTGGGGCGCGATGATGCACTTCCTGGAGCGCCCGCCCGCGCCCGGAGAGACGCGCCCTGCCCTGCACGCGGACTTCTCGCTGAACGTCACCAACTCCGTGACGGCGCTGCATCTGTTGGGGCTCGGGCTGGACACGCTGACGTTCGCGCACGACTTGGACGCGGTGCAACTGGGCGCCATGCTGGAGCACCTCCCCGCGGAGCGCTTCACGGTGGCGGTGCATCACCACATCTCCACGTTCCACACCGAGCACTGCGTGTATTCCCACACGCTGTCCCATGGACGTGACTACCGGAGCTGCGGGCGGCCGTGTGAGAAGCACCGCGTGTCCCTGAGAGACCACAAGGGCCTGGAGCATCCCGTCGTCGTGGACGTGGGGTGCCGCAACACGGTGTTCAACGCGCAGGCGCAGAGCGCGGCGTCGCTCGTGCCGTCGCTGCTCTCGCGCGGCGTCCGGCGCTTCCGGGTGGAGTTCGTGCGTGAGTCTCGTGAAGAGGCTTCACGCGTGCTCGCCGCGTACCAGGAGCTGCTGGCGGGCCGCATCTCTCCCGCCGAGACCGTGCGCCGCGCGGCGGTGCATGAGCAGTTCGGCGTGACAAAGGGCACGATGAAGGTGCTCAACCCCACGTTCACCGTGCAGCGCTGAGCACGGCGCTCAGCGGGAGCGAGCAGGCACAGCGCGGCGCGAGAAGCGCAGGACGGCGCGGAACACGTCTTCCGTGGCATCCGCGTCCAGCCCCTGCTCCGCCGCCCACTGGCGCCGCGTCTCCAGCAGGCGCGCCTCGCGCTCCGCGTCCGGCAGCGGGAGCCCGTGCTCGGCCTTCAGGTGTGCTGCGTGCTGGATGAGCCGGGCACGACGCTCCAGGAGTTGGACCAACTCATGGTCCAGCGCGTCCACACGCTCCCGGACATCCGACAGGCCCGGTGGCGCGGAGATGGACTCCAGCGCGTCCGGGCTCTTCGTGTCGCAAGCCTGGTGGAGCTGCGTGAGGGCATCCAGCAGCCGTTCGCGCGCTTCCCAGGCGTAGGGGTTCTCCGATTGAACGACGCCGAAGAGGTGCGGCACCTCCAGCCGGGCGTACTCCTCCAGGCGGGCCACTGGCTGGAAGCTGGGCGGCGCGAAGGGCAGGTCCTTTCCGGCTTCCGCCTTGAGCAGCCCGTGCGCCAGGAAGAAGGTGAGCACGTGCGTGCGGGCCATCAACGCGTCGTGCGCGTCCGGGGACAGCTCCGTCACTTCACAGCCGATGTGCTCGAACAGCGCCCGCGCCCGACGCACGGCCTCCGGGTGCAGCTCATTCGGACACACCACTGTGCGGCGCGGCAGGTCTCCCCTCGCCAGACTGGCTGGGCCGAACAGCGGATGCGTGCCGGCCCAGGGGAAGTCTCGCCCCAGCACGGAGGCCAGCACCTGCACGGGTCGCACCTTGACGCTGCCGACGTCGAGCACCGCCTGCGCGGGTGACAGGTGCGGGCGCAGCTCCTCCAGGACGACGCGCATGGCGGAAACGGGCATGGACAGAACCACCAGCCCCGCGCCATCGACGGCTTCCGCGAGCGTCTTGGCTCGCAGCTCGGCGGGGACTCCGTCCTGGCGCGGCTCGAACACCCGATGCCGGACGCCTGCATCCAGAAAGAGACCCGACAGGGCACGGCCAAAGCGGCCGTACCCCAGCAGCGCGATGCGTTCCGTCATGTCGCCGGACTCCGATTCCTAGGTGTTCCTGGAATTCTCGCATCGCCGACGCGCGAGGCGGAAGCCCCTCGGGCCGGGGTCTCAGCGACCCTGGAAGTGAGGGGTCCGGCGTTCCACGAATGCGGAAAAGGCTTCGGCCAGGTCATGAGACTGGAGGAACGCGGAGTTCCACACCGCCACATAACGCAGGCCATCCGCGATGGATTTGTCCGCGCAGTACTCCATGACCTGCTTGGCGCCCTGGACGACGAGCGGGGCATTCTCGGCGATGCGCCTGGCGGTCGCCCGGGCCTCTTCCAGCAGGGCCTCCGGCGTGGGGAACACGTCGTTCACCAGCCCCATGCGGAGCGCGCGCGCCGAGTCCACGTCGCCGCCCGTGTAGGCCAGCTCGCGCGTGTTTCCGTCGCCGATGATGCGCGGCAGGCGCTGGAGCGCGCCCAGGTCAGCGACGATGCCCACCTTCACTTCGCGCAGGGAGAACTTCGCGTCCTGGGAGCAGTAGCGGAAGTCACACGCGGCGATGAGGTCCATCCCACCGCCGATGCACCAGCCGTGCACGGCGGCGATGACGGGCTTGCGACAGCGGGCCAGGCCCTCGGTGGCCTGCTGCATGTCGCCAATCAGCGCGAGCAGCTTCAAGCGCTCCTGGGCCAGGTTGCCCTCGCCGGTGAGCAGCGGCCCCAGGGACTCCATCATGCCCACGAGGTCCAGACCGAAGGTGAAGTGCTTGCCCTCGCCGCGCACGAGCACGACACGGACAGCGTCATCCGCGTCCAGCGCGCGGATGGCCTCGGGCATCTCGCGCCAGAAGTCAGGCCCCATGGCGTTGCCCTTGCCGGGACCCGTAAGCACCAGCTCGGCGACGCCTTCGTTCTTCTCGATGCGCAGCGACTTGTAGGTCCCGTCCATTCAGCCCTCCCGGACTTCGAGTTCCTCGAACGTCACGCCATCCAGTTCGAGGTCCTTCACGGCTTCGACGAACCGTTCACTGACAATGACAGTCGCCCAGCCCTGCCGGTGCCGGAATACGTCCTTGTCTTCCGGCAACGAGGCCGCGTCGAGGATGACGGTGCGAGGCCAATCCTGTTTGCTTGCGCCACACGCCGGGCATGGCGGCTCACGCGCCTCTGGCCGACAGTCCCGGTGCAGCAGGCCGTGCAGCTCCAACTGCAACTGGAGCAGCTCGGGCGGCGTCTTCCCTCGAAATCGAATGTCGACGGGCGCGCCCTGAAGTCCTCGCACGCCCGCGGCGCTCAGTTGCTCCAACGCGCTCCGTTGAACGAAGAGGCTGGGCGAATCCTGCATGAAGAGCGGCCCGAAGCGGCCCGTGCCCTTTCCTTCACAGGGCCCGAACTGGGCGCCCGGCTCCAACAACGCCCAGGAGGGCGCGAGCGGCGCGACCAATGCCTTCAATCGCGAGAACTCCTCCCGCGGCACCGGCCAGGGGTCGGACAGCTTCTTCAGCTCATCGCGGGACAAGCTGGACAGGTCCACGCACGGATACGCAAGCCAGGGAGTCCCCCCGCCGGCCCGGCACACGGAACAGGGCTGCACTCCCGGCAGGCACCACTTGTTCACCGCATCCAGCGAGCCCGTGTAACCCGCCGCCGTGTCTGGATGAACTCGGTAGAACTTCACGATGCCTCACGGGGAGCGGATGGACGGCGCGGACTGATAGGGCGCAACCGGCGCATTGTAGGGCACGACAGGCCCCGTCAGCTCGAAGCGGAAGATGAGTTCCACGGCCTTCCGATGCAGCTCCTCGGACGACAGGGAACGTCCCTGCGTGTTGTCCCGAAGGTCTCGCCACGCCTGGTTCCACATGCCGCCGCGTCCCTTGCCGCTATGGAGTTGGCGGTGGATGTGCTCGGGGATGAGGATGGTGAACTTGTGGATATCCACGCCGTGCGTCCTGAACCACCGCGCGAGCTCAGGCTGCTGAGGGAACAGGTGATGGTGCACCAGCTTCCCGGGCCCTCTTGGCAGCGCCGGAAGAAACCCCTCCCGGTACCGGAAGTGGAAAACCATCCGCGGCCTTGAGCCGGAACGAATCCCCAGGTCGCGCCAGCGACGAAACGAGGGAGCGCCGCGTGCCGGTGGACGGAACGCTCCAGCCAGCACCGGCCGGAATGAGGCCTGGGCCTCCGTAACCACATCCTCGCAATCGAACAGCCCACAGCTCCCGCCCTCACAAGCGAGAACAACGCAGGCCCCCTCGTCCGACTGGACACACGCGCGCGACGCGTCGTCCTTCGTAGGCGTCGAGGCACAGCCCGCCAGCAATAGGCACACGAGCCCGAACAGCGGCAACCATCGGCGACGACGCTCAAGCCCCATGGGCCAGCCACTGTACTGGCGCTGGCCCCTCTCGGCTCATGGAATCCGGCATTTAGAGTTCAAGCGAGGAAGGCTCAGCCGAACTCCACCACGCGCATGCCGAACAGGCGGTCCACCGCGAGGAGCAGGTCGTCACTCACCTGCACCTTGATGGACGTGTTGCCGATGAGCGCCTCGCCTTCGCCCTTGAAGAGCACGCTCACCGCCACGGGCGTGGCGCCGGCGTACTTCTTCGCCAGCTCGTGCAGCTTCGCCACCCGGTCCTCCGTGAGGAGGTCCGCCGGCACGCGCAGCTCCAGGCGCTTGGTGCGCTTCTCACGCACCGCCTTGAGGCTCTGGATGTCGTCGACGATGAGCTCCGGCGTGGGCGCGTCCTCGTCACGCTGGCTGATCTGCACCGTGCCGGACACCAGGATGGGGTCGTCCGACTTGAGCAGGTGCTCCCAGTGCTCGAAGCCCGGCTTGGGGCCCTGCTTCGCCCACTTGCCGTCCTTGCCCATGACGTTGCGTGTGCCTTCCTTGCCCGGAAAGCACACCAGCTCGATGGAGCCGGACAGGTCTTCAATCGTCACCCACGCCATGCGCTTGCCCGTCTTCGTGGGCCGCTCACGCAGCACCGTGACGATGCCCGCCACCGTGAGCTTGTCGTCCTTGCGCGCGCGCTGCACCGCCGTAATCGGCCGCGCGTAGCGCTTCAGCTCCTTGTCGTACTGGTGCAGCGGATGGCCGGACACGTAGAAGCCAATGGCCTCCTTCTCCAGCGACAGCCGCTCCTTCTCCGACCAGTCCTCCACCTCGACGTAGTCGTCCTTCAGCCCGCCGCCGCCGCTCGAGGACGGACCGGCCAGCATGCCGAACAGCGAGCTCTGCCCGGCCGCCTTGTCCTTCTGGCTGGCCGAGCCGCGGTTCATCGCCTTCTCGATGGTGTCGAAAATCTGCCGGCGCGAGCGCTTCTCGAAGTCGAAGGCGCCCGCCTTCACCAGCGCTTCCATCACCTTCCGGTTCACCTTGCGGCTGTCCACGCGCTCGCAGAAGTCGAACAGGCTCTTGAAGGGGCCGTCCTTGCGCGCCTCCAGGATGGACTCGATGGCGCCCTCGCCCACGCCCTTGATGGCGCCCAGGCCGAAGCGAATCTTCCCCTCCACCGCGCCGAACTCCATGTCGGACTGATTCACGTCCGGCGGCAGCACCTCGAGGCCCGACTCGCGCGCCTCGCCGATGTGCTTCACCACCTTGTCCGTGTTGTCCTTCTCGCTGGAGAGAAGGGCCGCCATGAACTCGCAGGGGTAGTGCGCCTTCAGCCAGGCCGTGTGGATGGTGACCAGGCCGTAGGCCGCCGAGTGGCTCTTGTTGAAGCCGTACTCGGCGAACTTCTCCATCAGGTCGAAGATTTCACCGGCGACCTTCAGGTCGACGTTGTTCTTCGCGCAGCCCTCGAGGAAGCCGGCCCGCTCGGCCTGCATGACCTCGGCCTTCTTCTTGCCCATGGCGCGGCGAAGCAGGTCCGCGCGGCCCAGGGTGTAGCCACCCAGGACCTGCGAAATCTGCATCACCTGCTCCTGGTACACGATGACGCCGTAGGTGTCCTTGAGCACCGGCTCCAGCGCGGGGTGCGGGTACGCCACCTTCTCCCGGCCGTGCTTGCGGTTGATGAAGACGTCCACCATGCCGGAGTCCAGCGGACCCGGGCGGTAGAGCGCGCCGGCGGCGATGACGTCTTCGAAGCAGTTCGGCTTGAGCTTCACGACCATTTCCGTGAAGCCGCTGGACTCCATCTGGAAGACGCCGGCCGTGTCGCCCTTGGCCATCAGCTCCCAGGTCTTCTCGTCGTTGAGCGGAATCTCGTGCCGCGGGATGTCCTTGTCGTGGTTGCGCTTCACCAGGTCCAGCGCGTGCTGAATCACCGTGAGCGTCTTCAGACCGAGGAAGTCGAACTTCACCAGGCCGGCCGCTTCCACCTCGTCCTTGGCGAACTGGGTGATGAGCGTCTTCTCACCCGGCGGCTGATAGACGGGCACGAACTCCCACAGCGGCTTGTCGGCAATCACCACGCCTGCGGCGTGCATGCCGGGCTGGCGGTGCAGGCCCTCCAGCGCGAGCGCGATTTCGAGCACGTCCTTCGTGGTGACGGGCTTGCCCTCCACCTCGCCGATGTTGGAGGGCGTCTCCATCATCTCCTTGAGGCGAGGCTCCATCTCGATGGCCTCCTTCAAGGTGATGTTGAGCACCTCCGGCACCAGCTTCGCGATGCGGTCACCTTCACTGAAGGGCAGCGCGAACACGCGGCACACGTCGCGCAGCACGCTCTTCGCCTTCAGCGAGCCGAAGGTGATGATCTGCCCCACGTTCATCTCGCCGTACTTCCGGCCGACGTACTGGATGACCTCGTCCCGGCGGTCCTGGCAGAAGTCGATATCGAAGTCGGGCATCGACACGCGTTCCGGATTCAGGAAGCGCTCGAACAGGAGGTTGTATGGGATGGGGTCCACGTCCGTGATGCGCAGCGCGTACGCGACGAGGCTTCCGGCGCCGGAGCCACGGCCCGGGCCCACCGGGATGTTCATCTTCTTCGCCCAGTTGATGAAGTCCTGGACGATGAGGAAATAGCCGCTGAACCCCATCTTCTGGATGACGCCAATCTCCAGCGCCAGACGCGCCTGGTACTGCTCGCGGTCGATGGGGTACGTGACGGTGGCCGCCAGCTCCTTGAAGCGCTCGCGCAGGCCTTCGTACGCCAGCTCCGCCATGAAGCTGTCCGGCGTGTGGCTGTCAGGCACCTTGAAGGTGGGCAGCATGGGCTTGCCCAGCTTCAGCTCCAGGTTGCACTGCTCGGCGATGCGCTGGGTGTTGTGGACCGCCTCGGGCGTGTCCTTGAAGAACTCCAGCATCTCCGTGGGGCTGGTGACGTAGAGCTTGTCCGTGGAGTGCTTCATGCGCTTGCCGTCCGCCAGCGTCTTGCCGCTGGCGATGCACATGAGCAGTTCGTGCGCGCGCGCGTCCTCGCGCTTGATGTAGTGCGCGTCCGCGGTGGCGCACAGCGGGATGTCCATGTCGCGCGAGAGCTGAAAGAGGTTCTCGTTCGCCTTGTCCTGCTCCGGCATCCCGTTGGACTGCACCTCCAGGAAGAAGTGCCCGGGCTCGAAGATGTCCTTGTACTCCTGCGCCGCGCGGCGGGCGTGGTCCATGTCACCGCGGAAGCACGCGCTGGTGATTTCACCACCCAGGCACGCGGTGAGCGCGAACAGGCCCTTGCTGTGCTCGGCGAGCACCTTCTTGTCGATGCGCGGGTGGTAGTAGAACCCGTGCATGTACGCCGTGGAGGAGAGGTAGCGCAGGTTGGCGTAGCCCTCCGCGTTCTTCGCCACCAGGATGAGGTGGTGGGAGACCTTCTCCGAGCGGTCCTCGCGCCCCTTCGGGCCGGCGACGTAGGCCTCCATGCCGAGAATCGGCTTGATGCCGGCGTCCTTCGCCTTCTTGTAGAAGTCGATGGCGCCGAACATGTTGCCGTGGTCCGTCACGGCAACGCTGCTCATCCCCTTCTCCTTCACCGTCTTGATGAGGTCCTTCATCCGGATCGCCCCATCGAGGAGCGAGTAGAGGGTGTGCAGGTGGAGGTGGGTAAAGGACATAAGCGCGTTCCGCTCCTGGAGGCCGGGGTGCTGCCGCCGAACAGTAGGGCCCTGGTACCATGTGCGCCACTCTGATGCTGTGGCTTCGTGGCCGGCACGCGCGGGGCCGGAAAATCGGCCTTGGAACCGCGTTCCGCCACGAGCGGAAGCCCTGGACAAACCGCTGGAAGCCCGCTGGGCGTGCGGGCGGCTTCATACTTCTTCACGGCTCGTACAAGTCCCTGCAACGGAGGGCCGGCACATTGGCCACCGTCGCCCCAGGTGGTGGCGACTTCACGTGGAGCCATCCCGCGCTCCACCCAGGAGAAAGCCATGATGAAGAGGTTCGCCGTGGTCGGTTCCGCGATGCTCGCCGTCGCCCTGCTCAGCGGCTTCGCGATGCGGGGAGGCCCCCGCTGGGGCAAGGACCCGGAGCGCGTGAAGCAGTTGGTGACGTGGAAGCTGGACGACAAGCTGGACACCCTGGACGCCACCCAGGCGCAGCGCCAGTCCATCCACGCCGTGAAGGACCGCCTGTTCTCCGACGGCGTGCAGTTGATGCAGGAGAACCGCGGGGTGCGCGAGGAGGCCTTCCAGCAGCTCGCCTCGGACACACCGGACCGGCAGAAGCTCCACGCCCTGGTGGACGCGCGCATCGAGGCCATGCGCGCCTTCGCTCACAAGGCGACAGACGCGGCCCTGGAGGTCCACGGCACGCTGACGCCGCAGCAGCGCAAGGAACTGGCCGAGCAGTACCGCGAGCACGTCAGCCCCTGACACGCCCACACGCCACCGGTGCGCACAGGACAGGTGGGGTGTGTGCTTGCGGGAAAGGGTGGGCGTGGCGGCGCGCCACGGCTAGTTTAGATGCGTGAATTACACTGACTACGCAAAGCGGATCCGCGCCCACGCCCACCTCGCGGACGTCTCCGAATACGGCCGCGTCATGGAGGGGGAGAAGGACTATCCCCTCTTCCGGCTCGTCGTTCCGGGAGAGCGTTGGCTGGTCATCACCTCCGGTTTCCACGGAGAGGAGCCCGCGGGGCCGCTGACGCTGGCGGAGCACTTCGCGCAGGTGGCGGCTTATGCGGTGGAGCGCGGCGTGGGCCTGCGCGTCTACCCCTGCATCAACCCGTCCGGCTTCGAGGATGGCACCCGCTACAACCGCAGCGGCGAGAAGCCCAACAACGACTTCATGCGCTACGAGGTGGCGCCCGGCGAATGGGTGGGCGAGCTGAACGTCCCGCGCCCCATCCTGCGCTGGGCGCTGTATGACGGCGGCCCCAAGGAGACGCGGGCCATCCGCGGCGAGCTGGCGCGCTACGCCGCTCCGGCCGCCGCGCTCGACATCCACCAGGACAACTACATTGGCGGGACGTCGACGTACGCGTACACCTTCGGAGACAAGGCTGCCTACCGCCCGCTGGTGCAGGCCAGCACGAAGCACCTGTCGGTGCTGCGCAGCCAGAAGGTGGACGACCACAGCTTCACCGACGCGGACGGCCTCATCGAGTACCACGACGGCAGCGTCACCGACTGGTACTCGCGCCAGGGCGTGCCCTACACGGCCGCGCTGGAGACCACGACGGCGACGCCGCAGGCCGTGTGCGACGCGGTGAATCTCATCTGGATTCGAGGCTTCATCGACCTGGCCGCGCGCGGCGCCTGACGGCGGCCCAGCGGTGGGCTACGGCGAGCGCGCGTTGCCCACCCGCCGCGACCACAGCGTGAGGAGGTTGCGGACCACCGCGCCCTCGGGCACCTCCGCCCCGGGAGGCACCTCCACCTGGATGCCGTGGACGGCCAGCGGGTGGAAGGGGTTGTTCTCCCCGGGAGCCGACAGCGGCACGGACGCATCCGCTGGACGGAAGCCGAAGGCCAGCGCGCGCTGCTGCACCGGCGGGCTGCGCAGGTAACGGAGCCACTCCAGCGCGGCTTCACGCTGACGAGGCAGCACCCAGTCCCCTTCCAGCACCGCCGCCGGATGGTCGCTCCAGGACGTGAGCGTCGGATAGAGGACCTTCAGCGCGCCCCAGTTGCCCGGCGGTTGGGAGAGCTCGGCGATGGCCAGGTTCTCGTACACCACCGCGATGTCGTAGCGGGACGGGCCGAAGCGGACCATGTCCGCCATCAGCGCGCCGGTGGATTGCTCGAAGCGTCCCGCGCCTCGCTCCAGTTGGCTGAGCCATGTCTGGAAGCCGGGCTCCAACAGGTCCGCCACCGTCAACCCGCTCCGCTTGCCGTAGTACTCCAGCGACGCCAGCAGCAGCGCCTGGAGCCCGGAGTTGGAGCGCGTGGGGTCCGTGTGGCCCAGCTTCACGAAGCCCCACTCCGGCTGTCCGCCCACCGCCGGCCAACCCTGGTCGCTGGCCACCGCGTCGTGGATGACCTTCCAGGAGACCGAGCCGCCGCCACTGGCGCGCTGGAGCACCGCCGCCCGGTCCTCCCACGCCACGAACACGAGCGGCGTCTGCACCAAGGGCCGCGGCGCCGCTTCGCCCTCCGCGGCGAACAGCGGCGCGCGCGCGGCATCCGTGGCCCAGTCCGACTCCAGCATCCGCAGCACCGCGCTGTCCGCGGGGCTCCACACCGTGGGCCGCTCACGGCCGTCGAGGATGCCCTGCGCCGCCTCCAGCGAGCCCCGGCCCACCAGGTTCACCCGGATGTGCGGATGCGCCTTCTGGAAGTCCGCCGCCGCTGCCTCCACCCAGGCCTGCTTCTCCGTGCTGTAGAGGAAGGTGATTTCCGTCCGCACCGCGCGCGTGGAGACGGGCGCCGGCGCCTTGGGGCGTGCATCCACCCCGCGCTCGGAGGACCTCCGCGAGGACAGGTAGAGGGCCCCACCCAACGCCGTGAGCACCCCGATGATGATGAGGACCGCGGGCTTCATGTACCGGCTCGCACTTCTGGGAACGGGTGCTCGGCTCCTGGGCAGCCTTGTAGGCAACCTCCGCGACGCCGTACAGGGGCGGCCCCTCCATCATGCAATCCGGGCCTCGCGCCTCAAACGTCGGCTTCCGCACGTTTGTTTGAACTCAAATGACATGCCAGAATGGGCGGATGACGGCAAACATTCGGCGGCTCGTGCTCGCGGGCCTGGGCACGGCGCTGAGCGCGTGCGCGACCAGGCCCGCTCCTCCGGTGGAGCACTATTCGCTCGGCATGTCCCGGGCGGAGTACCGGGACTACAAGAAGGCGAAGGCGGACCCCTGCGCGTCCTCGGAACCGCGGTGGCTCGCGGACGAACTGACGACGGTGAATGGGACGATGGCGCGTTTCCTCCGGGAGACGGAGGAGCTCTCCAATCTGGACGCGCCGGGCCATGCCAGGCAGTTGGCGCTGCTGCGGGAGGCCTCGGACTCCCTCCCTCCCATCATGGAGGTGCACCGCTACACGCTCAACCGGCTGAAGGAGTGCGGCTTCCGCGACACCGGGGCCTTCCCGGAGATTGCCCGCCGGGGCCGCGAGCTGCTGACTGAGGTCGACGCCCGGTTCGAGGAGGGCCCCAAGGCCCTGGCGGCGGTGGCGCTGAGGGAGGCCCAGCGGCAGTGGCAGGCGGAGAAGCCCGAGCGGGAGGCGGCTGCTCGCCGCACGTGGTGCCCTCCCAATCCGCAGATGGGCCAGACAGACTTGTACTACGCGCGGCAGGAGGTGGACGGCCTCAAGCTGTGGCGCTTCTGTGACGGGCACCTGGTGGAGCAACGCGCTGACGGCAACCCCGTGCTCATCCAGCCCGATGGCCTGACGTGGCGCATGCGCCGGCGCATCAAGCCCCAGTCCTACCTGGACGCCGCGCGCGACTACCCGGCGGCGGAGATGGACCGTCAGCCCAGCAGCGTGCCGTCCTCCGGCCAGGGCGCCGCCAAGAAGACGCCCACGCCCAGCGGCGGCCCGGGCTAGGCGCCGCACGCGGCCCGGTCCGGAAGCGCGTGGGAGCTCGCCCACGCGCTCCCGCG
>JBKGHI010000120.1:0-24268 GCA_046520405.1 Myxococcus sp. 1LA
GGACCTGGAGCAGGCGGGCTGGTTGGTGCGGCATGAGGCCCCCGTGGACGTGCCCGCGCCCGGCGCGCTCTTCGTGGGGCACAACACGGTGCTGGTCGCTGGCCGCGAGGGGCGCGTGCTGGTGGACCCGTACTTCCGTCCAGAGGGCGCGTCGGACGCGTCGGACTATCCGCCGATGCAGCCTCGCGACGTGGGGCGCGTGGACGCGGTGGTCATCACCCACTCGCATGGGGACCACTTCCACCTGGGGTCGCTCCTCCAGTTGCCTCGCGACACGCGCATCTTCGTGCCGGCGGTGGCGAAAGAGAGCCTCTTCTCCACCGACTGCGCCCTGCGGCTGGCGCAGCTCGGCTTCACGCGGGTGGAGCCGCTGCGCTGGGGCGAGTCCCGGCAGGTGGGGGACGTCACCGTGCGCGCGCTGCCGTTCTACGGCGAGCAACCCACGGATGGCGAAGGGCCGTACCCGGGCCTCTTCAACGAGGGCAACACGTGGCTGGTGCGGGCGCCGGGCTTCTCCGCGGCCTTCTTCGCGGACTCGGGGCACGACGTGCGCGGCGACATGGCGGCGGTGTGCCGGCGGGTGCAACGCGAGGCTCCGGTGGACGTGCTCTTCTGCGGCGTCCGGGGCTTCCGGCTGGCGCCCATCTTCTTCGGCTTCACCACGCTGGAGGCGTTCCTGGTCAACGTCCCCCGCGCCATGCTGAAGGCGCCGCAGCGGCTGATGGCCGGGCCGGAGGAGGCGCTGCGCTACGGCGCCCTGCTCGGCGCGCGCTACGTGGTGCCCTGCGCGGATGGTGGCGCGCCCTGGTACTGGCGCGAGGGCATGGGGCCTCGCTACGCGGGCTATCCCGGTGAGCCCGTGACGGGCGCCAGCCACTTGGATGAGAACCCAGACGCGGACCCCTATCCGGAGCGGCTCGCCGAGGTCCGGCGGACGATGAAGGACGGCCCCAAGCCGCTGGTGCTGCGGCCGGGAGAGTCCCTGCGCTGGAAGAGCACGCGGACGCCGGAGGTGGTGCGCCATGCCGGCTTCCTCTGGCCCTTCGGCGGCGCGGCGTGACGTGCGCCGCGCGGGGCTTCAGCGTGTCGCGGCGGCCAGCCGGGCCCTGCCGCGGACGAAGTGCACCACATACGCCCCGGCGACGACGAGGAGGCAGAGGGTGGCGACCACCAGGTAGCGGTGAATCAGCTCGTCCTCACCCCACCGGTGGGCCTCCACCAGCTTGCTGGCGTCGCTGAGGCCCACACCCTCCATCCTGCCGAAGGGGATTTCGGCGGCGTCCTTCTTGGCGTCCCACCACGTGAGGACGCCGTCCACGAGCGACAGCGCGCCCAGCCCCAGGAAGCCCCAGCGCAGGGCCTGCTTGTGGAGGTAGCTGCCCGCGGGGGCATAGAAGGTCAGCATCATCACCGCGCCCAGCACCATCATCCCGCCATCCCCGCCGAAGGTGATGAGCATGGACACCGTCTGGGAGGGCAGCATCAGCGTGCCCACGGCCTGGAGGGACAGCAGCGTCGCCGCGCACGCCACCCACAGCCACAGGCGGCGCTTCCACGCCCACCAGGCCCAGACGCCCAGCGCCGCCGCGAGCAGCACCGCGAGGAGGGAGGATCGGTCGCGGATGACCGTCACCCACAGCGTGGGGAGCGCGACGCGGCCGCACAGCCAGGCCGTCATCGCATGGCCCAGCTCATGGAACGGCATGGTGATGAGCCGGGCCGCGAAGGCACCGAAGTTCCCTCTGTGCACGACGAAGGACACCAGCAGGGCCACGGGGACGGCCCAGGTGCGCAGGCGGTGCTCGAACGCGGCTTCTTCCGCGTCGACGTCCCAGGAGGGGGTCTCCGGTGGCAGCACGTCCGAGCGCAGGTCGGGCGTCGCCAGCCACGCGGGGTCGACGTTCAGCGGTGGTTCCTCGGGGGGCACCGGCGCCAACGGAGCCGATTCCTCGCGCTGCCGCGCGGCCCGGGCGTCCGCCTTGGCGTAGATGATGCCGCAGCGGGGGCACTCCGGCCCGGCGGCGCGGGGGGACTGACAGCGGGGGCAGGGCAGGGCGGAAGGGGCTTCCACGGTATGCCCACTTTAGGAGTCCACCTCGCCCGGCGAAAATCAGGGGACACGGGCCGGGGTGGGCTTGACGGCCACGCTGGACTCACCCAAGAGCGCACCATGCCACCGCTGGACACGAAGACGCGGGGAAGGACGACGCGCGGACGCCTGCGTGCGCTGGACGCATACCTGTGCCGCTTCGAGCGCCCGTTGCTCGAACGCCGTGACGGCCCCTGGGCCCAGGCCGTCTTCGTGGACGTGGGCTTCGGCGAGCACCCGTGGACGACGCTGGAGAGCGCCCAGGCCTTCCGCGCGCTCAACCCGGAGCTCGGCGTGGTGGGCGTGGAGCTGGACGCGGAGCGCGCGCGGGCGGCCCAGGTGGACGCGGATGCCCACACCCACTTCCGCGAGGGCGGCTTCGCGCTTCCCTTGAGTCCCGATGAGCCCGCCCGGCTGGTGCGCGCCATGAACCTGCTCCGCCAGGGCCCGCCCGAGCGCGTCCCCGAGGTCCACCGCACCCTGACCCGCTACCTGCTGCCGTCCGGCCTGCTGGTGGAGGGCAGCGCGGACGCGACGGGCGCGGTGCTGTCCGCGCACCTGCTGCGGCGCCGTGAGGGAGCGGACGCCGACATGCCGCTGCGCGAAGCGCTCCTGTTCCACACCGACTTCAGCAACGGCTTCGCGCCCGTGCTCTTCCGGGACTGGCTGCCCCGTGACTTGCGCCGTCGGGTGCGCCCGGGGGAGCCCATCCATGACTTCTTCGCCGCGTGGAGCGCTGCCTGGCAGCAGGCGCGGAGCGCGGGCCATACGCACCCACCCGATGCATTTCGCGAGGCCGCACTGGGGCTCTCCGCACGCACGGAGGGAGTGGAGACCGACCCGTGGCTCCTGTCCGAGGGTTACGTTGTTTGGAGGCCCAAGGAGGGTGTCTGTTTTTGACGACAGCGGGCGCCGTCATTCTCAGCGACGAAGAGGGTGCAAGCGAGGGAAGCCAAGTGGGGGGGCGTGCGGTTATCCTGCGCGCGACCAGGATTTGAACGGCACCGCAGCAGGAGAACGACACCGTCATGTTGGAGCAGGCACCTCGGGTTCGAATGGAGGGCCGGCCGTCCGTGCTGCTCTTCTCTGCGGGCTTCTACGGGACGCTGGCTGCCGCGCGTTGCTTCGGGCGCAATGGCATCGACGTCACCGTGGCGGATCCCGGCAAGCTGGGGCCGGCGAGCTGGTCCCGCTTCGTGGGCCGGCGCGTGCAGTGCCCGCCGGAGTCCCAGGCCGAGGACTTCGTCGAATGGCTGCTCGACCTGGGGCGCCGCGAGCCGATGCGTCACGTGCTCTACCCGACGAGCGACGAGCTGGCGTGGCTGGTGTCGCTCCACAGCGCGGCGCTGGCGGAGTACTTCCACCTCTACGATCCGGGCATCGACGCCGTCTACGGCCTGCTCAACAAGCGCAAGCTCCACGAGGCGGGCCAGGCGGTGGGCCTGAAGCTGCCGCGCACCTGGTTCCCCGAGTCCGAGGCGGACCTGGACGCCGTGGCGCGTGAGGCGCGCTTCCCCGTTCTCATCAAGCCCACCACGCAGATTCTCTACTCCACGCACCGCAAGGGGCAGCCGGTGCAGGCGCCCGAGCAGCTCGCGGAGGAGTACCGCGCCTTCTCGCGAGACGGGTACGCGCCCATGCTGGTGCGCTTCGACCCCGCGGTGTCGCGCCCCATGGTGCAGGAGTTCCACCCGGAGGCGGCGGAGGGCATCTACAGCCTCTCCGGCTTCGTGGACGAGACGGGCGAGCTGTTCGAGGTGCGCGGCGCCATGAAGGTGCTCCAGCGTCCGCGGCGGCTGGGCGTGGGCGTGTGCTTCGAGTCCGCGCCGGTTCGCGAGGACCTCGCCGCCGGCCTCCGGCGCCTGTGCAAGCACCTGGGCTACCACGGCGTCTTCGAGGTGGAGTTCATCCAGACGAAGGACGACTTCCTCCTCATCGACTTCAACCCGCGCTACTACGGGCAGATGGGCTTCGACATCGCCCGGGGGCTGCCGCTGCCGCTGTTGGCCTACCACGCCGCGCTGCGGGACGGGGACGCGCTGCGCCGCGAGCTGCGGGCCGCGCGCGACTGGCGTGGCAACGGCGAGGTGTTCTGCAACCGCATCGCGCTGGAGATGCTGCTCAACCTCCAGCGGCTGTCCGGCGCGCTGCCCGGCGACGAGGCCCGCCAGTGGCGGCAGTGGCTGGAGTCACACCGGGGCGTGGCGGTGGACCCGCTCATCGACTCGGATGACCTGATGCCCACCGCGGTGGAGGTGGCGCAGATTCTCTACGGCTCCGCGCGCCACCCCCGGGCCTTCATCCGGATGATGGTGCTCAACCGGTGAGCGCGGCGCGGCCGTCCGGCGCGTCGAACGTCACCAGGTCCTCGAACGTCTCCGCGCGCCGCAGCAGCCGCTCCTTGCCGTCCTCCAGCGCGATGATGGCCGGCTGGGGGTACGAGAAGGACGTGGCGAAGGGCACGAAGTAGGCGCCCGCGTCCATGATGGCCAGCGTGTCCCCCACGCGCAGGTCCGGCAGCCGCTTCGCGTGGTACAGCGTGTCGCCCGGCGTGCAGATGGGGCCCACCACCGTGTAGACCTTGTCGGCCGGCGCGTCCGGCCGGTTCACATGGAAGAGCTGGTGGTACTCGTTGCGCACGCATTCGGCGTGGTTGATGCCGGCGTCCAGCACCGCCCACGTCCTGTCTTCCCCCGCCTTGAGCGCGTGCACGCGGCCCAGCAGGAGCTGCGTGTCGCCCGTCATGGCGCGGCCCGGCTCCAGGAAGATGCGGGGCCGCTGACGGCCGCGCCGCGCGTAGTGCGTCTCCACCATCTCCACCGCCAGCGCCACGTAGCGGTCGATGGCCAGCGACGCCGCCGGGTCGGGCGCGGGCACGTCACGGAAGAAGGTGAGGTTGAGGCGCCAGTCGCGCTCGGCGATGTGCTCGACGGTGGGCGTGTTGAGGCTGCCGCCCAGGTCGAGCACTTCCAGGTCCAGCCCCAGCTCCTGGTGCAGCGTGTCCGTGAAGTCGAGCACCGACTCCACGAAGGCGGCGAGGTCGCCCTCGGTGCGGATGGTCTCCCCGCGGTGCGCGTGCAGACCCACCACGTCCAGGTTTCGCGAGGCGCGCGCCTGCTGGTAGGCCCGCAGCGCGCGCCCCCGGCGATGGGCGTGCCGAACTGCCCCGTCCAGCCGCTGGCCGTCGTCACGCGCACCGCGATGCGCGGGCGGCGCTCCAACTCGGCGGCCAGCCGGGCGAAGACGGCGATCTCCTCCGCGTGGTTGGCGGCCAGGAGCTGGATGCCGCGGGAGATGGCCTCGCGCACCGAGGCCTCCGACTTCACCGGGCCGTTGTAGACGATGCGCTCCGGGGGCACGCCCAGCTTCAGCGCCAGCCACATCTCGTAGGCGGAGATGACCTCCGCGCCCACGCCCAGCCCGTGCAGGAAGGACAGCACGCCCGGCACCGGGTTCGTCTTGTACGAGTAATAGACTTCGCAGCCGCCCGTGCGCCCCGGCGGCACCGCGAGGAAGCGCTCCGCGTTGCGGCGCAGCGCCGCCATGTGCACCACGTGCAGCGGCGAACCCCAGCGCTCCACCAGTTGCGCCAGCGGGACACCCTCCAGGCTCAGGCCTTGGCCGGGCATGTCCTGAAGGCCCCAGTGCGAGGCGGGGATGTGGTTGCGCGCGGGCGCCATGGCGCGCTGGAGCACCGGGCGCAGCGTCTGCTTCACCTGGCGCTTGGCCGTTCCGAGCAGCCGGCTCTTGAGGCTCATGACACGCGGCCCTGGTTGGGCAGGCGCAGCGGCAGACGGCGGGCCACTTCGAAGGGCAGCAGCCGCATGGCGGCCTGCATCATGCGGTACTCCAGCATGCCGTTCGTCTTGCGGTACTTGCCGTGAATCATCTCGTTGGACTGAACCACCAGCGTGCCGTCCTTGCCCAGGTTGTGCATCAGCGACGGGCGGCCCGTGCGGTAGTGCAGGATGGGCCGGTTGACGTAGACGTGGCCGAACGCGCGGATGCCGCGCAGGTAGAAGTCCACGTCTTCGTAGACGGGGATGCTGGCGTCGAAGCCGCCCAGCGGGGCGAAGTGCTCGCGGCGCACCATGCACGCGGAGTTCACGTAGAGCGTGCCGCGGAAGAGGATGTGGGCCACCGTCCACGCGCTGTTGGGGGTGCTGGCGCCCACCTGGGCGGCCCACTCGAAGTACTCGCTCTTGTCCTTGAGCCAGTCCGCGTCGTCGCCGAAGGGCACCACCCAGCCCACCGCCACGCCCGCGTCCGGCCGCGCGTCCAGCGCGCTCACCATGGCGTGCAGCGCGCCCTCGGCGAGCATGTCGTCGTCATCCAGGAAGTGCAGGTAGCGGCCCCGGGCCAGCGTGGCGCCGTGGTTGCGCACCACCGCGGGGCGGCCCTTCGACGGCGGGTCATTCACCAGGTAGCGGACCCGCTCGTCCCTCAGCCCTTCCACCGCCTCGCGCGCCGTGCCCTCGGGGGTGTCGTCCAGGACGAGGACCTCGACATTCACCCCTTCCTGGCGGAGGACCGACCGGATGGCCTCCACCACTTCCTTCTCCCGCTTGTGGGTGGGCATCACCACCGAGACGTCGATGACGGACATGGCGGACTTATACGCGTTGGCGGCCACGCCTGAGAAGCCGCCCGCCCGCGCGCCACCCCGTCACTTCAGTAGCTGGCGAACTCGAGGTCGAAATCCACTCCAATCGCCTCTTCCGGGTCCAGCTCGACCTGTGCACGAACCGCCGCGAGTAGGACAGGAATGTCCGGATTCTGCCGATTCCCACTCGGACGCGAGGGAGGTGTGGTGCTCACGGCCACCCAGTCATGGCTGCCAGTGGCCGCACGGACCTGCCTGTCCGCACGACCGAAATTCCAGTGCGAGAGGCGGTACAGCGAAGGCTGTGTGCGGTTGCGGGCCATGGTCATCCTCCTGCCTCGCGTCCGCGAAGCTGCCCGTTGGTTTTGCAGACGTCATGCCAGCCCGTCGCGCGTGCAGGCGTGCGTGTCGCGGGCGACGCGTTTCCCTCGGAGAAGGGGGGGCTCGCCTGGAAGTGGAGGCTTCAGGGCACCGGGTCAGACTTGACGCCGGGCGCGGGTCGCGACAGGAACAGAGGCACGCATGGCGTTCCTCCTGGCACATGAAATCGAGCCGCCCCGGCCCTGCAGCTATCTGCCGGACCGGCAGGCGTCGCTCGAAAACCTGGTGCTGGAGGACGTCACCCCGGAGGAGTACGAGCACCTGCTGGTCCGGGGCTGGCGCCGCTTCGGGCTGGTGTACTTCCGGCCCGCCTGCGTGGCGTGCAATGCGTGCGTGTCATTGCGCATCCCCGTGGAGGGCTTCCGGCCCAACCGTAGCCAGCGCCGGGCGCGCGCCGCGTGCGAGCACCTGCGCGTGGAGGTGGGGCCGCCCCGCGTGGATGAGGAGCGGCTGGCCCTGTACCGCCAGTGGCACGCGGAGCGGGAGGCGGCGCGTGAATGGGCGCCGTCACCCATCACCGCGCGCGAGTACTCGCTCCAGTTCGCCTATCCGCACCCGTCCGCGCGCGAGGTGGCGTGGTACGACGACGGCGCGGAGGGCGGCCCCCGGTTGGTGGGCGTGGGCATCTGCGACGAGACGCCGCGCGCGTGGAGCGCGGTGTACTTCTTCTACGACCCCGCCTACGCGCACCTGTCCCTGGGCACCGCCAACGTGCTGTGCCAGGTGGAGCTGGCGAAGGCGCGGGGCATCCCCCACGTCTACCTGGGCTACCGGGTGCTGGCGTGCGCGTCGCTGCGCTACAAGGGCGCCTTCCGTCCGCACGAGCTGCTGGAGGAGCGGCCCGCGCTGGACGCGGCGCCTCACTGGGTGGCGCCGCCCGAGGAGGCCTGAGGCGGCCCTGGAGCGCCGCGCCGAAGTGCTGGAGCAGCCGGCGCGCGTATTCCTCCGGCGCCACGCGCGCGTACTGGCCATGGCCCGCGCCCTGGACGACCCAGAGGGACTTGGGCTCGCAGGCGGCCTGGAAGAGGCTGGCCTGCAGCCTGGCGGGCGCGTCCGGGTCCACGTCGCCGTTGACCAGCAGCAGCGGCCGGCCGCCCAGCCGGCACATGTCATCAATGGGGCGCACCGCGTCCACGTCGATGCCCGCGCGGCGCAGCGTCCACAGCACCGGCTCCGCGCTCAGCGCTCCCCAGCGGCCGTAGCCCGCGTACACGTCCGCCTCCAGCGCGGGGTAGGCCCCGGCCGCGGCCACCGCCTTCACGCGCGCGTCCTTGCTGGCCACCAGCAGGGACGTGGTGCCGCCCATGGAGAAGCCGAAGAGGCCCAGCCGCAGCGGGTCCACGTCCGGGCGCCGCGCGACGAAGTCCAGCGCCGCCGTCACGTCGTGCCGCTCGCGGTCGCCCCACGTCACCGTGTCGCCGCCGCTCTCGCCGTGCGCTCGCAGGTCGAACAGCAGCACGCCGTAGCCCGCGCCCGCCAGCGTCCGCGCCTCGAAGAGGAGCTGCGCGCGGTTGTCCGCGAAGCCGTGCACCAGCACCACCGCGGCCCGGTTGCGCGAAGGCACGTACCAGCCCTTGAGCGTCACGCCGTCAGGCGTGGTGAAGCGCACGTCCTCCAGCGGTGACAGCGCCGGCTCCGCCGCGGGGCGCGCCACGGGGATGGGGCGTGGATGCAGCAGGCCCTGACCGATGCGCTGACCGTTCAGCCCGAAATAGCCCGCGGCGGCGAGCACCCCGCAGAGTGGCATCAGCGCGATGAAACAGCCGACTTGAGTACGTGTTTTCACGGATATCTAGGATTGGCTTGGATTAAAGCGAACCCTAGCTGAGGCGGGGAGTGGCGGAGCGGATGCAAGTTGGTTACACCGGGGTGGGTCAGGCCGGAGCCGGGGGGAGTCCTGTCACTCCGTGGGGCCTGAGCCGACGTGTCTCGAAGCGCGAGAGTGCGGGTGATGCTCGTAACGACACAGGGGGAACCGCCTCCAGCACCGGTCCGGAAGCGCGTGTTGTTCACGCTGGTGTTCCTGGGCTCGGGCGGCATCGAGCGGTCGGTGTGCAACGTGCTGACGGGGCTGGACCCCGGCCGGTTCGACACGAAGATGTTCTTCCACCACCGGCCCCACCCGAAGAGCCAGAGCGACCGGATTCCGCAGCGCACCGAGGTGGTGTGGGGCACGGATGTCTTCGAGTACCGGCGGGGCATGCTGCCGCGCTTCTTCTGGCGCCTGGTGCGCGAGGCGCGCGACGTGGACGTCATCGTCGCGGGACAGGAGGGCCGGGCGGCGCTGCTGGCGTGCCTAGCGGGGCGGCTGCTCCGCAAGCCCGTGGTGGGGATGATCCACTTCGACTGGGGCGCCTTCCACCTGGAGCAGCCGCGGCGCCAGCTCTGGGGGCTGCGGTGGCTCTACCCGCGCATGAGCCGCGTCGTCGCCTGTGGCCACGACTCGGCGAAGGCCTTCCAGGACCTGGTGCCGGTGCGCCCCGAGCAGCTCCACGTCATCCCCAACTTCGTGGATGGGGAGCGGGTGCGCGCCGCCGGTGAGCAGCCGCTGCCGGCCTGGGCGGAGCCCATCTTCCAGAAGCCCGTGGTCATCGCCGTGGGCCGGCTGGAGCACCAGAAGGCCTTCGACGTGCTCATCCGGAGTCACGCGTTGATGCGCCAGGCCGGGGTGGACCAGCACCTGCTCATCCTGGGAGAGGGTTCACTGGAGGCGGAGTTGAAGGCGCTGGTGAAGTCCCTGGGGGTGGAGGACTCCGTCTTCCTGCCGGGCTTCGCGCCCAACCCGCATGCGCTGATGCGGCGGGCGGCGGCCTTCGCCCTGTCCTCGCGCTTCGAGGGCCTGCCCATGGTGCTGCTGGAGGCGCTCGCCCTGGGCTGCCCCGTCGTCAGCACCGACTGCCCCTCCGGCCCGCCGAGGTGCTGGAGCACGGCAAGCACGGCGTCCTGGTGCCCATGGAGCAGCCCCAGCCGCTGGCGGACGCCCTGGCGCGAGTCGTCCAGGACGACGCGCACCGGGCGGACCTGTCCGTCAAGTCCCGGCGCCGCGCCGAGGAGCTGTCCGCGGAGCGCGCCCTGAAGGCCTGGGAAGCCCTGCTCGCGTCCCTCTGACAGAGGGAGGGGGGGCCTGGCCCCCTGGCTTCCGGACGGGGGGATGAAATGGGTCCCCTCCGGGGTTCCCCTGCACGGCCTCGGGGCGCAAACCTTCGCCCCGGAGGCCCCGTCGGCCGGCAGCTGAGGTAGGAATCCCTTGCCGGCCCCCGGCTGCTTCACGAGGATTCGCCCCCATCATGACGACGACGAACGAAACGCAGGGCCTGAACTTCCTCCAGGAAATCATCGAGGAAGACCGGCGGACGGGAAAGCACGCGGGCCGCGTGCACACCCGCTTTCCGCCCGAGCCCAATGGCTACCTCCACATCGGCCACGCCAAGTCCATCTGCCTCAACTTCGGGCTGGCGCAGCAATACGGAGGCAAGTGCAACCTGCGCTTCGACGACACCAACCCCGTCACCGAGGACACCGACTACGTCGAGTCCATCCAGCGTGACGTGAAGTGGCTGGGCTTCGAGTGGGAGGACCGGAAGTTCTTCGCGTCCGACTACTTCCCCAAGCTCTACGACTTCGCCGTGCAGCTCATCAAGCAGGGCAAGGCGTACGTGTGCAGCCTGTCCCCGGAGGAGATTCGCCAGTACCGCGGCGACTTCACCACGCCAGGGCGCAACAGCCCGTACCGTGAGCGCTCCGTGGAGGAGAACCTGGACCTGTTCCACCGCATGCGCGCGGGCGAGTTCTCCGACGGCCAGCACACCCTGCGGGCGAAGATTGACATGACGTCGCCCAACCCGGTGCTGCGCGACCCGCCCATCTACCGCATCCGGCACGCGCACCACCACCGGACCGGCGACGCGTGGCCCGTCTACCCGCTCTACGACTTCGCGCACTGCCTGTCGGACGCGATTGAGGGCATCACCCACTCCGTCTGCACGCTGGAGTTCGAGAACCGGCGGGTGCTGTACGACTGGATTGTCGGCAACCTCATCAATGGGGACCGGCCGTACCAGTACGAGTTCAACCGGCTGAACCTCAACTACACGGTGATGAGCAAGCGCAAGCTGCTCAAGCTGGTGACGGAGGGCTTCGTGTCCGGGTGGGATGACCCCCGGATGATGACGATTACCGGCCTGCGCCGCCGCGGCTTCACTCCGGCGTCCATCCGGGACTTCGCCACGCGCGTGGGCGTGGGCAAGGCGCAGCAGCTCATCGACATGAGCCTCCTGGAGCTGTGCATCCGCGAGGACCTCAACGCGTCGGCCCCGCGCGCCATGGCGGTGATGCGCCCGCTGAAGGTGGTGCTGGAGAACTACCCGGAGGGGCAGACGGAGCTGCTGGAGGTGCAGAACCACCCGCAGAAGCCGGAGATGGGGACGCGCCAGGTGCCCTTCATGCGCGAGCTGTACATCGAGGCGGACGACTTCATGGAGGACCCGCCGAAGGGGTTCTTCCGGCTGGCGCCCGGCAAGGAGGTGCGGCTGCGCTCGGCGTACTTCATCAAGTGCGAGCAGGTCATCAAGGACGCCGCGGGCAACGTGGTGGAGCTGCGCTGCTCGTACGACGCGGCCACGCGCGGCGGCAACGCGCCGGACGGCCGCAAGGTGAAGGGCACGCTGCACTGGGTGCCGGGCAACGCGCCCGTCGCGGAGGTTCGCCTCTATGACCGGCTCTTCTCCGTGGAGGCGCCGGACGCGGACGAGTCCCAGGACTTCACCACGTTCCTGAACCCGGCCAGCCTGCAGACGCTGAGGGACGCCCGCGTGGAGCCGATGCTGGCGGACGCCGCCGCGGAGTCGCGTTTCCAGTTCGAGCGCACCGGGTACTTCTACGTGGACCCGAAGGACTCGAAGCCGGGCAAGCCCGTCTTCAACCGCACGGTGACGCTGAAGGACTCGTGGACCAAGGAGCAGGCCAAGGGGAAGTAGTCCCTGGCGTGCCTTCCGGGTGCCGCCTCCTGCTGGCGGCACCCGGCGCGTGGCCTAGCGCGTGGCGGCGGGCTGCTCGAGCTTCTTGAGCATCTCCTCCGCGTTCTGGTTCTTGGGGTCCAGCTCCAGGGACTTGCGGTAGCTGGCGATGGCCTGCGCCTTGTCGCCGTGCGCCGCGTAGGCCTCGCCGAGGCTGTCGTGGCAGTTGGCCCCTTCGGGGAACATCTCCACGTTGAGCTTGAACACTTCAATGGCATCCGCCGTACGGCCGGTCCGCAGCAACTGGTAGCCCACCGTGTTCAGGTGGCGCTCGCTGAAGTCGTACTGGGCTTCCTTCGTCTTCTTCAGCGTGCGGTAGTGGGCGATGGCGTCGGCGACGGAGCCCTTGCCGAGCGACTCCATCATGACGGCGGCAATGGGCATCCGGGCCGGCCGGGGCGTGATGCCGTGGAGGATGCTCAGCACGCCCCCGGCAATCTCCTGGAGGCCGCCGTGGGCCACGTTGTCGAGGAGGATGACGACCTCCTTGCGCTCGGGCACGCGGACCAGGAGGGAGGCGAAGCCGTTGATGCCGCCGCTGTGGAAGATGCCCGGAAGCTTCGTCTTGCCGTCATGCAACTGCATGGGCGCAATGACCCAGCCGAAGCCGTAGTGCTCCAGGCCGGGGGTGAGCATCTTCTGCTTGAGCGCCGCGGGCATCAGCGTGTCGCCGTAGAAGGCCCGGTCCCAGCGGTAGAGGTCCTCCACCGTGGAGTACAGCGAGCCGGCGGCGTAGGGGAGCTCCATGTTGAGGTAGGCCGCGTTGACGATGCCGCCCGGAGTCTGGGCGTAGCCGCTGGCGCGCTTGGGAAGGATGGTGGCGCTCACGTCGTAGCCGGTGTCCTTCATTCCCAGCGGGCCCAGGATGCGCGCCTGCACGGCCTCCGCGTACGTCTGCCCCGTGAGCTGCTCGATGATGGCGCCGAGCAGGTAGTAGCCGGAGTTGTTGTACGCGTACTTCGTCCCCGGCTCGAACTCCAGGTCGCCGCTGCACGCCTTCTTCACGAACGCCGCGACGCTGTCGATGCTGCCAATGTCCTTCATGATGTCGGGCTTCGACGTGTAGGACGAGATGCCGGAGGTGTGGTTCAGCAGGTGGGTGATGGTGACGCGGTCACCGGTGTCCTTGCGGTAGTCCGGCAGGTGCCTGGTGATGGGGTCGTCCAGTTGGAGCTTCCCCTCGGCGGCCAACTGCAGGATGACCGTGGCGGTGAAGGACTTGGTGATGGAGCCGATGCGGAACTTCGTGTCCGGCGCGTTGGGCACCTTCCACTCGAGGTTCGCCGAGCCGTAGCCCTTCTTCAGCAGGATGCCGCGCTCGTTGGCCACGAGCACCGTGCCGTTGAACATGCCCTTCTGGTGGAACCCGCTGATGTACCGGTCCACCTCCTGCTTCACGTTCGCGGCCTCCGCCAGCGGCGCCACCAACACCATTGCCATCAGCACGCCCGTGAGGCGCCCGCGCAGCCAATTCATTCGTTCCTCCCCGTCATGCCGTACGGTACGTCCAGGTGGGCGGGCGATTGCACCTGATTTGACGCAGGGGGCCCGCCACTGGGGCCGCTCAGCCCTTCGCCGGAGGCGCCTCGCGCGTCATCTCCACCATGGTGGGGCGCCAGCCCAGCTTCGCGAACATCCGCTGCGCGTTCTGATTCTTCGCGGCGGTGTGGAGGACGACGCGCGGCACGCCCAGGGCTGTCAGGCGCTTCATCATCTCCTCCGCGAGCAGCGCGCCCACGCCCGCGCCTCGGGCCTTCTCCTCCACCCAGATGTCATGGAAGCCGCCGCTGCGGTCCAGCAGGGCATTCCAGTCCACGCCTTCCACGCGGCCGTAGGCGTAGCCCACCACCTCTCCGTCCAGCTCCGCGACCAGGACGACGGCGTCGGACTTCTTCGCCTCGCGCCCCAGCCACCAGCGGTAGCCCGACTCCACGTCCTCCGGGAGCATGAAGCGCGCGGGGTCGAAGGTGTGGTGCTGCCGGGCGAGCGCGGCCCCCATGCGTCCCAGTGCGGGTTCATCCGAGGGCTTGGCGGGACGGAGGGTGACGGGCATGGCGGCTCCGGAGCGGAAGAAGGGCCCCTTCCTATAACGGGCTTTCTCACCGAGCGATGGCCTCGTCGGAATGCACGGCTTGGCGGCGTGGCCACGAGACAACATTGTTGAGGAGGAAGGGCGTCCAGGAGCCGTTGGTGGACGGGAGGCACGCCAACGGGGAGGGCGCCTCGTTGCCTCCCTGCGCTGGATGCGCCCCTCCCATGGACCACCTGGAAGACATCACCTGGATGTCCGCGCCGCTCGCCAGGGAGGGAGGGCCGCGGTTCGAAGGGCGCATGCGGGCGGATGAAGAGGGCGGCAGTCCACTGGGCATCCTGGAGGCGGTGTTCCTCAGCATGGGGGACGGCGTGTCGGTGGTGGACCGTCACGGCCGCTTCGTCCTCCTCAACCCCATGGCCCAGCAGATTTTCGGCACCCTGCCACCGGCGGCCCTGCCGGTGTCCCAGTGGCCGCGCTTCTTCGGAACCTACCTGCCGGACACCGTCACGCCCTATCCCGTCGAGCGGCTGCCACTCAGCCGCGCCCTGTTCCGTGGGGAGGCGGTGGACCAGGCGGAGGTCTTCGTGCGCAACGAGCGCCACCCCAACGGGCTCTGGCTGCTGGTGGGCGCCCGCGTGCTCACGGACCCGGAGGGCGAGGTGTATGGCGCGGTGTCCGTGTTCCGGGACATCACCGCCATCAAGCAGACGGAGGCGGCGCTCCGCGCGGAGGAGGAGAAGTTCCGCAGCCTCTACAAGAACACGCCCGCGATGATGCACTCCATCGACCCGCAGGGCCGGCTCATCAGCGTCAGCGAGTTCTGGCTGAGCACCCTGGGCTATTCACGCGAGGAGGTCCTGGGCCGCCGCTCCGTGGACTTCTTCACGCCCGAGTCCCGGCGCTACGCCAAAGAGGTCGTCCTGCCGAAGTTCTTCAAGACGGGCGTGTGCAAGGACGTGCCGTATCAAATCGTGAAGAAGGACGGACAGGTGCTGGACGTGCTGCTCTCCGCCATCTCGGAGCGGGACGCGTCGGGCCGGATGCTTCGCTCGCTGGCGGTGCTGACCGACGTGACGGAGCGCAAGCGCGCGGAGGACGCGCTCGCGGAGAGCGAGAAGCGGCTGCGCGCCATCCTGGACAACGCCAACGCCGTCTTCTTCATCCTCGACCGGCAGGAGCGCTACATCTTCGTGAATCGCGAATGGGAGCGGCTCTTCCACCATTCGCTCCAGGAGGTCCTCGGCAAGTCCACCGCGGATGTCTTCTCCGGCGCGCTGGCGGAGCGCTTCCGCGAGACGAGCCGGGCCGTCTTCGCCACGGGGGCGCTCATCCAACGCGAGGAGCGCATCCCCCTGGATGACGGCGTCCACACCCACCTCACGCAGAAGTTCCCGCTCATCGACGCGTCGGGCACGACGTACGCGCTGTGCGGCATCTCCACCGACGTCACCGACCTCAAGCAGATGGAGCTGGGACAGCGCTTCCTGGCGGAGGCCAGTCAGGCCTTGGTGACATCGCTCGACTCGGAGACCACCCTCCAACGCGTGGCGGAGCTGTCGGTCCCCACGCTGGGCGAGCTGTGCGTCGTCTCCGTGCTGGACAAGGAGTCGGTGCTCCGGCCCGTGGCGGTGGCCGCGAGCGCTTCGGAGCCCGGCCACCGGGTGCGCGAGTTCCTCCAGGCCCATCCCCCCGTTCGTGACGCGCGGCAGGGGCCCTATGTGGTGCTGGAGACGGGGCAGGTGGCGTCGTCTCGGCGGGCCTCGGGCCTGTTGGACCCGGAGGGCTTGAAGGACGAAAAGTGGAGCGCGGTGCGGGCGCTGGAGGCCCGGGCCTCGCTCAACGTCCCCCTGCGGGCGCGTGGCCCCATCCTGGGGGTGCTGTCCGTCGTCTCCGCGCAGCCGGGGCTCGCCTATGGCCCGCAGGAGCGTTCCCTGGCCGTGGAGCTGGGACAGCGCGCCGCCTTCGCCATCGAGAACGCCCAGCTCTACCGCAAGGCCCAGGAGTCCATCCGCTCCCGCGACGAGTTCCTGTCGATTGCCTCCCACGAGCTGAAGACCCCCGTCACCTCCATGAAGCTGCGCGCGCAGCAACTGGGGCGCACCCTGGCGCGGCAGGAGTCCGGCCAGGTCCCGGTGGAGAAGGTGGCCGCCTTGCTGGACGTCTTCGGGGACCAGCTCCGGCGGCTGTCGCACCTGGTGGACCACCTGCTGGACGTGTCCCGCGTCAACGAGCGCCGGGTGGACCTGCGGCGCGAGGCGATGGACCTGGCGGCGGTGGCCCGCGACGTCACGGGGCACCTGCGCGGGCAGATGATTCGTGCGGGTTGCGCCTTCGAGCTGGTGGCGCCCATTCCCGTCATCGGCCGGTGGGACCGGCTCCGGATGGAGCAGGTGATGATCAACCTGCTGACGAACGCGATGAAGTACGGCGCGGGCGAGCCCATCCGGATGGAGGTGTCGCAAGTCGGGGAGGGGGCCCGCATCCGCATCCAGGACCACGGCGTGGGGATTCCGCTGGAGGCGCAGTCGCGCATCTTCGAGCGCTTCGAGCGGGCGGCGTCCCGCAACTACGGAGGCCTGGGGCTCGGGCTCTTCATCACCCGGCGGCTGGTGGAGGCGCACGGTGGGACCATCCGCGTGGAGAGCCAGCCGGGCCAGGGCGCCACTTTCGTCGTCGACCTGCCACCGGAGCCCCCTCCGTCGTGACTGGAGGAGTCCGTGGGGGCAGACTGTTGCCTCCTCATGCACACGCTCGACGCCGAACTCGACACCGCCCGCCGCATCGCCCGCCAGGCCGGCGCCATCCTCCTGGAGGTCTACGCCACCCCCTTCGCCGTCCATGACAAGGAAGGCGGCATGGGGCCCGTCACCGAGGCGGACGAGCGCGCCAACGCCTTCATCGTGGCGGCCCTGCGCGACGCCTTTCCGACGGACGGCGTGGTGGCCGAGGAGTCCGACAACTCCGCCGGCGCGGGCCGCTTCGAGCGCTGCTGGTTCGTGGACCCCATGGACGGCACCCAGGAGTTCGTCAACCGCAACGGCGAGTTCGCCATCCACATCGGGTTGGCCATCGCGGGGAAGGCCACGCTGGGCGTCGTGTACCGCCCGGTGGGGGACCGCCTGTACTGGGGCGTGGTGGGACAGGGCGGCTTCGTGGAGGACGCGCGAGGCCGCCGGGCCCTGCGGGTGTCGGACACGGTGAAGCCGTCCGCGCTGCGGCTGGTGGTGTCTCGCTCACACCGCTCGCGCCTGACGGACGCGGTGGCGCGGCGGCTGGGCATCACCCACGAGCAGCAGTGCGGTTCGGTGGGCCTCAAGTGCGGCCTGCTGGCCGAGGCCGCCTGTGACCTCTACCTGCACGTCAGCGACAAGAGCTACCGCTGGGACAACTGCGCGCCCGAAGCGGTGCTGCGCGCGGCGGGTGGCATCCTGACGGACCTGGGCGGGACGCCGTATGCGTATGACGGCGCGGAGCTCCAGAACCGGCGCGGCCTGCTGGCCTGCAACGCCGCGGCCTTCGAGCACGTGGCGCCCGTGGTGGCCGGCTTCGCCCGCGAGGCTGGCATCCTCCGCTGAAGCCTCGCGGGGCGGCGCGACTCAGGACGCCGTCGTCTCGCAGCGCTGGATGATGCTGCGCAGCTGCGACTGGACGCCGGAGAGCATGCTGCGCAGCCGCGCATGGCGGAGCGAGCCGGCCAGCGCGTTGGACAGCCCCTGGAGCACGGAGACCTCCATGGGCGGCCACTGGCGCTCGGTGCGGCAGTCGTCGAAGCCCACGAAGCCCCACCATTCGCCGCCCACGGTGATGGGGCAGACCAGCAGGGAACGGATGTCCTGGCTCTCCAGCAGCTCCCGCGCGGGGGACGGGAAGTCCCGGGGCGGCCCCTGCACGGCCTTGCCCGACGACAGGGGCGGCACCCAGGAGGGGAGGACCTCGGCGTAGGAGACGTTCTGGAGCTCGGGGTTGTCCAACTGCGCGGAGGCCGCGGCCGCGGTCCATTCGTAGCGCTGGTTGCACAGCAGCTCGCCCGTGGGGCCGGTGGCGTTCTCGAAGATGTAGACGCGGTCGACGTCGAGCGCGGCGCCCACCTGTCCCAGGGCCTCCGAGACGGTCTTGGGCTCGAAGCCGTGCTCCAACAACAACTTCGAGACGTTCATGACTGCGGTGAAAGCCTTCGAGGCCATGGGGTCTGCTCCAGGTGGGGGCGCCTGTTGCGTTGCAGGTCGGGGGGACCTGGAGGGAAGCGTTGCATGCGGACGCACCCATGGGTCAAGACGCGGCGCGGGCGACGTTGTGAATCCGCACCGGGAGTCGTCAGCCCTGCTCCACGGCGCGTCGCAGTTCGGCGAAGAGCCGGCCCAGCGCATCCAGTTGGTAGTGCGCGTTGAGCCCGCTGGGATTGGGCAGCACCCACAAGCGGGTGTCGCCCAGGCGCTCCGGCTGCGAGCCCAGCGCGGCCTTGGGGCGGCTGAAGGCGATGCGGTACGCGCTCACGCCCAGCACCGCGAGGTAGCGAGGCTGGTAGCGCGCCACCTTGGCCTCGAGCGTCTTCGCGCCCTGGGCCAGCTCGGAGGGGGCGAGCAGGTCGGCGGTGGCGGTGGCGCGCTCCACCACGTTGGTGATGCCGTAGCCCAGCGCGAGCAGCGCTTCCTGCTCCGTGGGTTGGAACGTGTGCGGGGTGATGCCCGCGGCATGCAGCGTGGGCCAGAAGCGGTTGCCGGGGCGCGCGAAGTGGTAGCCCACCACCGCGGAGTACAGGCTGGGGTTGATGCCGCAGAAGAGGACGCGCAGCCCTGGCGAAATGACGTCCGGCATGGTGCGGCCGGTGGCTGCGTCCAGCTCATCTCGTGAGGGGCGACGGAGCGGTGTCATGGGGGCGCATCTTCGCGAGCCTACCTGGGAAGGCAACCCCCCAGGCCCCCATGCGGCGGGCGGGGTGTTGCCCGTGGGACGGAGCGGCACGGGGCTCGGACGGCTGGCGGAGGCGGGCGGGGTCGGGCAGGCTCGGCCCTTTCGCGCCCATGCCCGCAGGAGGCCCTTCGAGATGCCCCACATCGTCACGCTGACGCTCAACCCGACCATCGACGTGGCCACGTCCGTGCCGGAAGTCACCCCGGAGCACAAGCTGCGCTGTGGCCCCGTGCGCAGGGACCCGGGCGGGGGTGGCATCAACGTGGCGCGCGTGGTGCGTGAGCTGGGCGGCGAATCCATCGCCGTCTACACGCGGGGCGGCGCCACGGGGAGCCTGCTGGAGGAGCTCCTGGAGGAGAAGGGCCTGCTGCGACGCTCCGTGGCGTTGCAGGACGCCACGCGGGAGAGCTTCACGGTGGCGGAGGGCTCGGGGGCGCGTGAGTACCGCTTCATCCTGCCGGGGCCCACGCTGTCCGAGCGCGAGTGGCAGCGCTGCCTCGACGCGCTGGAGGACGTGGCCGTGGGCGCCGCCTTCATCGTCGCCAGCGGCAGCCTGGCGCCTGGCGTGCCGGAGGACTTCTATGCCCGCGTGGCCCGGCTGGCGAAGCGCCTGGGCGTGCGCGCGGTGGTGGACACCAGCGGGCCCCCGCTGCGCGCCGCGCTGGAGGAGGCGTGTTCATGGCCAAGCCCAACCGCCGCGAGCTGCGCGACTTGAGCGGCGTGGCGACGGAGGACCTCGCCACCCAGGCGGCCGCGGCGCGCGAGTTGGTGGCGCAGGGGCGCGCCGAGGTGCTGGCGGTGTCCATGGGCGCGGATGGCGCGCTGGTGACGACGCGCACCGCCCAGTTCCGGGCCACGCCGCCTCCGGTGAAGACACACAGCTCGGTGGGTGCGGGGGACAGCTTTGTCGCGGGGATGACGCTCGCGCTCGCCCGCGGTCAGTCCACCGAGGACGCGCTGCGCTGGGGCATCGCCAGTGGCACGGCCGCCCTGCTCACCCAGGGCACGGACCTGTGCTACCGGGCCGACGTGGAGCGGCTCTTCCCCCTGGTGAAGGCGGAGCCCGTCCCCCGTTCGTAGGGGCCCTGGCCGTCGTGGGAAGGAGGGCTTGTCCCATCCATTCCCAGGAATGGATGGGACAGCGCGAATTCAGGGTGCGAGGCATCACCGGCGCGAACATGTTGCCGGTGTACGTGCGGGCCTTCGGGGTGAGGGCTCGCGTCCCCGCTTCCGAGGTGACACGCATGAAGCATCCACTCCGCCGCGCCTGGGTCCAGCTCCTGCTGGGCGGTGTCCTGACGACGGGCCTGCTGGCCTGCCAGGGCAAGCAAGGGTTGCGCAGTGAAGATTCAGAGAAGGTGACCGTGCTGCGGGGTGTGCGGGTCATCGACGGGCGTGGCGGCGCCCCGCTGGAGAATGCCGCCATCGTCATCCGAGGCACGATGCTCCAGCAGGTGGGGCCGGTGGACGCGGTGGAGGTGCCCGCCTCGGCCACGGTCCTCGAGTTGCCGGGACGGACGGTGCTGCCCGGCCTCATCTCCAACCACTCCCACCTGGGGATGACGCGGGGCACGGAGTCGGGTGGGCAGAACTACCAGCGCGACAACATCGCGCGGCAGCTCACGCAGTGGGAGTCCTACGGCGTGACGACGGTGACGTCGCTGGGCCTCAACACGCCGCTCGTCTACGAACTGCAGAAGGAGGTCGAGCAGGGCACGTTGCCCGGCGCCTCCATCTTCAGCGCGGACCAGGGCATCGGCGTGCCGGAGGGAGCGCCGCCGATGAAGGTCGTCGAGCATCAGCTCTACCGCCCCGCGACGCCCGACGAGGCGCGCGAGGACGTGCGGGAGACGGCGGCCCGCCACCCGGAGTTCGTGAAGGTCTGGGTGGACGACTTCGGCGGGACGGTGAAGAACAAGATGCCGCCAGAGGTCTACACAGCGGTGATTGACGAGGCGCACCAGCAGGGCCTGCGCGTCGCCGCGCACATCCATGACCTGGAGGACGCCAAGCGCCTGGTCGCGGCGGGGGCTGAGGTGCTGGCGCACGGCGTTCGCGACACGGAGGTGGACTCGGAGCTGGTGGAGGCGATGAAGGCGCGGGGCACCTGGTACATCCCCACGCTGGGGCTCAACGAGTCGTTCTACATCTACGCCGAGGGGCCCGCGTGGATGGCCGACCCCTTCTTCCGCAACGCCCTGTCGCCCGACCTGTCGCGCCAACTGGATGACCCGAAGTGGCGAGCCAGCGTGCTGGAGGACGGGAAGACGGCGCCGGTGAACAAGCAGGCGCTGGCCAACAACCTGAAGAACGTGAAGACGCTCCACGACGCGGGCGTCCGGATTGGCTTCGGCACGGACTCTGGCGCCACACCGGTGCGCATCCCGGGCTTCGCGGAGCACCGCGAGCTGAAGCTGCTCACGGAGGCGGGCCTCACGCCGTTGGAGGCCATCCAGACGGCCACGGCGAACGCGGCGGAGCTGCTGGGCCTGAAGGACCGGGGCGTCGTCGAAGCAGGGCGGCGCGCGGACCTGATTGTGGTGAGTGGAGACCCGTCGACGAACATCGACGATGTCTCCCGCATCGAGTCGGTGTGGCACCGAGGCAGGCAGGTGCCGGGTCGCACCTCGGCCGCTCCCCAGGAGTGAGGCGATGGCGCGTTCTCTTCGCTGGTTGCTTCGCGGGGCCCTGGCCACCACCTTCCTGGTGGGGGCTCAGGGCATGGCACAGACGACACAGACGACACACCCACCGTCCACTGCGCGGACGAAGCCGGTGGCGTCACCCGAGCAGTTGCTGTTCAAGGACGACGGGATGACGCCGAACAGCCGCTTCCCCACGCTCGTGTACCGCGGCGTGAAGCTGGAAGGGGACAAGGCGAGCGCGCTGGAGAAGCTGTTCGCTTCGAATGGCTGGCCGTCGCGCTGGCGGTACACCGTCTACGACTTCCACCACTACCACTCCAACGCGCATGAGGTGCTGGGCGTGGCCTCCGGCACCGCGCGGCTGAAGCTGGGCGGCGAGTCTGGCCAGGAGGTCCGCGTCCAGGCCGGCGACGTGCTGGTGCTCCCCGCGGGCACGGGCCACCGCCGGCTGCAGTCCAGCGATGACTTCCTGGTGGTGGGCGGCTATCCGGCGGGGACGGGCGACTACGACTTGCAACGCCCGGACAAGGCGACGCACGACGCCTCCGTCCAGCGGATTGCCCAGGTGCCTTTACCTGGAATGGATCCAGTGACAGGTGAGCAGGGGGCGTTGTCATCTGCGTGGAAGCCGTAGCGTCGGCGCCTGCCGGTGACGCGCCCTGGGAGGGGCACAGCGTGAGGGCAGGGCGCGCGGATGCCATCACCTCCGTGGCGGGGTTCATGCTGAACGGGCTGGGCGCCACCTGATAAGCTTCCGGCAGTGCGGTCCAGGCGGTGCCCCTGAGGACCACTCCACCTCCTTCTCACCCGCGTCGTCGCTGCCGGTCTGTCCCTGGACTCGATAGGCTGAAGTTCCTGAGGGGCCCCTCGCACCCGGGGGGCGGAGCTGGTCCCAGAGCTCGCTGTTCGGAAATGTCGGGGGTTTTGCGCTGCGAAATCTCCCGACATTTCCGAACAGCGAGCTCCCAAGGTGCGCCCGGGCCCTCGGGGCGCCACGCTTCATGGCGCCGCGCGATTCGATAGCGTCGATGAGCGCTCAGCACGTGTGGGCGCCGCGTGTGTCCCAGACGACCAACTGGCAGGACTCGTGGACTCGATGAGCCGTGGCGTGGTTGTTCGCGCGTCCTTGCTTGCTCTGTCCGAACGCCGCTATGGGCGAAGCGGCACCGCGACGCTGCCGCCCTTCATCACCCAGCGCACCTTGCGCAGCGTGGTGATGTCCTTCGTCGGGTCGCCCTCCACCGCCACGAGGTCCGCGAGCAGCCCAGCCTTCACCTGGCCGATGCGGTCCTCGCGCTGGAGCATCGCCGCGTTGCCGGACGTCGCGGCCTGGAGCACCTGGGCCGGTGTCATGCCGTAGGCCACCATCAGCTCCAACTCGCGCGCGTTCTCCCCGTGCGTGAAGACGCCCGAGTCACCGCCCGCGCACATGGGGACTCCGGCGTTGAGCGCCGCGCGGAAGGTGGCGCGCTTCTGCTGGAGGTAGGCGGGCTCCGGGTCCACGCCGCGCTTGTAGCCGCGCTGCTCGAACATCGCGTTGCTGGCCGCCAGGGTGGGGCAGAGGTAGACGCCGCGCTGGGCCATGAGGCGGAACACCTCCGGAGTGCCCTCGTCGCCGTGCTCGACGCTCGCCGCGCCCGCGAGCACCGCCCGGCGGATGCCCTCCGGCGTGCTGGCGTGGACGGCCACCGGACGGCCGCTGTCGCGCGCCGTGTCGACGATGCGCTTCATCTCCTCCAGTGAGAAGGTGGGGCGGCCCTCGTGGTTGGGGCCCAGCGGTAGTCGCCGTACACCTTCACCCAGTCCGCGCCTCGTCCAATCTGGGCGCGCACCACCCGCGTCAGCGCCTCCACGCCGTCCGCCTCCTCCGCGCCCTGGGGCACGTGCCACTCCGAGGCGAACCCCTTGGGGGCATAGCTGCCGGTGGCGACGATGGCGCGCGTGGTCACCACCAGGCGCGGGCCGGGGATGATGCCCTGGTCAATGGCCTGCTTGAGCCCGACGTCCGCGTCGGCCGCGCCCTCGGTGCCCAGGTCCCTGGCGGTGGTGAAGCCCGCGGCCAGCGTGGCGCGCGCGTGGTTCGTGGCACGCGCCACCCGCAGCGCCAGCGACTCCTTCAGCACCTGGTCGTTCCAGGAGGCCTCGTTGTACGGATGGAGCAGCAGGTGCGAGTGGCCCTCGATGAGCCCGGGCAGCAGCGTGGTGCCCTTCAGGTCGACCGTCGTGGTGCCCTGGGGAACCTTGACCTGGGCCTCCGGGCCCGCGGCGGCGATGCGGTCCCCGGTCACCAGGACGACCCAGCCTGTGTGTGGCCTGGCCGTGACGCCGTCGAAGACGCGGTCAGGCCGTAGCAGGTACGACGCCGGTGGGACGGTGTGCGTCGGTTCGGCAGCAGTCGCCAGGGTGGTGGCGAACACCAGAATGAAGTGGATGGCGCGCATAAGCAGGGGAGCAGGCGGGCTCGGGCGGCGAGAAGGCCTGGGTGTTAATGCGACGGGCATGGCTTTCCAAGACCGCTCGAACGCACTGCAGGCGCTAGAGCGCCGAATAGGTTAGGTCACGCCGCGAGTTGGTAGCGCGCGGCAACCT
>JBKGHI010000121.1:0-24062 GCA_046520405.1 Myxococcus sp. 1LA
CCGTCCGCGCGGCACACGGCCAGCGGCTGCACGCGGTGGGTGGCGTCCACAGGGGGGCGGCGCGGGGCGCACACTGGCGGTGGGCGACCCGGTGGCGGGGGCGCTCACGGCCGGACTGGACGCGTCCGGAGCTTCGGAGGCCGGAGCGCCGCGCTTGCAGGCAGTGAGGAGGAGGCAGAAGGCGAGCAGACCGCGCCGCGACATGGGCCGCCAGGGTACGGCATCACCCCGTGGGCGGGAAGCCGAGACGTGCACGCTCGCTTGCTGACATGACCGGACACCCACCCGCCCCGCACTGCATTAGGTTGCCCACCCCATGAGCGAATTGATTCTGGCCTCCACGTCGAGCGCCCGGCGGGCCCTGATGAATGGCCTGGGGCTGGCCTACCGCGCCGAGTCCCCCGGCGTGGACGAGGTGGTGTCCCCGCGGCTGTCGGTGACGGAGGCGGTGCGGGAGCTCGCGTCACGCAAGGCCCGCGCGGTGCACCAGCGACACCCGGAGGCATGGGTGCTGGGCGCGGACCAGCTCGTCGAGGTGGGCGATGAAGTCCTCTCCAAGCCCGTGGACCGGAGCGCGGCGCGCGAGCAACTGCGCAAGCTGACGGGCCACACCCACGCCATCCACACCGGTGTCTGCCTGGTGGGCCCCGGCGGGCAGGTGCACGAAGCCGTGGAGACCGCCCGGCTGACCTTCTACGCGGTGACGGAGGAGGAGCTGGAGCGCTACCTCGACCTCAACGAATGGGAGGGCTGCTGCGGCAGCTACCGCGTGGAAGAGGCCGGACAGGCCCTCTTGGAGCGGCTCGACGGCGACCGCTCCAACGTGCAGGGCCTGCCCATGGTGACGGTGGTGCGGCTGCTGCGGCAGGCGGGCTTCCGCTTCTTCGAGCGCCGCTGACGTCCGCGCCGCGCCGTCACGCGTCGGAGGACAGCTCCGCCAGAATCTCCGCATAGGCGGCGCGGGCCTTGTCGGACTGGTCCGCCTTGAAGCTCACCGCGGACACCACCGGGTGCCCACCGCCGCCGTAGCGCCCGGCGATGGCGGACAAGTCATGCCGCCGCAGCTCCGGCTTCCAAGGGTTGGAGCCAATGGACACCTTGGCCCGCGAGGCGCCCTTCCCCACCCACAGCGTGTAGCGCGCGTCCGGGTAGAGCGCGTACGCGATGAACTTGTTGAGGCTGTCCACGCCCTCGTCCACCAGGTCGAAGAAGACGACGCCGCGCTCGTAGCGGGCCCGGGCGCGCACCAGCTCGATGTTCGCCTGGTGACGCGCAAGCAGCGGCGCCAGCGGCGTGGCGATGAGCGGCGAGACGGCGATGTCCGCCAGCGACTCCGACTGCATGCGGCGGATGACCTCGGGGATGAGCGCCGGGTCCTTGTTGGCCTCCAGCACCGTCATGATGCGCAGCGCGGGCTCCTCCAGCGCCACCGCCATCCGCGGCGAGGGGAACTGGGCCCCGTCGATGATTTCCGCCCAGTGGATGAGCTCCGCCATGGGCGACGCGTCCCAGCCGAAGCGCTCCCCGGCCACGTCCGCCAGGTACTTCGTGCAGCTCTTGCGGTGCGCGTCGTGGAACTTGCGCCCGCGGGTGTCCGCGCGGAAGTGCGCCTCGTCCCCCGGCTGCTGGAAGGCGGAGGCGTGGTGGTCGAACCACCACGTGAGCCGCGCGTCCTGGCTGTAGCGGAAGTCGACGATGACGTTCTCCTCGCCCGTGAATACGGCCGGGTCGATGCCCTCCGCGCCCGGCAAGTGACTCAGCCCGAGGTACCGGAAGGCCGCGTCCGGGCGGATGCGCTCCCGGTAGAAGCGGGAGAACACGGCCGCGCTGGCGGCGCCGTCGAAGCAGCTGTCGTGAAAGAGGACCTGGACGTTCATGGCGACGTGCCCCTTACTGCAACGCGAGTCCCGCGCCCACCGTCGTGAAGGCGCCCTCGTCCGCTCCACCACTCGCCTGGGCGGTCACCACCGCCAGCCCCACGAGCCGCCCGTCCGCCAGCACCCCGCACGCCAGCGTGCCCTCCGCGCCTCCAGGCGTGCGCAGCGGATGCACCGTGGCCTTGCTCCCCAACGCCGGAGGCGCGGGCAGCGACAGCGCCTCCCCCAACGTGCCTCCCAGCGCCTGGAGCAAGCCCTTGCACCCCGCGGCGGCCGCCCTGCCCGTGGGCCGCTCCACCCAGAGCAGGCCGTAGCGGCCCTGGGCCGCGTCCCCGAAGCCCACACCGCCTCTGTGCAGCGTGGACGCGGGCAGCACCAGGTGCGGCGCGAGCTGCTCGCGCGTCTGCTGCGTCCACCCCGCGGGGAGCTCCAGCCGGTAGCCCAGCTCACTGCCCACCAGCGACTGGCGCACGCCCCCGCCGGGCAGCCCCGCCGAGGGAAGCGCCAGCAGCCCCGCCGAGGCGACCGCCGCGCCCAACCCCAGGCCCAGCCCCAGGTAGCGCCGCATGGGGCCCGTCTCGCCCACCACCATGGTCAGCGCGAGCACCCCGAGGACGAAGTAGGCCACGTGGACCGGAGCCAGGGGCGCCTCGCGCGCAAGCCACCCCGTGGCCAGCAACTGCGCCACCAGGCCCACCTGCGCCAGCCCCTTCGCGGGCCCCCGGTTGAGCACCAGCACCAGCGCGAGCACCGCGTCCAGGCACACCAGTCCGTACGTCCAGGAGGGGTCCTCCAGCGGGCCCAGCAGGCCCGCGGCGCGGAGGAACCAGGCCGCGCCGCTCGCCATCAACACGCCCGCCGCCGGGCCCGGATGGGCGGACACCGCGCTGGTGACCAGGTCCCCGCCGAACACCGTGGCGTCGTCGTCCGCCTCCACCATGGGCCGGTCCAGCCGCATCCGGCCGACCTTCTTGTGGGACTGGAGATGGTCGAACGGCTCACCGCACCGGGGGCACGCGCTGGCGCCGCGAGGGATGGGGCTGTGGCCGCAGTTCGGACAGAGAGTCTGAGGCATGGCCCCCGGCGTATACCGCACTGCCCGCGCCACCCACGAGGGCACGACATCCCTGTCAGGATGTTCTGGCTTTCCGCCTGGAAAGACAGACTTCGGCGGGAAGGCTCGACTCTGACATTGAGGTCACCTTGGACCTAGGTGCCAAGAATTGTAAGCCATGTGACGAAGCCGGGCCGTTGAACGAAACGTCGAGATTGCGCTCAGAGTGAACGAAACCGCTCGATGAAACGATTCATACCCGGGCAGCACCGTGAATCCCGCGAGCCGACTGTCTGCTTAACCCCGCTTTCCGCCTGGGAAACCAGGGGCACCGCCCCACCGGACAGGTAGCCAGCCGGCTGGCACCCCAACTGCATGATGTCAGACCCACGGTGTACTCACCCGCGGAACTCAGTGCGGTGGGAGGAACCCATGGCGAAGCGGTCGACTCGTAGCAATGGCGCGGTTCCCAGGCAGGGCCGGCGGGTGATGCCCGCGCTCCGGCGCACGGCCCATCGGGCCCGGGCGGCGGCGGGCAAGGTCCACCTGACGGTGGGCGAGGTCATCGCGGCGGCCTTCGATACATCCGGCGGCGAGCTGGTGGACGTCCTGGCCCAGCTCACCTCGCCGCAGATGACCCGGGCGCTGGGGCGCCGCATCGTCGTGGAGGGCTGAGCCCTTCGCACCCCGTCCGTGTCGGCGTGGCGCGTGCGTCTTCCGCGCGCCGACGTGTGGACGTCAGTCTCCCGCCATCAGGATGCCGGCGGAGTAGTGCTGCCGCGTGGGCTCTCCCGCGAGCAGCTTCCCGAAATCCTCCACGTTGTTGGGGTGCACCAGGAAGGTGCCGGAGCGTGTCTCCAGGCGCACAGGTGCGGCCAATGCCTGTGGCTCCTCGGCCACGGTGCCTCCGCTGCCCGCACTCACGCTTTGTGCCGGGACGGTGGCGCAGGCGGTGAAGAGCAGGAAGCCAGGAACAAGAACGCGCCGCATGCAGGTCCTCCGGTGGATGGGCCCGGGGGTGGGCCAGCGGGCCCCTCCCTATGCCGCCTCCCGCGCCAAGACAAGACACCGCGCGGCAAGCCGGAAATGACGAGGGCCCGCGTCCCAAGAGGACGCGGGCCCGGAACGACATGCCGTCAGCGGCCGGGAACTACCGGGGCTGCCAGCGCGGGCGGTGGTCATCACCACGCGACGTCTGGAGGGTGTAGCCCCCCGCCGGGTGGACGATGGCGTCGCCCACCTTGGTGCCCGCCGCCGGGTCAATCTGCTGGACGTAGAGCTGCCCGCCCTGGATGTAGGCCACGTGGTGGGCATCCGGAGAGAAGGACGGGAGCGTGGCGCCCTCGGCGAAGCTGACCTCGTCGCCCACCGGCGTCCCGTCCGCCGGGTTGATGCGGCGCAGGAAGATGATGTTGCCCGGGTCCCCGGCGCAGGGGGAGGCCGCGCCGCCGCAGAGCACCGGCTCACCGGTGGTGGGGTTGAAGAAGTAGGCGCGCACGTACGCCACCCAGCTGCCGTCCGGCGCCCAGGTGGGGTTGGCGATGTAGGAGTCCACGGAGCCTTCCTCGACCGCCGTCGTGGTGGCCTCGGCAATCGTCTGCACGGCGGCGCCGCCCACGGGGACGATGTAGAGCGCGGCGTTCAGCCCCACCGGCCGCGTTTCATCCGGGCGGAGAAACAGGAGCTGGTCGTTGACGCGGTTGTAGTGCGGCTGCTCCGCCGTGGGGCCCGCGACGGCCAGCGGCGTGGGCGCGCCGCCACCCACGGTCGCCGTGGACAGGCCCACCGAGGCGGTGCTGAACGCGAACGTGTTGCCGTTGCGCCAGGCCGGGAAGGTGCCGGAGGTGGTGGCCTGCTCCACCGTGCCGCCCTCGGGCGGGACGCGGGAGATGCCGGAGATGCTGTCGCCCATGCGGCGCACGTACAGGAGGGAGTCACCCGGCTCCCACTCCAGATAGAGGAAGCCCTCGGTGCCGCCGGAGGTGCCGTTGGCCAGCACGGTGGGCTCGCCCTCCACGAGCGGCACGCCGCGCGCCACCAGCTCACCGGCCAGGTTGCCCGTCGAGGTGCCCGTCTCGGTGGCCCCCCGGACGAAGGCAATCTGGTTGCCGGCCGGGTTCCAGCGCGGATAGCGGCTGTCCACCGCGGCGTCCGACAGCCGCGTGGGCTCCGGCTCGTCGAAGCGCGTGACGACCGCCGCCATGGCGTCGGAGTCGTCCATCGCGGTGAAGGCCACGTGCAGCGCCTGACACGTCATGGCCTCGGCCTCGGCCTCACAGCGCAGGCCCGCGGCGCAGTCGGCGGACGTGGTGCAGGCCTCGCCCTTGGCGGCCGTGCCGATGACGACGCCACCGTCCGTGCCGCCGTCTTCACCCGTGCCCGCGTCCGTCCCGGCGTCCTCCTCGGTGCCCGCGTCCGTCCCGGCGTCCTCCTCGGTGCCCGCGTCCTCTTCGGTGCCCGCGTCCTCCTCGGGCGGCTGCTCCACGTCACGCAGCTCGCAGTTGCCCGAGCGGCACGTCCACTCCTGCCCCGCGGGCGCCTCCCCATTCTCGCGGCGGCAGTCGAATTGATCGACACACTCGTCACCACACCCCGTCGACAGCACCAGCACCGCGCCACACAGCGCGGTGATAACGACACGCATGGTCATAGAGACCCTCCGAAGAACAGAGGGCGCGTATACCGTCAGGCTTTCCAGCCGTGCTTACCCTGAGGTGCGGAGTCACGATGCGTGTCGCTGACTGAACGGCCCCATGGAGTTGCTTGCTCAATGATAGACACCCACTGCCACCTGGATGCCTCTCGCTTCGACGCGGACAGGGATGACGTCCTCTCACGCGCCTGGGCCGCGGGGCTGCACGGCATCGTCATCCCCGGCGTGGGTCCGCACGACTGGGAGCCCCTGCTGGGAATGTCCCGCCAGGATGCCCGCCTCCAGGTGGGCCTGGGCATCCACCCGCAGCTGCTCCCCGACATGCCACCCGAGGAGGACGACGCCGTGCTCGAGCACCTGGACGCGTTGCTCGCCAAGGGCGGCGCGGCGGCGGTGGGCGAGTGCGGCCTGGACGGGCCCAGCCTCCCGGGGGCGCCGCTGGAGCGGCAGGTGATGGTGCTGAAGCGGCACCTCGCGCTGGCGCGAAAGCACGGCCTGCCCGTGTTGATGCACTGCCACCGGCTGCACCCGGCCCTCATCGACCTCTTGAAGGAGGAGCCCCTGCCGGAGGCCGGCCTGCTGATGCACAGCTACAGCGGCGGCGTGGAGCTGGCGCGCTTCTACCTCCAGAAGGGTTGCCACTTCTCCTTCGCCGGGCCCGTCACCTGGGCGGAGGCACGCAAGCCCCTGGACGCGCTCCGGGCCATCCCCCTGGACCGGCTGATGGCGGAGACGGACGCCCCGGACCAGGCCCCCACGCCCCACCGGGGGACGCGCTCCGAGCCGGGCTACCTCCCCCACATCCTGGAGGGCATGGCCCGCGTCCGGGGGGAGCCCGTCGAGGAGGTCGCCCGGCAGACGACCGAGAATGCCCGCCGCTTCTTCCGGGAAGCTTTCCCCGCGCCTTCGCGGTAGGCGAGCGGTCGCGTTATAGAGGACCGCCATGAATCCGCAGCCGCTCCCCGCCCCTGCCCCCGAGACTGAGACTCCGCCCGCCGCCCCGGCCTCGCTGGCCCGGCCCTTCAAGCTCTCCCGACGCTTCGACCGGACTGGACGCCTGCTGGGCGACTCCGCGATGGAGCGGCTGGCCAACGCGCGCGTGGTGGTGTTCGGCCTGGGCGGCGTGGGCAGCTTCGCCGCCGAGGGCCTGGTGCGCAGCGGCATTGGCCACCTGACGCTGGTGGACCATGACGACGTGTGCGTCACCAACACCAACCGCCAGCTCCACGCGACGGTGAAGGCCGTGGGCAAGCCCAAGGCGGAGCTGATGGCGCAGCGCTGCCAGGACATCAACCCGGCGGCGAAGGTGGAGGCGGTGCGCGAGTTCTACCGCGCGGAAGTGGCCGAGCAGATGCTCCAGCCGGGCCAGTACGACTTCGTGGTGGACGCCATCGACAACGTGAAGGCGAAGCTGCACCTGCTTCACCGCTGCGTGACGCTGGGCGTGCCGGTGGTCAGCTCCATGGGCGCCGCGGGCCGGCTGGACCCCACCGCCATCCGCGTGGAGGACCTGTCCGAGACGCACATGGACCCCTTCGCCAAGGACATCCGCAAGCTGCTCAAGCGCAAGTACGCGGTGGAGACGGACAAGCACACCGGCATCACCGCCGTGTACTCCATTGAGGCGCGGAGGCTGCCGGTGACGCTCCTGTACGACGACGCCACCGACGGCTTCCTGTGCGTGTGCCCGCAGGACAACGAGTTCCACACCTGCGACCACCGCACGCAGATTGACGGCAGCGTGGCCTTCGTCACGTCCTGCTTCGGGATGAACGCGGCGGGCGTGGTGGTGCGGCGGCTCGCGTCGGCGCGTTAGGCGCTCAGGCCACCTGCTGCGTCCGGAGCACCTCGGCCGCGGCGCCCTCGCGGCCACAGGGCCGGCGGAAGACACACCGCGCGCAGGGCGTCAGCGACTCCGTGGGAGGGAACGCGGACGCATCCAGCGGGGTGTTGGTGGCCGGGTCCTTCAGCAGCGCGCGCATCTTCGCCACGCTCTGCTCGAAGTGGTTTCGGAAGGAGGCCATGGCCGCCGGGTCCACCGTGACGTCCTGCTCCTTGCCCTCGTTGAGGTACACGAGCGAGGCGCGCACCTTCTCCACCGGGAAGCGGTAGCGCTGGGCCACGTACAGCGCGTAGCCGAGCACCTGCTCGTCGTAGCCCTCGCGCGACTTGCCCGTCTTCCAGTCCACCACCACCGGCGTGCCGTCCGCGTCCACGAAGGCGAAGTCGGGAATCGCGAAGACCTTGAGGCCGTCCAGCGTGAAGTGGGCGAAGTCGAAGCCCGCGTCCACCTCCAGCCATTGCTCGGGCTTGAGGCTGAGCGCCAGGTCCTTCCAGCGCGAGGAGAAGAACCACGACAGCGCCGAGCGCACCGTCTCCCAGTTCTGCTTCCAGGCCTCGTCGGGCACGGGCTCGGCGTACTCGTGCTCCACCAGGCCGGTGAACTGCTTGCGGTACTTCTGCGACCAGTAGTTCTTCGCGCGCGAGTGCCGGAAGTCGTCCCGCATCAGCTTGCGCGTGCGCTCCTCCACCTCCGCCTGCTCCACCTTGCGGCCCGCGCGCCAGTCCAGCAGCACGTCCTTGATGCTCTCGTGCACCACGCTGCCGGCCCAGGTGTAGCGGTTGCCCAGCTTCTTGAGCACGTAGAGCTCGCGCACGTCCTTGGGCGCACTCGCCTCCCAGCCGCCCCAGGAGCGGTAGTAGTAGAGGTAGTAGGCGCGGAGGCACTCGGAGAACTTCTCGTGGCGGCTCTTGGACCAGGAGAAATCGTTGGTGAGAGGGGGGCGCGGCATGAAGGCGCGCATCCTAGGCGCTCGCCCGCTCCACCAGAAGGGGAACAGGCGAGGAAACAGGCCCCCGCTGGTCGCTGAAAGACAGTCCCCCGAGGTAACCGGGAAGGTATGGTGCGCGCCGACATGAAGACCCAACCCTTCAAGGGCCGGGTGGTCCTCGTCACGGGGGCTTCCGGAGGCATTGGCAGGGCGGCGGCGAAGGCCTACGCGGCGGCGGGCGCGGATGTCGTCCTGGCCGCGCGCCGGCTCCCCGAGCTCCAGGACGCGGCCCGTGAAGTGGCGTCACTGGGCGTGAGGGCACTGCCGGTGCGGTGCGACGTCACGGTGGGCGACGACGTGACGCGGCTGGTGCGCGAGACGGAGGCCGCCTTTGGTGGGCTGGACGTGCTCGTCAACAACGCGGGCCAGGGAAGCTATGGGCCGCTGGAGGCCATGGGCGAGGAGCAGCTCCGGAAGCTCTTCGAGCTGAACGTCTTCGGTTTGTGGCGGATGACGCGCGAGGCCCTGCCGCTGCTGCGCAAGCGGCGCGGCGCACAGGTGGTCAACGTCAGCTCCGTGCTGGGCCACCGCGGCCTGCCACTGCTCGGCGCCTACTGCGCGTCCAAGGCCGCGGTGAATGTGATGACGGAGTCGCTGCGCGCGGAGCTCGCCGAGGAGGGCATCCGGGTGCTGCTCGTGTCGCCCGGCTTCACGGAGAGCGACTTCCGAGAGAATCGGCTCAACGCGGAGGGCTGGAAGCAGGACGCCATTCCCTTGAAGGCCATGTCCGCGGAGGAGGTCGCCGCCGCCATGGTCCGCGCGAGCCGTCGAGGGCACCGCGACACCGTGCTCACGCTGCCGGCCGGGTGATGGTGGTGGCCAACCGGTGGGTGCCGTCCCTGTTCGACCGTGTCGCCCGCCGCATGGCGGCTGAGATGAAGAAGAAGGGTTCATGACCTCCCGCAGTCCCCGCGCAAAGCGCGTCACCGCCACCGCGCAGGTGCCGCCCGAGGGCCTCGTCACGAAGACGCGCGCCGCCGTCACGGCCGCTGCATCGCCCGATGAAGCCCCAGCCCGGAAGCCTCGCGCCGGGCGTCCTCCTTCCGCGCCGCTCGCGGCCACCGTCTCCCCCACGCTCGAACATCTGGCCAGCGTGCGCGGGCCGCTGCTCGACTGGTACGACCGGAACAAGCGCGACCTGCCCTGGCGCCGGACGAAGGACCCGTATGCCATCTGGCTGAGCGAGGTCATGCTCCAGCAGACCCAGGTGTCGACGGTGATTCCCTACTGGGAGCGGTTCCTGAAGCGCTTCCCCACGGCGCGCGCGCTGGCCTCGGCGCCGCTGGATGACGTGCTCGCGGGCTGGCAGGGCCTGGGCTACTACAGCCGCGCCCGCAACCTGCACCGCGCCGCGCAGGAAGTCGTCGCGCGCTTCGGTGGCACCCTTCCGTCCACCGCCGCGGAGCTGCTCGAACTGCCGGGCTTCGGCCGCTACACCGCTGGCGCGGTGGCCTCCATCGCGTTCGGCGAGGAAGCCCCGCTGGTGGACGGCAACGTCGCGCGCGTCTTCGCTCGCATCTTCGAAGTCGAAGGCCTTCCCGGAGACCGCCAGCGCGAGGCCACGCTCTGGGCGCTCGCTACCACGCTGGTGAAGGGCAAGCGCCCCGGGGACCTCAATCAGGCCCTGATGGAGCACGGCGCCACCACGTGCCGGCCGGAGAACCCGCTGTGCCTGCTGTGCCCCGTGCGCACCGCCTGCGTCGCCTTCCGCAAGGGCCGCGTGGACGAGCTGCCTCCCGCCAAGGTGCGCGCCACGCCCAAGAGGCTGACGCTGGCCGTCGCCGTGTGGCCGCATGCGGGCACCCTGCTCTTCGCCCGCCGGGCGGACGCCGGCCTCTTCGGGGGCCTGTGGGAGCTGCCGGGCGCTGAAATCGCCGACGACGCACCGGACACAGAGGCCCGCGCCCGGCTCGCCGCCGCGCTGGGCGTGGAGGTGAAGCTGGAAGGCCCCCTGGGCATCGTGAAGCGGCAGCTCACCCACCGCGACCTCACGCTGCGCCTGCTGCGCGTCTCCGGCGTCCGCCGACCCACGAGCACGCCTGCCTTCCAGGAGCTGCGCTGGTGCACACCCGCCGACGCCGCCGACCTGGGCATGAGCACCGCCATGCAGCGAGCGCTCGACGCCGCGCTGGCCGCAGGCGTCCTGCCAAGCGGCTGAGGGCCTCCACGCCTACCCCGCATGCAGAGGGCTGTCCGTCGCCCGACAGAGAGGCAGTCCTCCTGTCGCACTGACAACCCAGGCCCCCGCATGCCGGTTTCGTTCGGGCTCGACGCGCCCCAATCTCCGCGGACCCTTTTCACCGGAGGAATCCGCGCATGGCACGCCACACCGCCAACAGGCAGACCGGCCCGTCTTCAGGAAAGCCGCCGGCTCCGTCGGCCGAATCCAAGGCTCTGGCTCCGGAACCGCGCCCCGGTCCCACCAACGAGCAGATTGCCCGCCGGGCCTACGAAATCTTCCTCGCGCGCGGAGGGACGCACGGCAGCTCCGAGCAGGACTGGTTCCAGGCCGAGCGGGAGCTGCGGCTCGGCCGTCAGTAAGGTGCCGTCGGTGTGAAGCAGCCGTCATCGACAGACGGGCGCACCGTCGCAGCCATCAGGACGGACGCGCCCGGAGTGACGGCGCCGTCAGCATCCGCCGGGTGTCCTCGCCAGGGCCGAGTGGTCAGCTCTGCTTGTCGCTGCCCTGGCTGTCGGGACGGCCAGACTCCGAGGCGCCACTGTACTGGCGCTGGCGGTCCTCCTCGGGAGGGTTGGCCTCACTCTCCCGCTCCGACTGACTGAAGATGGCCTTGCGGGCCTCGTCGGTCAGCTTCCCGTCCTCGTTCATGGGGGCGCCTTCGTTGTTCTTGCGCGGCATCTGTCGCTCCTCGGCTGGGGTTCGCTTCGCCCACAAAAGTCAGGTGAGCCCTGAAGCGCGGCAAGGCAGCCCGGTCCGGGCGCCGGGCTGGCGCACGGGCAGGCGGGGCAACTCTTCATCAACCGCATCAGCCTCTCCGCCGCGGCGTGCGACTCCGCTTTCGCGCCGCGGGAGCGCTCGCGACGGCCTGCGCGGCGGCACGAGGGCCGTAGTAGCGCCGGAGCCAGCGGCTGAGCCCGTCGAAGCCCGGGAAGAGGACGCGCTCGGTGATGTTGCTCTGGTCCAGCTTGTCGCGCACCTCCCACTTGAGGGCGGCGGGAATGACGAGCTTGCGCACGCCATCCGCCTGGGCTTCGAGGAAGCTGTCCAGGCAGAGCTCGGGCCCGTTCATCACCGAGAAGAGCGCGAACTGATTCACGATGCGGGCGTCCAACGACGGCGGCTCCAGGAAGAGCACGAAGGGGTGCTTCGCGAGGCGGTCGAAGGTGGAGAGGTCCGACGCCGTCGTGGCCAGCATCTCCCCCGTGAAGACGTCCGCGCCCTCTCGGCGGAGCAGCGTCTTCAGCCGCTTGGGAAGGTGGCGGTTCGTCTGGCGGTAGTCCACGCACCACACCACGCCGTCCTCGCCGTACCACTCCGGGTGCTCGGTGAGGAAGTGAAGCGCCACATAGGGGCTGAAGGTCCAGTCCAGCATCCGCGTGGGCAACCCATGATGCTGGGCCAGGGCGAGCCAGTCCCAGACAGATTCCACGGCCTGCGGGCTGTAGCTCCGCGCGTACTTCCGGAAGGCCCTCAGCAGGTCCTTCTCCTTGCGCACGAACAACCCATGGCGGTTGAGCGCCGTGGACAGGTCGTTGGACACCTGGGGCATGCCACGAAAGGCGAAGGTGGGCCGGTGGCGGCCCAATGCCTCGTTCCAGGACCCGGCGAAAAGCGCGTCCTGCAACTCCAACCATGTCCCGATGCGCTGCTCCAACATGGGCTCGTGTCCCTCCGCGACAAGCTAAGCATCGCGGTGGCCCGTGCCCGCCGGGCAGCCCTGCTTCAGTGGGGATTCACGGTGTCGACGGCTGGGCGCTCGGCGGAGAGCGCCCCCCGGAGGCGCCGCTGCGCCGCCTTCAGCTCCTCCAGGATGCGCTCCGCGTCGATGACCGAGCGCATCGCCAACCCGCACGCGGGCGTCAGCACCACGGTGGACACCACCTGCGCGAAGGTGAAGCCGCGAGGCAGCGCCGCCTTCAGCGTGGCCTCCACCGAGTCCACCAGCTCCCCCACCTCGTACGTGGACGCCAGGTCCGTGGGGATGATGCCCAGGCTCAGCGTCGCGCCCGCGCTCAGGAAGCGCGCCAACGCGTCGCCCGCCTCCACCATCGCGTCCAGTGACAGCCGCACGTCCAGGGAGAGCAGGTCCGGCTGGACATCCAGCAGCGCGCCCCAGTCCGTGTTGCCGCAGCAGTGCAGCCCCACCAGCGCCCCTTCGCGCTGCAAGGCCACCACCAGCAGCTTCAGCTCCTGCATCGCAATCATGTGCCGGACATCCGTCCGCTGGAACGCGTAGAGCCCGGGCTCGTCCAGGTAGAACAGCGGCGTGGTCCCCGCGCGGCGCAGCGCCTTCACCATGGCCAACGAGCGCGCCAGCGTCAGCCGGAACATCGCCTCGTCCAGGCCCGGCACGTCCAGCGTGGGCCGGCCGTCCGTGGTGCGCGCCACCGAGCGCACCGTGAAAGGCCCCGCGAGCTGCGCCTTCGCGAAGGCCAGCTTCCGCGTCTCCACCTCCCACAGGAAGGGCCGCCACGCGCGGCAGGCCTCGGGGGAGGGCTCGAAGGCCTCGAACTGGCCGGCCTGGAACGCCGCCTCCAACCGCGCCTCGAAGGCCGCGCGCCCCGCCTGCCAGGCCGCGAGGTCCACGGTGCACAGGCCTTCCTCGTCGAAGGACAGCCCCGGCAGCCCCTCCAGCGCCGCGGGAATCATCAACTCCGAGGGCTTGCCCACCGGGAGCTGAGGCAGGAACGGAATGTCCAGCGCCAGCGCGGCCTGGAGCCCCAGCTCCACTTGCGTGTGCGGCAGGCTCCCGATTCCGGTGGTGGCGCAGGCAGGCAGCAACTGGACGGCTCGACGGATGTTCGGCGCGCTCATGGCGCGGACTCTATCCCCTCCCCGCCCTTCCGGTGTGGCTGCCCAGCCCCGGTGCGCCGGGTTCCCGACCTTCCTGTCCGGCAACAACGTTCCACCCGAGAACCGGGAAGCACCCCGGCGGACACGGGAGGGGGCAGTCATGAACAGGCGAGGTGGATGGGGGACGGGCACCCTGGCGGCGGCGTTGCTCGCCAGTCCGGCCCTGGCGGAGACGCCCCGCGTCAGGGCGCAGCCCGCCCCGGGCTTCGGGGCCGCCGGCCTGACGGTGCGCAGCGGCGTGACGACGTGGTCCGGCAACGTGGGCAGGGAGACGGGCGTGGGCGCGTTCCTGGCCCTGCTGGGGGAGGTCCCCATCGTCTCCGGCGTGGGCCTGGAGCTGGGCTACGAGGGCTCCGCCAACGGCTACGCGGAGCCCCGGCGCGGCACGCTGTGGCGGCACAACGGCGGCCTGCTGGCCAAGGTGGGCCCCACGCTCTTCTCGCAGTGGAAGCCCTTCGTCGGCGCGGGCGCGGGCGTCAGCTACTTCCACCCCACGCCCATGGACGTGGGCACCGCCTTCGAGAAGGGCTGGGGCGCGGAGGTGCCGGTCGCCGCCGGGCTCGAGTACCGGTACAGCGGCGTCACCGCCGGCCTGCGCGCCACCTACCGCGTGCTCGTGGCGAGGGACTTCGCCCCGAACAGCGCGGACGTCGGAAACCTCTTCAGCGCGGACCTCAGCCTGGGCGCGCGCTTCTGAAGCACCGACGCCGTCACCTCACGTCACGGAGAAGTACGACGCCTGCGGATGGTGGAAGACGATGGCGGACACCGAGGCCTCTGGCTCCATCATGGAGCCGTCCGTGAGCTGCACGCCGATGTCCTCCGGCCGCAGCGCCGCGAACAGCTTCGACTGGTCCTCCAGCCGGGGGCAGGCCGGGTAGCCGAAGGAGTAGCGCTTGCCCACGTACTCCGCGCGGAAGCGCTCCAGCATCGTCATGTCCGGCCGGTCCGGCGTGCCCCACATGCTGCGAAGCTGCGTGTGCAGCAGCTCCGCGTAGCCCTCCGCCGTCTCCAGCGCCAGGGCCTGCACCGCGTGCATCTTCAGGAACTCGCCCTTGGCCTTCAGCTCCTCGGCCAGCTCGCGGATGCCAGCGCCCGCGGTGACGACGAACATGGCCACGGTGTCCGTGGGCGCGCCGCCCTCCAGCGGGCGCAGGTAGTCGGCGAGGCACAGGCCGCCTTCGCGGTCCTGGCGCGGGAAGTCGAAGGACGCGGCCTCCTTGCCGGACGCGCCGTCGAAGAGCACCACCCGGTTGCCGTCACTGCCGGCCTTGTAGAACTGGAACACGGCGCGCGCCTGCATGACGCCGCCGCGCAGGAAGCCCTTCAGCTCCTCCACGGCCTCCTTCAGCGCCAGCGCCTTGCGGCCCTCCTCCGTCTTCGCCAGCTCCGCCTCGGCCGGCGTGCCCAGCACGCGCGACGAGGAGCGCAGGCCCAGGTGCCGCCCGTACAGCATCACCGGGTTGATGAACTTCCAGATGTGGTCCAGCGGCGTGTTGGACAGCACGTGCCGCTCGAAGTCCGGCGCGGACGGAACGGTGTCCAGCACCTTCACCTCGGCGCTGCGCCCGCGCGCCACCACCGCCGCCGGGGCCGGCCGCTCCTTCACCTCGCGCGCCAGCTTCTCCCGGCGCACGGCCAGGTCGCCGCGCAGCCTCTCGTGCGAGGACGGGTCCACAATCTGCTTGGCCAGCTCCAGGCCGTTCATCGCGTCCTGCGCGTAGGCCACGGTGCCCGCGCCGTAGGCAGGGGCGATGTTGCGGTCCACGAAGTTGCGGCTGAGCGCGGCGCCGCCCACCAGAATCGGCACGTCCACGCCCGCCCGCTTCAGGTCCTCCGCGGTGGCCACCATCTGGTGCGCGCTCTTCACCAGCAGGCCCGACAGGCCCAGGATGTCCGGCTGGTGCTCGCGCACGGCCTGCACCAACTGCTCGGGCGGCACCTTGATGCCCAGATTCACGACGTGGAAGCCGTTGTTGGCCAGGATGATTTCCACCAGGTTCTTCCCGATGTCGTGCACGTCGCCCTTCACCGTGGCGAGCACCACCTTGCCGCGCATGGCCGCCTGGGCCTTGCTCATGTGCGGCTCCAGGAAGCCCACCGCCGCCTTCATGGACTCGGCGCTCTGGAGCACCTCGGCGACAATCAGCTCGTTGGCGCCGAAGAGGCGGCCTACCTCGTCCATGCCCTTCATCAGCGGGCCGTTGATGATTTCCAACGGCGAGTACTTCTGCATGGCCGCTTCCAGGTCCGCGGTGAGGCCGTCCCGCGTGCCCTCGATGATGTAGCGCTGGAGGCGCTCCTCCAGGGGTAGCGTGCTCACCTGGACGCGCGCGGCCTTGCGCTCACGGAAGGCCGCGGCGAAGGGCGTCACCGGGTCCGTGCCCCGGTTGTAGAGCAGGTCCTCGGACAGCTTGCGCTCCTCCTCGGGGAGCGACGGGTAGCGCTCCAGCTTCTCCGAGTTGACCAGCGCCATGTCCAGGCCCGCCTGGACGTTGTGGTACAGGAAGACGGAGTTGAGCACCTCGCGGCCCGCGGTGGGCAGGCCGAAGGACACGTTGGAGATGCCCAGCACCGTCTTGCAGCGCGGGAAGCGCTGCTTGATGAGGCGCACGCCTTCAATGGTCTCCACGCCGCTGCCGGTGTACTGCGCGTCGCCGGAGGCGCAGGGGAAGACCAGCGGGTCGAAGTACAGGTCCTCCGGCTTCATGCCGTACTTCGTCGTCAGCAGCTCATAGGAGCGCTCCGCCACCTCCAGCTTGCGCTGGCGCGTGACGGCCATGCCCACCTCGTCGATGCAGCCCACCACCAGGGCGGCGCCGAAGCGGCGCGCCAGCGGCACCACCTTCTCGAAGCGCTCCTCGCCGTCCTCCAGGTTGACCGAGTTGATGATGGCCTTGCCCTGGCAGTACGTGAGCGCCATCTCGATGACGCGCTCGTCGGTGGAGTCAATCATCAAGGGCACGCGCACCTTCTTGGCGACCACCTCCAGGAAGCTGCGCATGTCCTCCAGTTCGTCCCGGTCCGGGTTGGCCAGGCAGATGTCGATGACCTGCGCGCCCCGCTTCACCTGCGCGCGCGCAATCTCCGACGCGTCGTCGAACTGGCCGGCGACGATGAGCTCCTTGAACTTCTTGCTGCCGATGACGTTGGTGCGCTCGCCCACGATGAGGGGGCGCAGCTCGTCCGTCACCTCCAGGTAGTCCACGCCGGACAGCGAGGCCCGGGGACGGGGCGCGCCCTCGCGCGGCTTCAGGCCCTCCACGGCCTTCGCCAGCGCCGTGATGTGCCCCGCGTGCGTGCCACAACAGCCGCCCACCACGTTGAGCCAGCCCTGCTCACAGAAGCGCCGCACCGAGCGCGCCAGCATCTCCGGCGTCTCCAGGTAGTGGCCATTCTCATCCGGCAGGCCCGCGTTGGGCACACACGACACGGGGAACGCGCTCATCGACGCGAGCGAGCGCAGGTGGTCCGTCATGAAGTCCGGACCCGTGGCGCAGTTGAGGCCCAGGTACAACAGGTCCGCGTGCTCCAGTGACGCGGCCAGGCTCTCCACGCTCTGCCCGGCCAGCATGGTGCCCATGGGCTCGATGGTGCCGGACACCGCCACCGGCAGCGCGTAGCCCAGCTTCTGGAACGCGCGCTCGATGCCCACGAGCGCCGCCTTCACGTTGCGGGTGTCCTGCGCCGTTTCGACGAGCAGGTAGTCCGAGCCGCCCAGGGCGAGCCCCTCCGCCTGCACCGCGAAGTTGTCCACCAGCTCCTCGAAGGTGACGCCGCCGGTGACGCTGATGGCCTTGGTGGTGGGGCCAATGGAGCCCGCCACCCAGCGCATCCGGCCGTCCTTCGCCTCGGCCGCGGCGGCGGCGTTGCGCGCCAGCCGGGCGGAGACCTCGTTGATTTCGAGCGCCTTGTGGCCCAGGCCGAACTCCGCCAGCACCAGCGGCGTGCCACCGAAGCTGTCCGTCTCCGTCACGTCCGCGCCGGCCGCGAAGTAGCGCGCGTGGATGGACTCCACCAGCTCCGGACGGGTGAGGACGAGGTTCTCGTTGCAGCCCTCGTACTCCGGGCCGCCGAAGTCGGCCGCCTTGAGGTTCTCATTCTGGAGCAGCGTGCCCATGGCGCCGTCCAGCACCAGGACGCGCTCACGCATGGCGGCGCGCAGGGCCTCCACGCGGCGGCCATTCTCACCAGGAGGCAGCGGGAGGGCAGCGGGGACATGGCTCGTCATGACGGTTTGACTCCAGTGAGCAGGAAGACGCGGAAGGGACTGGCGCCGTCCCGGGCATGCGTCTCGCGGGACAACGACGTGAAGCCGGCCTCACGCAGCGCGGCTTCGAGGGATTCGGGCGAGAAGCCCAGGTGCCGGTGGCCCAGCCGCTCCAGCACCCAGCGCTCCTCATGCGGCATCAACTCCAACACCACCAGCCGGCCGCCCGGCTTGAGCAGACGGGCCGCCTCGGCCAGCACCGCCTGGGGCTCCTCCACGTGGTGGAGGCTCTGCGAAATCACCACCAGGTCCAGGCTGGCGGACGCGAGCGACAGGCGGTGCAGGTCCTCGCGGAGGAAGCGGATGTTGTCCAGCTCCTCGCGGAGGGCCCGCTCGCGCGCCTGGTCCAGCGCGTCCGCGTTCTGGTCAATGGCCCAGACGCGGCGCGCCCAGCGGGCAATGGCCACGCTCAGCACGCCGGTGCCACAACCGAAGTCCGCCACCTCCAGCGGCGGCAGCAGCGACGCCAGCGCGCCCGCCCACAGGAACCAGGACTGCCCCGGCTCCAGCAGCCGCTCGTTGAGGGCCTGCCGGTCCTCGCGCGCCCGGAGCAAATCCTTCAGCCGCGCCGAGTCCCCCGCCGCGTCCTCCGCCTGCCGCGCCATCTGCACCAGCGGCCAGCGCGTGTCCGCCTGCTCCAGGGCCAGCGAGTAGTAGCTGTAGCCCGCGTGGCGCTCCTCGCGCAGCAGCCCCAGGCCCTTCAGCTTGCCCAGGTGGTGGGACACGGAGGACTGCGCCACGCCCACCAGGGACACCAGCTCCGTCACGTTCAACGGGGCCTCGGCCACCAGCCGGAGGATGCGCAGCCGCGTCGGGTCTCCGAGCACCCGGAATGACTGGGACAGCTCTTCCATATCGCCGCATCAACATATGTCGATGCGCCACGCAAGGCCAGCACTCTCTAGACGCGACGCGTTGCCTGTCACCAGACAGTGGCGTACAGGGCGGAGCATGGCGACTCCCACCCACACCCCCACCCTCCACGAGCTCCTCGACGGCAAGCGGTTCGGACTCGTCCTCTCCGCTGGATATTTCGGCTTCTACGGCCACGCTGGCTTCCTCAAGGGCCTGGCGGCCGCGGGCCTCAACCCCCATGCGTACGCGGGCACGTCCGCGGGCGGCATGGTGGCGGCCTACGCGGCGGCGGGCACGCCGGTGCGGGACTTGGAAGAGCTGGTGCTGCGCCAGACGCGCGCCAACTTCTGGGACCCGGACCCCATTGGCGCGGTGCTCAACGCGGACGCGGCGGGGCACGGCCTGACGGGCCTGCTCAAGGGCGAGCGCTTCCGCCGGCTGCTGGACGCCTCCCTGCCGGTGCACACCTTCGAGGAGCTGCCGCACCCGCTGCTGCTGGTGGGCGCCAACCTCACGCTGGGCCGCCACGACGTCTTCACCACTGGCGAGCTGGCCCCGCGCGTCCACGCGACGTGCGCCTACCCGGGCCTGTTCCGCGCGGTGCCCCTGGACGGCAACCTCTATTGGGACGGGGGCCTGGTGGACAAGGCGCCCGCGCTGTCGCTGCACGAGAGCGCCGCCGGCAAGGATTTGGACGCCATCCTCGTGCACTACCTGCCCAGCAAGACGCGCAAGGTGGTGGGCGGCCCCATGGCGTACGCGCAGGGGCTGGCCGCGGGCTCGGCGGCGCTGCGCCAGGACCACTTCCGCCTCCAGCTCACCGTGCTGGAGCAGAAGCAGGTGCCCGTCTACGTCGTCGTCTCCAACCTGCCGCCGGTGTCCCCCACCACCATGGAGCGCGGCTTCGACGCGTTGGACCAGGCGAAGCTGGCCGCGGAGCGCGCCCTGGCGCGGCCTCCGGTGCCCTTCGCGCAAGCGGAGTGGTGAGCCTCAGCAGCGCAGCCACACCATGAGCAGCGCGGGCGTGGCGGCCATCAGCACGCCCGCCCCGAAGGCCAGCAGCACCTGGAGGAAGAAGAGGTCCTCCAGCCGCTCCGCCAGCGTCATCTCCACGCGGTCGATGCCCAGCGTCTCCAGGTTCCGCACCGCGGTGGCGGAGTCTGGCGCGGAGACGACGGCGCGCAGGGCCAGCACGCCCAGGACGCGGCGGGACTGCTCCATGAGGAAGCGCTCCACCTCCGCCATGCGCGACGGCGGCGCTTCGCTCCAGGACAGCTCGGCCTGGCGCAGGTGCTCGCTCACCGATTCGTCCACCACGCGCGACAGCTCCTCGCGCGACAGCGAGCCCGTGCCCTGGAGCCGCCGCGCCACCTGCACCGTGACGGGCTTGAGCACGGCGTACACGCGACCCACCACGCCCCGCGCCTTGGCCTCCTCGGCCAGCCGCCCCGACACCGCCTGCAGCATGAACGCGTAGCCGCCCGCCACGGACAGGGCCAGCGGCGGCAGCACGGCGCTCAGGACGACCAGCCACGTGGGCGCGGGCGGAACCCCCAGCCACCGGGGCAGCGCGTAGGTGGCCGCGGCCAACCCCAGCCCCACCAGGCCAAAGAGCGCCCCGCCCTTCAGCGCTCCCAGCAATCCCACCCCCATCAACCGGAAGGCCACCAACAGCCCCTGCCCCAACGCGCCTGCGACCCGCATGGACCGACGCTCCCAGGGCGGAGGTCCGCCCTCGTCCCTGCCGCGGCGAAGCGCCCGGTTCCAGGGAGGAACCACGATTCCACGAGGAGTGCTTCCGCGCCAGCGACGCATCACGTCAAAGCGGGGTGCGCGTCCTTCGGGAGGGCATGCCGCTGTCGGACGCAGGACGGACGCCTCCTCGACATCCCCCGCTCCCGGATAGACCTCCAACACAGGATATCCGGGTGACTCGACGCCTCACGCCTGCGTGCCGGGCCCCGACACGACCGTCCCTTTTTCGGAGTGGAGGCTGTCCATGATGACGTCGTTGCTGTCGCTGCGCGCCCTGCGCCACGCAGTGCTGTCCCTGTCGGTGCTGGCGCTCGCCCCCACCGTGTCCGCGGCCCCCAGGTCCCTGAAGCCGCGCGCGCTCGTCGCCAAGCCCACCGGCCGCGAGTTGGCCTCGGACACCTTCGTGGAACGCATCGTGGTGAAGTTCCACGAGGGCAGCCGGGTGCGCGTGCGCGAGCAGCAACTGGTGGCGCTGGCGGATGGGCGGGACGCCGCGGAGAGCGCACTGCTCGCTGAGCGCAGCCTGCGAGACGAACACCTCCAGGCCGACACCACGCGGGTGACATCCTTGCTGGAACTTTCGCCCCAAATTGGCACCATCAACCGCCTCTTCGACGAAGCCGAAGCCACGCTGGAGGCCAACAAGGCCACGGGCGAACTGCTGGGCGGACAGCAGTTGGCGGATTTGAACCTCTACTTCACCGTGCCGTTGCTACCGGGCACCACCTCCGGGCAGGTGGCCAGCGTGTTGGCCGGACTCAACGCGCTGGAGAGCGTCGAGGTGGCCTACGCACAGCCCGCACCTGAACCGGCGAGCGTGAACCTCGACATGGATGCGGCGGTCCGGCGATTCATCAACGCGACCACCGCGTCATCCACCACGCCTGACTTTTCAATGTACCAGGGCTACCACACGCTGGCGCCCTACGGCATTGACTCCGCATACGCATGGACCTTCGCGGGAGGGGGCGGGCAGAACGTGAAGGTGGTGGACATCGAGAGCAACTGGGTCCTGGATCACTACGACCTCCCCGCCGTCTTCCACGACAACGGCACCCGGGTCCCGAACAATTCGGGGGACCACGGGACGGCCGTCCTGGGAGTTTCGCGTATCAGGCACAGATTGGCGTTCAGGCCCATACCGCCGGCACGGCGACAGCGATCTCCCGCGCGGCGGCGGCCGTGGGCGTGGGGGGAATCGTCCTCATCGAAATGCACAGCCCGGGCCCGACGAACCCGGCAACGGACTGCTCGTGCAATCCCGGCCAGTGCAACTACATCGCCATGGAGTATTGGCAGGCGGAGTTCGACGCCATCCAGACCGCCACCGCCAATGGCGTCATCGTCGTGGCAGCGGCGGGCAACGGCAGCACCAACCTGGATGCGCCTGTATACGGAGGCGCGTTTGACCGGAGCTTCCGGGACTCGGGCGCCATCATCGTGGGGGCCGGCACGGCCTACACGCGCACGCCGATGTGTTGGACGAACCATGGCAGCCGCGTGGACCTCCAAGGCTGGGGCGAATCTGTCACCACATTGGAATACGGCGACTTGTTCCAGTTCCCGAACAACGCTCAAACCTTCTATACGTCCAGGTTCAGCGGCACCTCCAGCGCCTCGCCCATCGTGGTGGGCGCAGCCGCCAGCGCGCAGGGCGTGGCCCTGGCCCGAGGCCGCCGTCTGACCAGCACGCAGATTCGCTCGCTGATGCGCACGACAGGAACGCCGCAAGCCGCCGACGCGCGACAGATTGGTCCGCTGCCGAACCTGCGTCGAATCCTGCCCCGGGTCATCTCCGGCGCGTACTGAGCCCACTCTCCCGGCGCCGGCTTCCAGGCTGGCCCAATGATTCCAGACAGGCTGATGCGTGCTTTGGCTGCCTTCACCGTCCAATGGCACGCGTCTCCTCCCGGAAGGTCACGGTGTGTCGGTGAGCAAACATCGCGAATCGGCATGTCCTGATTTCATGACAGACCAGGAACGCAAGATGTCCGTGTGAGCCAGTCCACTGTGCAAGTGGCCCCGGGTCACAGCCGTCCCTCTTCCCGATGTGGAGGCTGTCCATGACGACGTCGTTCCTGTCGATGCGCCCCCTGCGGTACGCGATGCTGTCCCTGTCGGTGCTGGCCTTCGCCCCCACGGCGGTGGCGGCGCCGCCCGTGAAGTCCCTGAAGCCGCGCGCGCTCGGCGCCAAGCCCACCGGCCGCGAGCTGGCCGGAGACACCTACGTGGAGCGCATCGTGGTGAAGTTCCACGAGGGCAGCCGGGTGCGCGTGCGCGACCAGCGGCTGGTGGCCCTGACGTCGGAGCGGGACGCCGCGGAGCGCTCGCTGCTGGCGGGACGCAACCTGGGTGACGCGCGCCTGGAGGCGGACCTGGGCCACGTGGCGTCGCTGCTGGAGCGCGCGCCGCGCGTCGGCGCCATTGCGCGGCTCTTCGACGAGGCCGAGTCCACGCTGGAGGCGCGCAAGGCCTCCGGTGAGCGGCAAAGCGGTGAGCAGCTCGCGGACCTGAACCTGTACTTCGAGGTGCCCCTGATGCCGGGCACCACGTCCGAGCGCGTGGCCGACCTGGTCGCCTCGCTCAACGCGCTGGACGGCGTGGAGGTAGCCTACGCGGAGCCGCCGCCCGAGCCCGCCATGGTGAACTTCGGCATGGACGCGGCGATGCGCGGCCTGCTGGCGGCGGCGGACATCCCGCCCACCACGCCCTCCTACGTGGCCAACCAGGGCTACCTCAACGCGGCGCCCAACGGCGTCGACGCGACGTACGCGTGGACCATCCCCGGCGGCCAGGGGCAGAACGTGAAGGTGGTGGACGTCGAGGGCGGCTGGCGCACCACGCACGAGGACATGCCCGCCCTCTTCCACATGGGCGGCACGCAGTACACGGACGCGAGCTGGAGACATCACGGCACGGCCGTGCTGGGTGAAATCGTGGGCGCGTCCAACGCCTACGGTGTAACGGGCATCGCGCACCGGGCCCAGGCGGGCTACGAGTCCATCGGCGCCCAGAGCTCCGCCAGCGCCATCAGCAAGGCCGCCACGGCCGTGGGCCGGGGCGGCATCGTCCTCATCGAGCTGCACTCTCGCGGCCCGGCGGACGGCACGGCCTGCACGTGCAACACCAGCCAGTGCAACTACATCGCCATGGAGTACTGGCAGGCCAACTACGACGCCATCAAGACGGCCACCGCCAACGGCGTCATCGTCGTGGAGGCGGCGGGCAACGGCAGCGCCGACCTGGACGCGGCCGCGTACGGGGGCCTGTTCAACCGCAACACCCGGGACTCGGAGGCCATCGTCGTGGGTGGCAGCACGGCCACCACGCGCTCGCCCATGTGCTGGACGAACTTCGGCAGCCGCGTGGACGTGCATGGCTGGGGTGAGCGCGTCTACAGCATGGGCTACGGCAACGTGTTCGGCAGCCACGGCGAGGACCAGTTCTACACGTCCAGCTTCAGCGGCACCTCCAGCGCCTCGCCCATCGTGGTGGGCGCCGCCGCCAGCGCCCAGGGCGTGGCCCTGGCCAACGGCGGCCGCCTGACGAGCGCGCAGATGCGCGCGCTGCTGCGCGCCAACGGCACCCCGCAGGCGCCGTCCACGACCGCGCGCCAGATTGGTCCGCTGCCGGACCTGGCCAAGGTGCTGCCCAAGGTCATCGCGGGCGACTACTAGCACTACTGCGTCAGGGACCCGAGGGGTGGACCGGGAGGCCGGGCGGGCGACGTAA
>JBKGHI010000122.1:0-24028 GCA_046520405.1 Myxococcus sp. 1LA
TCGTCGCGCCCTGCCCCGCCAGCCGCGTCCCGCTTCGGGCTGGCCGTCATCGCCGGCTCCGCGAGGGGCCAGCGCTACAAGCTGCCTGTCACCGGTTGTGTCGTGGGCCGCCAGCGCGGCGCCATCCTCTTCGCGGACGACGCCTTCGTGTCGCCCCTGCACGCCACCTTCCTGGTGAAGGACGGCGCGCTCTTCGTGCGCGACGAATCCAGCGCGTCCGGGGTGTTCGTCACCGTGGGCGGCACCGAGGCGCTCACCCCGCGCACCCTCTTCAGCGCGGGCCAGCGGCTGTTCCGCTTCACGGGTCGCTTGGAGCCCCAACCTCCGGTGACGGGCCGCCCCGCCATCTACGGCGCGCCCATGCCGCTGGGGCAGGCCGTGTACGGCGTGGAGGAGATGCTCGTCGGAGGCCGGGCGGGACGCGCGGTGATGACGGCGGCCCCGCTGCTCACCATCGGGCTGGCGCACTGTGACTTGAGCTTCCCCGGCGACGAGGGCCTCGCGGGACGCCACTGCGAGCTGTCCCCCACGCCCACCGGTGCGCTGCTGAGGGACTTGTCCGGAGGTCTGGGCACCTACGTGCGCCTCGCGAGCGGCGTGGAGCGCCCCCTCCGACCGGGAGACCGCGTCCGGTTGGGCCAGCACGTGCTCCAGGTGGAGACGCTGGGCTGACGCGCCACCGTGCGCGCGTCAGGCGCACGGCGTGAAGCGCTGAGTCGCGGACGCCAAGGCGCATCATTCGCGCGCTCCGCCCTGGGCACCCCACTCATCGCGGCATACGACGTCGAGCCGTCAGGGCCCGCGGTGAAGCTGGCAGTCCCACCGGCTGGCCGCGCCGGTTCGAAGGCGCATCGTCGAACGCGCCCTCCCTGCGCCCAGGCTCGTGCATTCATCCGCGCCTCGGGGGCACACAGCCGCGGCCCTCAAGGCGCTCCGCCCCTGTGCGCCCAAGCCACATGACGCACGAGCCACCGCGCCAGACGGCCCGGTGGCGCCCGAGCGACGCACTCCTGATTGAACGCCTCCGTCAGGGCGACGAAGGCTGCGCCACGGTGCCGCCCAGGCGCTGCTCGATGAGGGCGCGCGCCTTGGACGAGGGCTGCTCGCGCAGGTGACGCTGCCACCAGGCCCGGGCCTCTTCCTTGTCCGGGTTCTGCCGGTGCCAGTAGACCTCGCCCAGCTTCAGGGCCAGCTCCGGGTCACCGCTGTTGGTGAAGGCCTCGCGGTACTTGGAGGCCGCCAGTCCCACGTCCGCGCGCTGCAGCGCCTTGTCACCTTCCCGCGTCAGCTCCAGCGCGCGCTGGACGTTGCGCGCGCCCGCGACGATGGCCCTGTCGTAGAGGGGCACATCGGGGCTCGCCCCCACGGCGGAGTTGTTGGCGCCCGCGGGCACCGGGGCATTCGTGGGCAGCGCATAGGGCAGTTCCTGCACCCCGCTGCCCGCGCCCATGAAGAAGTAGTAGGCGAAGAAGCCCGCCGCGGCGACCACCAGCAGGATGGTCAGCGACTTGAAGAAGAACGCCACCCCACCGTTGCCACCCGTGCCCGGCTGCGTGTGGACGAGCGAGTCCGTCTGCTCACGCGTGGAGACAATCGCGTCGGCGTTCGCGGGCAGCGGCTCGAGCACCCCAGGAAGGGCGCGCACCGTGGCCTCCATCGTCACTTCGTTGCCCCACCCGGGCAGCGTGGTGTCCCGGACGTCGCCTTGTGGACTCGCGGCGGACTTGCGCGGCAGCGGCGCCAGCACCGCCGAGGAGTTGGCCGCGCGGCGCGGCGCGGAGTCCATCCGGCGGCGCTCCTTGTCCACGGCCTGCAGCTCGGCCTTGAAGGCCTCCGCGCTGGCGGGACGGTCCGCGGGATTCTTGGACAGCGCCCGGAGGATGAGCCGCTCCATCGCCGGGGAGATGCGTGCATCCGGCCGGCGGCGCGTGGGCGGCGGCGGCTCCTCGGTGAGGTGCTTGGTGGCGAAGCCCACCGCCGAGTCCGACTCGAAGGGCAGCAGGCCCGTCATCAACTGGTAGAGGATGACGCCCACCGCGTACAGGTCCGAGCGGTGGTCGAGCTGCGAGCCCCGCGCCTGCTCGGGCGACATGTACTCGGGGGTGCCGCACACGAAGCCCGCGCGGGTGAGCGCCGGCCCGTCATCCGTGGAGTCGGTGATCTTCGCGATGCCGAAATCGAGCACCTTGACGAAGTCCGGCTCGTTGCGCCGGGGCTCCACCATGATGTTCTCGGGCTTGAGGTCGCGGTGGATGACGCCCGCGCCGTGCGCGTCCGACAGCGCGCTCAGCACCTGGCTGACGATGCGCACCACGCGCCCTTCGTTCAGCGGCCACTCGCGGCTGAGAATCTGGTGCAGGTCCTGCCCCGCCACGTACTCCATGGCGATGTAGAGGGCACCGTCCTCGGCCTGGCCGAAGTCGAGCACGCTGATGGAGTTCGGGTGGTTGAGGCGGCTGGCGGCCTTGGCCTCGCGCTGGAAGCGCGCCACGGTGCGCTCGTCCGACAGGAGCGTGTGCCGCAGCACCTTCAGCACCACCACCTTGTCCAGGGAGAGCTGCCGGGCGCGGAACACCTTGCCCATGCCGCCCTCGCCAATGAGGGCCTCGACCCGGTACTTGTAGGCAATCGTCTTGCCGACGTACTCGTCCGTATCGGGCGTACGCACGAGGGTCGCGCCACAGGCGGGACAGAAACGGGAGGATTCTTGGGCGTCAGCGCCGCAGGAGGGGCAGTGCAAGGAAACGATCCCCAAGGGGGTGGGACTCTGACTTCATCACGCCGCTCGGGTGGGGAGCAAGCCGCGTGCAACGCAAGGCGAGCAACCAGGCCCCGGCCCTGGTACAACCCCTAGCCCGCCATGGATGCGATGGAATACTGCCCCCGCTGTGACACCGAAAATCCTCGGGACGCCTCCGTCTGCCGGGCGTGCGGCTCGCCGCTGCGCTCCGGAACGATGGTGATGGCCGTTGCCAGCGTCGCCGCGCGCCCGCAGGTCTCCATCCGCGTGGTCCGTGCCGACGGCGGCCCCGAGTCCGTCGTCCGCATGCAGCGCGACACCCTCACCTGCGGCCAGCAGGGGGACATCTCGCTCGCGGACGACCCCTTCATCATGCCCATCCAGCTGCGCTTCTTCTTCTCCGGCGCCCGCCTGGCCGTGGAGGACGTGGGCGGCGCCAACGGCGTCTTCATCCGCCTGCGTCAGGAGCGCGAGCTTCCGCCGGGCGGCGAGCTGCGCCTGGGACGCCAGCGGCTGGTGCTGGAGCCCATTCCCACCGCGGCCACCGGCCCGGGCGGCACCCAGGTCTGGGGCTCGCCGGATCCCGGCTACCGGTTGCGCCTGGTGCAGTTGCTGGAGGGAGGCCTGCGCGGCGGCGCCTTCCCCCTGCGCGAGGGCGACAACCTCCTGGGCCGCGAACAAGGCGACCTCACCTTCCCCACCGACGGCTTCGTGTCCGGACGGCACGCCGTGCTGCAGGTGCGGCAGGACCGCCTCCAGGTCCGGGACGTGGGCTCGTCCAACGGCACCTTCATCCGCCTGTCGGGCCCCACCTTCGTGGACAACGGGGACCACTTCCTCATCGGCCGTCAGCTGCTGCGCGTGGAAATCCAGGCGCCTGCGGCCTGAAAAGGAAAGGGCCGCACGGGGGATGACCCCGCGCGGCCCTCACTGCCTCGGCCTCAGCCGTAGGACTTCTCCTTCTTCTCCTGCTCTTCCTTGCAGCGGATGCAGAGTGTCGTCACCGGGCGCGCCTCCAGGCGCTTGGGCGAGATGTCCTCTTCGCACCGCTCGCAGATGCCGAAGGTGCCGTCCTCGATGCGGACCAGCGCCTTCTCGATCTTCTGCAGCAGGAACTTCTCCCGGTCCCGCAGGCGGAAGACCATCGACTGCGCATACTCGGAAGACGCCAGGTCGATCTCATCGGGAAGGTCGTCCGTGTCGAAACTGGACTCCTCCACCAGGGTCTTCTTGGCGCTCTCGAGCAGGCTCGCCTTGCTGTCCTCGAGCATCTTCTTGTAACGCTTGAGATCTTTCTGGTTCACAGCCTTCGCTCCAGTTCAGCGAGGGTTTGAGGCCCTGCACCCCAAAAAAAGGGCCCGAAAGCTTTATTCATGCGGTCTTCGGTGTCAAGCTGACCTGGGTATGACCGAGGGTGAAGGGAGGGGCGTTTGACCGAGAACACGAAGTTTGATCGGGAGTTCCTGCGCTCGGCCCTCTCGTTGGCCGGAAAGAGCGAAGTCGATCACTTCCTCTATATCTGCGACACGCCCATTCCCGCCGAGGAGTTTCGCGGCCGGCCTGCTCGCAAGAAGCTGGTCTACGCCGTCACGATGCCCAAGCTGGCGGAGGAGCACCTCGCCAAGAAGGTCCGTGCGCTCGTCATCCCCGCGTACGACTACTCGCGCACCGAGCGTGTGAAGGTGGCGCTCGTGTCCGCGCTGTCCCAGGGAGCGTTCAAGGAAGGCGACCTCGTCCTGTGCATGACGGGCAAGGTCGGCCGCGCGCCGGACACGCTGATGCAGATGCGCATCGGCGGCTCGCTCGATGACCGGCTGGCCATCGAAGGCGTGAAGCTGGGCGACGAGTTCAACTCCCAGGTGGTGGACGCCCTCATCCAACTGGCGCTGCAGATTGGCCAGGAAGGCTTCGAGGGCCACCCCATTGGCACCATCATCACGATTGGCGCCCACAACACCGTGCTGGAGAAGAGCCGGCAGATGACCATCAATCCGTTCCAGGGCCTCTCCGAGGCGGAGCGGAACGTGCTCGATCCGAAGATTCGCGAGGCCATCAAGAACTTCTCCGTGCTCGACGGCGCGTTCGTCATCCGCGAGGACGGCGTTGTCCTGGCCGCGGGCCGCTACCTGTCCGCGGCGGATGAGGCCGTGAAGATTCCGCTGGGCCTGGGCGCTCGGCACGCGGCCGCCGCCGGCATGACGTCCACCACGGGCTGCATCGCCCTGGTCGTGAGCCAGACGTCCGGCGCGGTGCGGCTCTTCAAGGGCGGCAACATCGTCCTGGAGCTGCACCAGACGGCGCGCCGCACCTGAAGGCGCGCTCAGTCCGCCTGCGCCTTCTCCTCGCGGTAGATGTCCGCCAGGGCGTGCGCGCGCTCGACTTCGTCCCGGGCCGCGTCCACCACCAGCGCCTCGTCGAAGCGGGCCACGCGCTCGCGCAGGGCCTCGGTGACGAGCCCGCCCACCGTGAGCCGCGCGGAGGCGCTCTCCCGCTCGCGCCGCAGCTCCGCCACGCGGTCTCCCAGCTCGCTCGCGGCCTCCAGCAGCAGCCGCCCGTCGGACTGCGCCCGCTCCAGGGAGTCACGCGTACTGGCGAGCAGGTCCTCCGCCTGCGTCTGGTCCTTCTCCAGTACGCGCACGGCCTGGGCGTCCCCCCGCTCCTTCGCGGTGGCCCGCCGCGTGGTGAGCTCCCCCAGCCGGCGCGCATAACGCTCCTCCGCGCGCGACAGGTCCGCCTTGAGGGCCAGCAGCGTGGCCGCGGACTTGCGCACCTCGGCGGCCTGCCGGTCCAGGTTCTCGATGAGCTGGTCGAAAGCGGCCAGCGGGTCCGCTGGACGTGATGGCTCCTTCTTCCGCTTTCGGAACAGGCCGAAGAACATGGGCGTGGGGCGCAGCCTACCCGAAGGGCCGGCACAACAGCCGCACGCGCTGCAGCGCTTCGTGCGTGGCCTGTCCCCCCGCCGGCAAGGCGGCGAGGTACCGAGCGGGGGTCAATCCGTACACCCCCAGCAGGTGCTGGAGCAGCAGCAAGCTCTCCGCCGCGCGCCGGTCCGCGGGGGCCAGCGAGGCGGCCTCCACCAACGCGCCCAGGATGTCCGCCACGCGGTTCGCGACGTCCTTGCTGGGAGGCTCTGCCCCAGGCGGAAGCGAGGGCTTCTCCGGGAAGAGCGCGTCGAACGACGCATCCACCGCCACGGGCGTGGGCGCGGCCCGCCCCGCGGCGACGGCCTCCAGCGCGTCCAGGTGCGGCGTGAGCTGCTCCAGCGCATCGCCGGACGGCGGCACGTCACGCGGCAGCAGCGTGCGCCAGGGCGTGTCGAACTCCGTGCGCGCCCACAGAATCTCCTCGTCGGACAGGTGGTGGTAGAAGGCGCGGCCTCCGGCGGCGCGCTGCTCTCGGACCAGGAGGCGCAGGTCGGGGTTCTCCTCGCCCAGGGACACGAAGCTCAACGCGATGTCCAACGCGTCCATGGGCGCGCGGGTACGGCGGATGAGGTCCAGGTCCACGCGGTCCTCGCCGTCGGTGATGAGCACCACGGTGGCCCGAGCGAGGTATGGGTCCCTCCCCTGCGCGGCCCGGATGGAGTCGAAGGCGGACATCAGCGCCAGCGTGATGTCCGTCTGGCCCTCCGCGGGAGAGTCGCGGAAGAGCTTCTCCAACTGCCGGGTGGCCTCCAACGCGGAGTCCACGCGCGCCAGCTCGGTGGGCACGTCGTTGAAGAAGCTGAAATACAGCGGGTCGAACTGCTCACCCCTGCGGGCCTTGACGCGCAGGTTGTTGAGCTCCGCGATGACAATGGCGTCCCGGAAGCGGGCGCGCGCGCATGCATGGAGCCCGACGCGTCACAGACGTAGACGCGCACCGCGGTGCGCTTCACCTTCCGGGGGCGCGGAGGCGGCTCGTCGTCCAGGTACGCGCGCACCAGTTGATGACTGGCGGCCAGGTCTCTCAGCAGCATCCGCGGGTCCGACAGGACGAAGTTGTGGACCTCGTGGAGGCTGCCCGTCGTCTCGTACGTCATCCGCTGCGTGGGGTACGGGACGCGCCGAGGCACGGCCCGGGCGGCGCGCGTGTCCGCCAGGACAATTTCCTCCGACAGCGCGTCCTCCACGTCGAAGTAACGGGCACAGCCCGCCGCCAGCTCGAAGGTGGCGAGCTGCTCGGGCCGCAGCGAGAAGGCCAGGTCCGTCAGCAGCTCATCGGCCTGCGGAGGCCCTGGCGTCTCCTCGGGCGCCGGAGGTGGCTCGCCGAACCAGTGCGCCAGGGAATCGAGCTCCGCCCGCTCCATCAGGGATGACAGGTGAGAAGGCGCGGGCAGGAGCGGCGACAGCGCGGCGCGTGCTGCATCCGCCAGCGCCGCGTCCCCCGCTTCCAGGGCCCGCTCGTACAGCCCCTTCAGGGAGCGGTAGGCCACCTGAGGCTCGCGCTTGGCGGTGTGCCGCACGTGCCGCAGCAGCTCCTCCATGGAGCGCACGGCGGGGACGGCCCGCACCCGCTCGCGGGCTTCGGCCACTTGACGCCGCAGCGCCATGCCCCGCGCGCGGTCGTGGTCCGAGCCCAGGCGGATGAGCAGTTCGTGCGCCAGGTCCAGGTCGCGACGCTTCTGCATGACGTCCGTGGCATTGGCCCGGGCGCGGTCCGCGAAGAACTCCGCCACCGCCATGCGAGCGCTGGAGGGCGCATGACGCGTGACGCGCCCGTCAATGCGGCCGTAGATCTCCAACGCCTCGTCATCCTCCAACGGCGCCGTGTCGGGCCGGGCGAAGAGCTCCGCCACCTTCACCACTCGCGCCAGTTGGACAAAGCCCTTCTCCAGGACGGCGACCGCGCCGGGCAGCGCCTCCCCGGCACGCCACGCTCGCTCCACGAGCTCCAGGCACACCTCCACCTCTTCGAGCGCCTGACGAGCCCGGTCGAGGAGCCCTTGAGCCAGGGCCCCCGCGCGGCCCTTGCGCAGCCCCAGCTCCTTGAGCAGCCGCGCATCCGCCGACGTGTGCACCCCCACCCGGTTCAGGTCCCTGTCCAACGAGGCCAGCACCGGCAGCGCGACGTCTTCCGGACCGCGCGCGCGCCGGCCAAACAGGCCCCAGGCCCGCCAACCGCCACGAGCGGGCGCGGGCTGGTGGAGCGCGTCCAGCCGCCGCCGGAGGTCCGCGAGGCGCCGGGCCAGCACGCTCAGCGTCCCCTCTCCACTTCAGCCCCCAGCCCCTGCCACGCTCCGCTCATGGCGCCGACCGCCGCGCCAGCACCTGCCGGCTGAAGCGCCCGAAGTCCTCGTCGATGCCTCGAAGCTGCCCCTCCAGCCTTCGCGCCCCCTCACCCAGCTCCCCCGCCATGGTTCCCAACAAGGCCAGCACGCCTCGCAGCCGCACCAGCTCCCCTTCCTTCAACGCGAGCATCGGGAAGCGGCTGCGCACCAGCCGGTCCACGGCGCGCTCGGCATCGGCCCGCTCCGTCAGCGACTCCGGAGCTGGAAGCGACGTGAGCAGCTGCGTCAGCCAGCTCCGCAGGTACCTGACGCGCGTCTGGACGAACGCGAGCTCGGCCTCGGCCACCGCCGAGCGCACGGCCTCCGACAGGAATCCCGGCGCGGCGCCGCCGTGGCTCGCGGCCAACTGTCCATCCAACCCCAGCAGCGCGGCCAGCTCTCCATCCGGCGCCTTCGCCGCGAAGTCCCCCCGGTAGAAGACGTAGGCGTCCCCGTTGAGCACCGACATGGACGCCGTCGGCGGGCTGGCCACCTCTCGCGTGAGGTTGCGTGCGTGCTCTCGCAGCCGGGACTCGATGACCTCGCGGCACTCGGCGAACACCGCGTCCACGGAGACGCCCTCGCGCCGGAGGTTCTCCACCACGGACTGCACCGCGCGGCCGTACTGTTCGATGCGTTCGAAGGGCGTGGTGGCCAGCACCTCGCGCGCGTAGGCGATGCCCAGCGGCAGCAGCAGCTCGTGCTTGAGGCCCTGCTGCGTGGGGTCCAGGGCGGCCAGGGCGTTCTCCAACTGCGTCAGGCGGCGCGAGTCAACCGACAGCGCCTCCAGCGGCTCCCGACGGCCCGCGCCAGGTGTCCCTGGAACGAGAACACCGCGCGCCGGCGCAGCGCGGACACGACGCGGCTGCGTACGCCCGCCTCGGCCGCGCGCAGGCGCTCCAGCGCGGCCGGTGCGCCTTCGGCCAACTGGCCCGCCAGCTCGCCTGTCTGGGAGAGCTCCTCCTCCAGGTTGTCCGCCAGCCCGACCAGGCTCTCCAGCTTGAGCCCGTCCTCGAAGTCCACGCTCTCCGCGGACAGGGCAATCATCTCCTGAGCGCCTTCCAGGAAGCGCGCCGTGGCCTCGCACAGCGCCGCGTACCCCGGCCGCAGCTCCGGAACGCCGCGGGAGAGCGTCAACACGTCCCCAAACGAGGCCAGCAGCGCGACACCGCCCCGCCCTTCCCCGTGCCCCGCCATGCCACGCGCCAGTCGCTGCTGCTGCGCAGCCACCAGGGCACGCGCCGCGGCAACCAGCGGCATCCGGTTCTGCGCATGGCGAGGCCCCGGCACCAGCTTGGCCAACAGCGCCTTCGCGGTGGTGGAGACGACGGCGGGCTGCCAGTGCCGGCTCGCCGACTCCACGGCCCCCACCTCCTCGGACGACCCGAGCGCCTGGGCCTCGCGCTCCACGCCGCCGCCCAGCTCCTGCCGCACCTTGGTCAGCGCTTCGTCGAAGGCCCGCTGCTCCAACCGGACGATTTCGAGCTGCGCCCGCTCCCGGGGGTCCACCACGGACTTGAGCAGCGCCTCGGTCTCCCCCGCCGGCGGACCGCCGAGGAGGAAGAACCAGCGCAACGAGTCCAGGTCCTCGACGGTGGCCTCCAGCGTCCGCTCCGGGCGCCGGTATATCTGGTCCCTCACCACGGAGGCCTTCAGCGCCCACAGCGCCTTCACCACGGAGCGCTGGGAGAAGTACTTCGTCGGCACGTAGTCCGGCAGCTTCGACACCTGGGCCGCCAGCGCGCGCTCCAGCGCGTCCGCCAGCAACTCCACGCCCTCCATGACGTGGCTGGGCACCACCACCTTCGTCACCGCGTCCTGGAGCAGGTCCACCTGCTGCAACGACAACTGCGCGCGCAGGTCCGGCCGCGCCCCATGCGAGAAGCGCTGCAGCATGGCCGCCCGGCTTTCCCGGCGAGCGAAGGACTTGGGCACGAAGCAGATGAAGCTCAGCCGGTCCGCGAAGGCCAGGAGCAGCTCCGGGGAGCGCGCCAGCACCTCGGAGAGGTACCGGTTGCTCGTCATCACGACGCATTCGGTGCGCCCCGTCGTCACCCGGCGCCCATGCTTCAGCTCCCGCTCGTGCAGCACGTTGAGGATGGAGCGCAGCAGCATGTCCCGGCCGTCGAACACCTCGTCCAGGAAGGCGTGCTCGGAGCCCAGCATGCCCTCCTCGGTGAGGTACTCGGTGCGGCCCGTCTCGGTGAGCACCTTGAAGTCCACCGGGCCGATGAGGTCCGTCTGCACGGTGGACTCGGCGAGCTGCTTGGAGAAGAGCGACGGCAGTCCGGTGCGCTCGTCGATGATGCGCCCCAGGACGGCGCTGGCGATGGCGCTCTTCGCCGTCCCCGGCGGCCCCACCACCAGCACGTGCTCGCGCCCCAGGAGCGCGAGCTCGAGCTGCGTGAAGAGCGTCTCGCGCTCCAGGTAGGCATCCCGGAGCTCGGTGAAGAAGTGCCGGAAGGCACGGGAGGCCTGGAGGTATGGGGACAGGGGAGATTGCACGGACAAACCCGAGGTGGCGGGGACACGCCATGCTATCCGCCGTGCGTGGCCTATTTGAAGTGGACCGCGCAGGCCCCGTCCGGACACTGACGTCCCGCGATGCGGAAGCGGTGACGGGCCACGACACGGTAGAGCGCGTCCAGCAGGTGCCGCAGGCCTGGCACGTAGTACACCCAGAGCAGCCGCCCCAGCGGCCGCCGGCCCAGCGCCCGGATGATGGCCTCCAGCCCCTCCACCACCCGCCCATCCGGCAGGATGAGCTGCATGGCCCGCTCACAGCGGTCCGCAGTGACACCAGGGAACGCATCCAGCACGCCCTCTTCCCGGAACGAGCGCAGCCGCGTGCCCGTCTTGCCCAGCAGCCGCTGGAGGTGCCGGGCCGCCCCGCCGCACAGGCGGCAGTGACCGTCATAGAGAATCACGTCCTGCCCGGGAGGCGTCGTTCGCATCGCAGCACAGGCGCCATGTCAGCGAGGCCTCAGCGTGTCATGCAGGTGCCCATGCACCGCGCGCCAGATGTCGTGCTGCCGCTCGATGGGGTCCATCAGCATCATGCCCACCGACGTCGCGGGGGAGCTGCCCTGGAACGCGGAGTACTGCCGCACCTGGGTGCCGCCCGCGCCGTCGTCGGCGAAGACGAAGCGATTGGTGCCACGCAGCGGGTGCCCGTCCAGCGTGGTGATGTGCACCGTGTTCGCGGCGGGCTCCAGGCGCACGGTGATGGGCGCCCACACGGGAGGCAGGCCCTTCTCCTCCAGGAACAGCTTCGCGCCGTCCACCAACGCCGCGGCCGCCGGACGGATGCGGATGCCAGCGGATTCGAACACCGCCGCCGGGTTGCGGACGAAATAGGCGTAGGTCTGCGCCGGGGCCACGTCGGGAATGCTGCTGGTGTAGTCCGTGAGGGACGTGGGCGCTCCGGAGATGGGCGGGCTGGGCTTCAAGAGGTCCAGGTGCGTGCGCGCGTAGGCGTCCACGGCGGCGCTGTCCCCGAGCAACCGGCTGGCGGCGGCCGCTTCGGACTGCGCGGCGGTGAGCGCGCCCTGCCGGACCTGCTCCATCAGGTTCCCCGTGGGCTTTGGCGGAAAGGCACCGCCCACGCCGAAGTCGAACTGGTTGTCGGCCCCCATACGAGGCCCGGAGCGAGGCCCCGGAACCGAAGGCGCCAAAGGCCGCGCCGTGGAAGGCGCGCGGTAGGGCCCCACCGTCGAGCCCACCGCGGCGGAGGCGGGCCGGCACTGCGCGGTGCCCGTGGGAGGAGGAACGAGCGCCGGCGCGGCAACCCCTTCAGAGGGAGCGGCGCCGGGCGGAAGGAAGGACGGTGACGGCGGGATTCGGGACATGAAGCGTCCCACTGCACCCCCACCGCCAGTCCACCCATCAGTCCCATCAACCCCTTGGCACCGCGCCACGTCCCGCTTCTCGTACGCCCGTCCTCCCCCGCGGAACACGCCCACCCCGCAAGACAGAAGGGCCGGCCCCCCACTCGCGCGGGAGCACCGGCCCTCCATGTCACCTCAGCGGCGGACCGCTTCCGGCACTACGACTGCCGGAACTCGGCGTCCACCACGTCGTCCTTCTTCGCGCTGGCCTGCGAGCCCGGCGCCGCGGAAGGACCGGCACCCGGCGCACCCTCGGCGCCCGGCGCGCCGCCCGTGGCGCGGTACATCTCCTCGGCGGCCTTGTAGCTGGCGGCCTGGAGCGCATCGAGCGCCGTCTTGATGGCGTCCTTGTCCTGGCCCTCGCGGACCTTGTTGAGCTCCGCCACCGCGTCCTCGAGCGCCTTCGCCACGTCAGCGGACAGCTTGTCCTTGTTCTCCTTCAGGAGCTTCTCGGTCGCGTAGGACTGGCTCTCCGCCTGGTTCTTCACGTCCACCAGCTCGCGGCGGGCCTTGTCGGCCGACTCGTTGGAGCGCGCGTCGGCGACCATCTTCTCCACCTCGTCCTTCGCCAGGCCGGACGAGTGGGTGATGGTGACCTTCTGCTCCTTGCCCGTCGCCTTGTCCTTGGCGCTGACGTTGAGGATGCCGTTCGCGTCGATGTCGAACGTCACCTCGATCTGCGGCACGCCACGCGGCGCGGGCGGCATGCCCGTCAGGTGGAAGCGGCCGAGGCTGCGGTTGTCACCCGCCATCTCACGCTCGCCCTGGAGGACGTGGATCTCCACCTGCGTCTGGCCGTCCGCGGCCGTGGAGAAGGTCTCCGACTTGCGCGTGGGGATGGTGGTGTTGCGCTCGATGAGCTTCGTCATCACCCCGCCCAGCGTCTCCACGCCCAGGCTCAGCGGCGTCACGTCCAGCAGGAGGATGTCCTTCACCTCGCCGGAGAGCACGCCGGCCTGCACCGCGGCGCCCACCGCCACGACCTCGTCCGGGTTCACCGAGCGGTTCGGCTCCTTGCCGAACAGGCGCTTCACGGCCTCCTGCACCTTCGGGATGCGCGTGGTGCCGCCAACGAGGACGATCTCGTTGAGGTCCTTCGGATCCACGCCGGCGTCCTTCAGACACTTGCGGCACGGCTCCAGGGAACGCTCGACGAGGTCGTCGATCATCGCCTCGAACTTGGCGCGCGTCAGCTTGACGTTGAGGTGCTTCGGACCCGTCGCGTCCGCCGTGAGGAACGGCAGGTTGACGTCCGTCTCCATCGCGCTGGACAGCTCGATCTTCGCCTTCTCCGCCGCCTCCTTCAGGCGCTGGAGGACCATCTTGTCCTTGCTGACGTCGAGCCCGGTGTCCTTCTTGAACTCGGCGATCAGCCAGTCCATGATCCGCAGGTCGATGTTGTCGCCGCCCAGGTGCGTGTCACCGTTGGTCGCGAGCACGTCGACCACGTTCTCACCCACCTCCAGGATGGACACGTCGAAGGTGCCGCCGCCGAAGTCATAGACGGCGATCTTCTCGTCCTTCTTCTTGTCCATGCCGTACGCGAGCGCCGCGGCGGTCGGCTCGTTCACGATGCGGCGCACCGTGAGACCAGCGATTTCGCCCGCGTCCTTGGTGGCCTGGCGCTGGGCGTCGTTGAAGTACGCCGGGACGGTGATGACCGCCTCCGTGACCTTCTCACCCAGGTAGTTCTCCGCGGCGCGCTTCAGCTTCAGCAGCACCTGCGCGCTGATCTCCGGCGCGCTGTACTGCTTGCCGTCGATGTCGACGCGCGCGTCGCCGTTGGGGCCCCGGGCCACCTTATAGGGGACCAGCGTGGCCTCCTCGGCCACCTCGTCGTGCCGGCGGCCCATGAAGCGCTTGGCCGAGTAGATGGTGCGTTCCGGGTTGGTGATGGACTGGCGCTTCGCCACCTGGCCGACCAGGCGCTCGCCGTCCTTCGTGAACGCGACCACCGAGGGCGTGATGCGGCTGCCTTCCTCGTTGACGATCACCTTGGGCTCGCGACCCTCCATGATCGCGACCACACTGTTCGTGGTGCCCAGGTCGATCCCGATAATCTTGCCCACGGTTCCTATCCTCCGGAAAAGACTGCGTTTTCTTTGAAAGCTGCTGATGTACGCCCAACGTAACCACCCACCCCTCGCTGTCAAACGCGATGGGCCACCGGGCCGCACATCTGAAGGTGACACTCCCCGCTGCGTAGCGCAGTGCGCAGGGGCCCGCGCGCCGCGTCACAGCCGCGCCACCCGCACGCCACGGGTGCGTAACGCGCTCTACACCTCCGTCACCCCGCGGTAGCAACCGGGCGGGCTTCTGAAGAGCAGGGAACGATTCAACCCCTTGGAATTCCATGCCTGCCCGCCTGCTAACGCCTTGCGTCATGAGTTGGCGAGGATTGTGCACTGAGTCCGGGTGTCGCCGCCCGGTCCCCCACCGGCGCCAACCTTCGGAGCCGCCCTCATGCTGGTCCAGCCCCTCCGCTCTCCCGACCTCCGCCGCGCGCCTGCATCGGACGTCTCCACCGAGCCCAAGGTCGCGGTCCTGCTGAACGCCAACGCCCGGAAGGTCGACGCTCGGGTGGTGAAGTCGCTGTCCCACGTGGTGCCGGAGCAGGACCTGTTCCTCTCCCGCTCGCCGCTGGATGGCCGGCGCATCATCCAGACGGTGCTGGAGCGGGGCTACCCCATGGTCTTCACGGGTGGCGGTGACGGCACCTTCATGGGCTTCGTGAACGAGGTCCTCCACCAGGTCGGCCCGCGCGGCCGCTTCGCGGGCAAGACGCCACCCCGCTTCGGCATCCTCAAGCTGGGCACCGGCAACGGCCTGGCCGCCTACGTCAATGCCTCCGGAACCCGGGGCGACGGCATCCTCAATGACGTGCTCCGCGCCCGCACCGGCGAAGTTCCGGGCTACCGCCCCATGGACCTGCTGATGGTGGACGGGCAGCGCGCGCCCTTCGCCGGGCTGGGCGTGGATGGCAAGGTGCTCAACGACTACATCTGGGTGAAGGAGAACCTGGGCAAGGGCCTCTTCAAGAGCATGCTCAGTGGCAGCGGCGGCTACTTCTCCGCGGTGGCCTGCAAGACGGTGCCGCACTACCTCACGCACTCCCACTGGGTGGAGTGCGAGGTCGTCAATGGCGCCTCCGAGGCCTACCGGATTGGTCCGGATGGCACCCCGGTGGGCGCGCCGTTGGATCCGGGCGCCACGCTCTTCCGCGGCCGGCTGATGATGGCGGCGGCGGGCACCATGCCCTTCTACGGCTACGGCTTCCGCATGTTCCCCTTCGCGGGCCAGCGCCCGGGCTACATGCAGCTGCGCCTGGGCCAGGTGACGCCCACGCAGGTGCTCGCCCACCTGCCCAAGCTGTGGAACGGCCGCTGGTTCCCCGAAGGCCTGATGGACTTCCACGCCCGCGACGTCACCATCCGCTTCGCCAACCCCATGCCCTTCCAGGTGGGTGGCGACGCGGCCGGCTACCGCGAGCAGGTCACCATGTCCGTGGCCCCGGAGTCCGTCGAGCTGGTGGACTTCACCGGCGCGATGAACTGAAGGTCCACCGCGCCTCACTCGGCGGGGCTACCCGCGATCTCGGGACGCCGGGGGCTTCTCACCCGGCTCCTTGCGGCGCCCCACGACGAAGGCATAGCTGACGCTGGCCTTGCCGTTGCTCTCCCGGTGCAGCGCCAGCTCCTCGCGCAGCGCCGCGGGCTGCGAGCCCGGGATGGACGCTAGGAACGCCTCGATGTCCCGGTAGTGCGCGTCCAGCTCCGCGTCGTGGAGCGACTCGGCGGACTCGGGCTCGTAGCCGGCGCCCTCCACCACCTGCAGCAGCTCACGCGGCAGCAGCATGGGCCCGGAGACACGGCGCTCCCAGAAGTCGAGCGTGGCCTTGGGAGCGAAGCGCCCACCCGCGCGGGGAACGTGAAGCCCAGCCGCCCGCGCTTCGCCAGCAGCCCGCGCATGTTCGCCAGCGTGGCCTTCAACGGATAGAGCACGCGGCCCTGGATGAGGATGCCGTTGAACTCACCGTCGTTCAGGCCCAGCGCGTCCAACGACACCCGGCGGACTTCAATCTGATCCGCCAGCCCCTGCGCCCGCACGCGCTCGCGCACCGGGTTGAGGAGGGCGTCGTCCGTGTCAGCCGCCACGACGGTGCAGCCCAGCTCCCGGGCCAGCAACAGGGCGGCGCTTCCGTCGGGGCCACAGCCGAGCACCAGCACGCGCGAGCCGGGCTCCAACTGCGCCACCTTGGCGTAGCGCCGCGTTGCATCATCCGAGCTGAAGGCGCGCCGGACGTCCGCGGGGTGAAACAGCGGGAAGGGCTCGGGCGGGCTCATGGCTCCCCATATACCCGCCTCGTCCCGAGACTTCCAGCCAGGGCCCCTACAAGTAGTATTTGACCCGCTCGTCCTTGTGGAGCCCGTCGTAGATGGCGCGGCGCTGCTCCTCGGACAGCAGATACACGGACACGCTCAGGGAGACGTACTTGCCCTTGCGGCTGGGTTGTTCGTGGATGGAATCCGGCGAGAGTTCCGTGCCCAGGAGCCGCTTGAACAGCTCACGCACGTGCTCCACGAAGCCGTCCCCCTGCGCGCCCATCACCTTGAAGGTGTAGACGGTGGGGTACTCGATGAGGGGCTTCTTCTCCTCTTCGGCGGCGGGGGGGCTTCCAGCGTCTTCCTTCGTCATGGCGGGTACCAGCGCTACAGCAGGTTGGCGGCGAGTTCGGCCAGGGCGCTGCGCTCACCCTTGGCCATGGTGATGTGCGCCGCGATCTTCTCGCTCTTGAAGCGGTTGACCACGTGGACCAGGCCGTTGTTCGTCGCGTCCACGTACGGGTTGTCGATCTGGAACGGATCTCCCGTGAGGATGATCTTCGTGTTGTCGCCCACGCGGGTGATGATGGTCTTCACCTCGTGCGGCGTGAGATTCTGCGCCTCGTCCACGATGATGAACTGGTTGGGCAGGCTGCGGCCGCGGATGTACGTGAGCGGCTCGATCTCCATCAGCCCCAAATCCAGCAGCTCGTGGTAGCCGCGCCCGGCCTTCTTGTCCGCGCGGCTGAGGTTCATCAGGAACTCCACGTTGTCGAAGATGGGCTGCATCCAGGGATTCAGCTTCTCCTCGACGCTGCCGGGCAGATACCCGATGTCCCGCCCCAACGGGAAGATGGGACGGCTGACCAGCAGCTTCTGGTAGAGCCCCTCCTCCGTCACCTTCTGCAGGCCCGCGGCGATGGCGAGCAGCGTCTTGCCCGTGCCCGCCTTGCCCACGATGGTGACCAGCTTGATGTCGTCGTTGAGCAGCAGGTCCAGGCAGAAGGCCTGCTCCATGTTGCGCGGGCGGACGCCCCAGGTCCCGTCTTTGATCTGCCGCGCCAGCGGCACCAGCCGGCCCTTGGCCCCGTTGAAGCGGCCCATGGCGGTGTGGGACGGGTTCGTCTCGTCCTTGAGGAGCACCACCTGGTTGGAAAACAGGGACTCGGTGTCCGGCAGCTCCACCTCCGCGCCCTGGCGGTACATCTGGTCCACCAGGTCCTTGGGGACCAGCCGCTCGGCGAAGCCGGTGTACAGCTCCGTGATCTCCACCCGCTCGGTGTCGTAGTCCTGGGCGATGAGGCCCAGGGCGTCCGCGCGGATGCGGAGGTTGGTGTCCTTGGTGATGAAGACGGCCTGCGTGTCCGGCTCCGCGTCCATCAGGTCCAGCGCCACCCCGAGGATGCGGTTGTCCATCAGGTTGCCGTCCGCCATGGACGGCGGCAGCGCGCGCTCGGTGAAGCTCACCCTCAGCATGCCGCCGTGCGGCAGGGGCACCCCCTCCTTCAGCGAGCCCTCGGCGCGGAACGAGTCCAGGTAGCGCGCCACCAGGCGCGCGTTGCGGCCCAGCTCGGAGAGATCGCGCTTGAACTGATCGATCTCCTCGATGACGTAGATGGGGATGATGACGTTGTTGTCTTTGAAGCCGTAGATGCTGCGGGGGTCGTGGAGCAGGACGTTGGTGTCGAGAATGAAGTTCTTACGCATCGTGGGTTGCGCGACCTGAAGGTTCGGGTGCGACCGCAAGGGACCGTGCGACGGTGAGTCTCCTGACCACTATAGGCACCCGCTCCCAGGGAAACAGCCTGCTTGTCGCCAGGACCTGCGGCTGTCCGAAACCCCACGGCCCAGACACCGGGGATGACGGCGGTTCCCACGGCGCCTTTCAGCGAATCACCAGGGATCAGCCCTGTAGCACGAACGGCCGTCCGTTCAGTGCGCCACGACGGGCGCGAGCGGATCATACCCGAGCAGCTCCGCCACCCGCTCGGGCGGCGCCCCCGGGGGCATCCGCTCCCAGGGAAACCGCCGCTGGAGCGTCTCCTCGTCGAGCGAGAGCTGGCGCCGCGCCTCCAACTGGAGCGCGTCATCCCACGCGTTCGCGTCGAAGTGCTGCCCCAGTCGGGAGTTCACGGGAGACAGCATGGGCGAAGGCTTGAAGGCCACGGTCTGCCCGTGCTCATCGCGCATGCACCGCAGCTCCACGGCCCACGCATGGAGCCAGCGCGGCAGGTGCTGGCCCGCCTGACGAAGCGCGAGGAAGCGGCCCTGCGCGGCGCCGTCCACGAAGACGAAGCGGCGGTCATAGACGCAGGCGGCGGCGAAGGTGGAGGGCGTGAGCGCCAGGGCCTCGGTGCCGATGCGGCGGGCCATCAACAGGAGCGCGTCCAGGATGTGGCCGGCGAGCTTGAGCCCGGGGTGGTTCTGCCCGGGCAACGCGGGCCGGTGCCAGTCGAAGGCGCGCCCCGGGTTCTGGAGCAGCAACGAGTCCAGGTACAGCACCGGCGTGGTGGCGAGCGCGTCGCCGAGCCCCACCTCGTCCCCCGTCGTCCGCCGCAGCTCCAGGTCCGCGACGGGCACGTAGAACCGGCGGCTCCAGACGATGATTCGCGGCCGGTACGGATCGGTGCACGCGACGCGAAGTTCCACCGGCCCGACCCGCTCTTCCACACGCTGGAGCAGGCCGTAGGCGCGCAGGGCCCGCTCCAGCCCCTGGGGGCTGTAGGTGCCGAACACGAGGTCCCCGCGGGAGGCCTCGGCGTTGCCCAGCCCCAGGTCCTCCAGGGACATCCCGACGCTCTCGGAAACGGCCAGGTCCGGCCCGCTCAGTGCCCGGTAGATGCGACGGTAGCGCGGGTTGATGGGCTGGATCCGAGGCATGGCTCCCACCTATTCGTAGCGAATGTCCACCACCGTGAGTTCGATTTCCCCACGGGGCCGCCGCACCTCGACCGAGTCTCCCACGGCCTTGCGAAGGAGCGCTCGTCCCATGGGGGACTCCACGCTGATGCGCCTACCCGAGGCGTCAATCTCGTCGGAACCGACGATTTGATAGGTGCTGCGCCCGCCGTCCTCGTCCTCCAGGCTCACCGTCGCCCCGAAGTAGACGTGTGAGCGGTCGGTCTGTTCGGAGGGGGTGACGATGGTGGCGGTGTCCAGGCGCTTCTGGAGGAAGCGGAGGCGGCGGTCGATTTCGCGCAGGCGCTTCTTCCCATAGATGTACTCGGCGTTCTCGGAGCGGTCTCCCTGGGCGGCGGCGGCGGAGACCTCGGCCGTCACCTTGGGGCGCTCCTCGTTGAGGAGGTGGACGAGCTCGCGGTGCAGGCGCTCGGCGCCCGCCCGGGTGAGGTAGCGGCGGAACGGGGCCCGCTCGGCGTCGTCCTCGGTCTCCTGTTCATCGTGTTGTACGTCCTGGGACATGCCTCCTGTATACCGCCAGGGGGTGACGGGGCGCGAAGGGCACCGGGCCGGGACGTTCACCGGAAAGCGGACGGGGCGCTGTCAGAAGCACCCCCATGCGCTCGCCAGTGGAAAGCGTCCTCGAGTGCTGGTAGGAAGCGCCTGCCCCGGGGGCTTCCGGGGTGATGGCGAAAAATTTAAAAAAGAATAGTGCGAGTCGCTAGCTCAGCTGGTAGAGCACCGGCCTTTTAAGCCGAGGGTCGGGGGTTCGATCCCCCCGCGACTCATGTTGTTGCAGTGAAGTGTGCCGTCCCCGTCGTCTAGAGGCCCAGGACGCTGGCCTTTCAAGCCGGTAACACGGGTTCGAATCCCGTCGGGGACATGTAAAAACGCGGGGTTGGACAGTGCGAACTGTCCAACCCCGTTCGTTTTTGGCCGCTGGGTGGCGTTACCACGGCGTTACGGCGAGCCGGGTAACGGCACCAACTTCTTAAGTGATGCCGCCCCTCAGATCGGGCTCAGGCTTCAGGTCAGTCAAACTTGAGGTTGCCAGCCCTCCATTCGGAGAGCGTCACCTCCGCATCAAGCCTCGTCACGCTTGGTGGGCCGCTCGCAAGGCGCTCCAGTTCGGCTTCCGCCAGTTCGGGGGCAAACTCCAGGACATGGGACGCAGCCCATGCGCGCACTGCCGGATTGCTACTCCGGATCAAATCCGTGAGTGCCGACCTCCCTTCGCGCCCTCTCCTCCTCAACTCCCGCCACGCAGCGGCAATCCGCTTGTACTGGGCGTTCGCCGCTCGATGGTTGCCCGAAGCCGAAGCCTCCCCGTGCGAACTCGAAGCCTCCTCGTACATCGACTTCAGCTCCTGAATCGAAGCGCCGCTCAAAGACTCCTGCTTCACGGAATGACCCCATAGTCACGAAGGATCTTCAGCCCGAATGCTCGCTGTCTTTCAAAGGGCTGTGAACTTAGCCATGCACGCACGGTCTTTCCCTGTGAGTAGGGACGAATGGACGAGTAAAGGGCGCTTATCTGCTGATGGATGGCAACCTCAACTGGAATCAGGTTCTCGGTGTTGTGGATCGCCTTCGGACCGAACCTCCCCACGTTGCTGTCCGTCTGTTCGACGATGTGATGCCACTCCTTCCCAGGTCCCGCAGGTCCCCTCGCTCGCTTGAACGACTTGAACGACGAGTAGGCTTTGAAGCCGTTTGGCTCCGAGCGTGGTGTCGCCCCCGAATTGCCCCCCTCCCCTGCACGCTGAAGGATGATGGCGGCTCCAGGTCCGCCGCTCAGCACCGCAGCCGCACGCCCCACGGGAGCTGCCACGATTCGCATTGCGGCAGTGCCCTGGCCGGACAACGCGAGCACTGGCACTTCCGCTGTGGCGAGGGCTGCCCCCTCCAACGTGCGCGTCGCGGCTGACACCGTCCCCCATGTGGCAATGAGGTTCGTCACCAACTTGGAGACGGCTTGCACCTGCTCGCCCCTGGTCATGTACCGGAAGCGCTCTAGGTACTCGGGGGACGACTCCAGCAACGCCACCACAGCGGCGGGCAGCTCCCGGAGTGCCGCGAGGTTGTCCGCAGGCGACGTCGAGAAGAACTTCCCCACGGCGAGGGCGAGCCCGACGAAGGCTTCTTCCGCCCCATCCAGCGTGCGACTGATGACGTCGGCATCGTCGTGGACGTCCGCCAGAGGGAACCCGCTCTCCTCCCTCAGCTCATCGTTCAGCAGGCGGAAAACGCCCGTGCGCCCGTCATAGAAACGACCCAGTTCGAAGCCACGGGCACGAAAGGCCCCGTCCTTCCACTCCACATCCCCCACCCGCTGCTGCGTCCTCCCGGTGCGCACCCACGCAATGCGCCCGTCAGGCCGTAGCACTGCCAGATGCTTGAAGCGCCCCACTCGGCGTTCCAACTCGGCCCTCGACACCTCGCCAGTGGCTAGCACCTCCCGCAGCATGAAGCCCACCGCGAGGCGTGAGGGGAACTGGCCTAACGTCACGTCCTTCCCCAGCAGGGTCCCGAGGAGTCGCGCCGCATGAGTCGGGGTGAGTGAGCTGCCCACGACAGGCCGCGCGTCTCGCTCGCTCAGACCTGCATCAGCCAGGAGCTTCTCCCAGGAAGCGCCACGCATGACAGCGCCACCCACGGCAGGTGCCACGGCGCTCGTCACGTCTTCCGATTCGCCGTCACGAAAAACACGACGTCGCCTAATGCGGTCGTCGTCCTCGAATGACGAGGCCAGCGCGTTTGGGGGCATGCTGCGCCGGGGCACGCTCGATGCGTCTCGACTCGACACACGCGGCGAGTAGCCGAACGTTCCGCCGCGCCCGGGAGCATGCGGCACCGTCGCGCATCCCGTGGCCAGCAGCACCACGGCCAACATCAGGGCGTTAGCGCGCATTGTCCACCCCCAGGCCCACCGACGCGAAGGCCCCCGGCCGCAGCGGCCCTTCCGCCGTGGGGAACAACAGCGTGCCCCCCGTCCCCATCGCGTAGAGCTTCCCGCCGAGGAACCTCCAACGGACCTCTGCCGCTCCCAGGTAACGCGCCCCGGGCTTCCCAGCTCCAACGGCGAGGCCCTTCAGCGCCACTTCCAGCGCACGTTCGAAGAGCTGCATGGACACGCGGCCGTCCACGTCGAAGCGGCCCCAGGAGAACGCCTCCGCCCCGAGGGACAGCTTCAAGTGCTTGCGGAGCCCCCCGTACCGGACGGCATCCCATCCGACGTGCGCCTCACCGAAGACCGAATAGCCATCGGGGAAGGTCGCATCTGCGAGAGGGACGCCTTCAGTGCCCGCCGCCTGGAATCGCGCAAGCTCGTAGTCCGCGCCGATGAAGCCCTGTCGGAAGCCGCCGCGCTGACTCCGCGCCTCCAGTCGCAGAATCAGGTCCAGGGTCGGCGTCATCGCATCCGCGCCCACTCCCGCAACAGCCCCCCATGCGCCGCCCTCCCCAGGACGCCCGCCCCAGCCCGCGAAGACGTGGGCCTCAAAGCCAGGTCGAATCACCACCATGGCCACCGCATCCATGTGCGCCAGCGTCACGGAGGGAGAGCGCCCACCGGCCCGTCCCCAGTCATGCACCGCCGACACGCCCAGCGTGTAACGGGCTTTCTGTTTGGGCTTGCCGAAGAGGACATGCTCAAGGTCCAGCTCCGCTTCCGCGCCCATCAGCCGAGCGCCCAACACGTCCGAAGCGAACGCCTCGACGTACACGGGCCCCAGCGTGCCAGTGAGGGCACCCGCCGCTGGGTGGTAGTCGGGATTGAGGGTGTTGGAGTAGCGCCGGACCAAGTGGCCCGAGAGAAGCCCGTAGTCCTCCAACCTGCCGAACCACACGCCCAACGGCGCACGGTCCGAACCCAGCTTGAGACTCCGCACCAACTGCCCCCAGTCAGAGAGGGTGTCCCAATCCTCGCGCCGGAACACCCCGCCGTCCTTCTGCCCCCACATGCGGAGGCGAATCGGAGCCCCGAGACTGATTCCAAAGTCCGCGCCGCGCTCAAAGACGATGGTGGGGGCAACCTGGAGAAAGCCCTCGTCTGTGCCGACGCCACCACGAGGCAACAACGCCCACGGCGTCACCTCGACACGAAGCAGGTTTGTCCAACGTGCATTCGGCCAGTTGGGGGGAGCCGGTGGCGTGTCCATCCCCTTCTCGGTCGCCGCGCCTTCTACTTCCTCGTCGTTTGGCGCTGCACCATCCGGCAAGGTCTCTTCAGGCAACGGCGGGTCTGCAACCTCTTCCGCCCATGAAACTCCAGGCAGCATCAACAGCAACGCGGCAATCCAGCTTCGCCATGTGCGCATACACGCCTCCTGTGCGTGCCCCGAAATGAGGCACGAGAAACACACGTCTCCCGGTCGGCTCATCGACTTGAGTCGGGCCGGTGGTGAATCAGCAGTGGTGAGAGGGATTGAGGGCCGCCGTTAGACGGTCGGCGGCTTCACAGCGGGGCGAGGTTCGGGACGCGGGCTTGTCGTCACCTCATCCTCGTTGCGCGGCTCGGGCAGGGTGTCGGCGTTGTCCGGACGCATCCGCAACCCCGCTGGAACGAATCCACCTTCGTCGTCCCCGAGGTCCAACTCCTCCATCGCTTCGCCCGCGTCACAGAGGGCGTTCTCGACCTCCATCACGGCATCGTGCGGGCCATAGGGAAGCAGCTCAGCCATTCTGGCTCGCAGCGCCTTCTCCAACTCATCCGCCGACGCGAACCGCTCAGAGGGATTCCGCTTGAAGAGCTTCTGAAGAATGGCGCGGAGCTGCTCCGGCAAACCCTGCAACGCCGCGTCCACGTCCTCATCGCGGTATGCCATCGCCCAGCAGATGGCATCTTCCGCTACGGAGGTCAGTCCCGCATCCATGCTTAGGGCTTGATCAGAAATTAATTATCCATCCGGGGCTTGAGGACGTAGTTCCAGTC
>JBKGHI010000123.1:0-24016 GCA_046520405.1 Myxococcus sp. 1LA
GGCCTGCTCCGTCGCCGAGGCGGCCGGCGCGCCCGGGCCCCACAGCTCGCGGGGAACGACTTCCCGCGCCTCCGGGAAGCGCCAGGGAAAGGCGAAGTTGAGCCCGTCCTCGGACATCTGGAGCCGGCCCTGGATGGAGCCGCTTTCGATGAGCAGTTCAATGGTCGGCAGGGTGAGGGGCCCCCACATGGTGCCCCTGTCGTTGCGGACCCAGTACTGACGGACCTCACCCTCCGCCATGCGCGGCCTTGCTCCTTCGTCCTGCGAGAAAAGCGAACCCTACCGCTGTCCTCCGTCGCATCAAAGCAGCGCGCCGGGTGGCGAGCCCCTTACTTCGACTCAGGGGGCGGCGCCATCCAGCGCCGCCAGTCCGAGCGCTGACAGACACGCCGCGTCCGCCTTCTGTTCAGCCGGAGGATCGAAGCAGTACACCTCGCTGTCGAAGACCTTGCACAGCCCGTCCGGGGTGGACGCACAGGCCGCCTTCGAGAAGGCCGTGGTGCAGTTGTACCCACACACCGGGCCCGCCTCGGTGTTCTTGCACTGCGGCGCGGGCAATTCGCGCTTCCAGGCGCACAGGGCGGCGGGGGTGGGGTCGAAGCAGGTGATGTTGCTGTTGACCTTCCTGCAGACCCCCGCCGGCGTCCGGGCGCACCGCACGCCCTCCGGAGAGTTGATGCAGCCGTAGCCACACGTCATCTCCACGGCGTTGCCGTGACATTCGGCGCGGGGCGTGTCCTTGCCGTACACGGCGAACACCACCGCGGGCGGGTCGAAGCACTCCACGTTGCCGCCGCGGCCGATGCACACGCCCGCGGGGGACTTCGCGCACTTCAACCGGCCGGGCTGGGTCGCGCAGTTGTAGCCACACGCCACCACCCCATCGATGCTCTGACACTCCGGCTTCGGCAGCGCGTCGCCATAGGCCTTCTGCACGTAGGCCGGCGGGTCGAAGCAGACCACCTGCCCATCAATCACCTGGCAGTGGCCTTGGGGCGTCTGCGCGCACCGCACCCGCTGTCCGTCCGACTTGCACCCATAGCCGCAGGACACCTTGCCATCGATGGCGCGGCACGCCGGCTTGGACGGGTCCTGCGGAATCGGAACCGAGCCCAGGGTGAGCGCCAGCACGGTGAGAAAGGAAGCGAGCACGAGGACCTCGGCGGGGGAGTGGGGGCGTCCTGGCATTGACGCCCAAGGTGCGCGGTGACGCAAGAAGCGGGCGGTCATGGGCGGCGGCTTGGGCCCGTGGTACCCAGGCGCCGTCCGTGAGGAGGTTCATCCGGTGGACGTGGACGTCAGTACGCTGCACCTCATCCTGCTGTGCGTCGCCGCGTTGATTGCCGGCATGGTGGATGCCATCGCGGGAGGCGGCGGGCTCATCTCCCTCCCCGCACTGCTGGCCGCGGGCCTTCCGCCTCACGTGGCGTTGGGCACCAACAAGGGCCAGTCCGTCTTCGGCTCCTTCGCCGCGTTGGTGCGCTTCTCCCGCGCGGGGCTGGTGGATGGGCGCCTGGCGCGCGTGACGTTCCCCTTCGGCCTGGGGGGCGCCTTCGGCGGCGCCGCGCTGGTGCTGCTGGTGAAGCCCGAGGTGCTCAAACCGCTGGTGCTGGTGCTGCTCATCGCGGTGGCGGTGTTCCTCGCCTTCCGCAAGTCGCCGCGTCCCGGGGACACGCCGGAGCCCGGACCGCCCGCGCGCGCGCGGGCCATTGGCGCGCTCATCGCGCTGGTCATCGGCAGCTATGACGGCTTCTTCGGGCCGGGGACGGGGACGTTCCTCATCGTGGCCTTCTCGTCCCTGCTGGGACACGGCCTGGCGCGCGCGTCCGCGGACGCGAAGGTGGTGAACTTCGCCTCCAACCTCGCCTCCGTCGCGTTGTTCGCCTTCAAGGGCGTGGTGCTGTGGAAGGTGGCGCTGCCCATGGCCGGCGCCCAGTTCGCGGGCGCCTGGCTGGGCGCGCACCTGGCCGTGAAGGGCGGCGACAGGCTGGTGCGCAAGGTGGTGCTGGGCGTGGTGCTGGCCCTGGTGCTGAAGCTGGGGCACGACGTGGTGACGGGCTGACGTGCGCGCGTCACCCCGCCGTCAGCCGATGTGCACCAGCAGCGCCTCGCCGCGCTTCGCCACCGTGGCCACGAACTTCTGGAGCTCGTCGAAGTAGGAGAGCAGCTCCTCCAACGGGTCCACCTCGGCCTCGGGTTCGTCCCACGTCCCGGGGTAGATGTCCTGGGCCTGCATGGCGGGCGCGTCGTAGCGCGCGCGCAGCGTCTTCTCCGTCACCCGCTGGAGCGCGGTGGACAGGGCCTGCACCTGGGCGGCGGGGAGGATGCGCGCGGTGCCTTCGTCGGATGGGATGTCGCCCACGTCCTCGCCGCCGCGGACCAGGAAGTCCAGCGGCGCGGCGCCTTCCCACGGCGTCCCCGTGAGCAGGTACTGGAGCCCGTGCCACGCCTCGCCGATGTCCAGCTCCAGGAACGCCGAGCCCTTCGGGTCACCGAAGTCCTCCTCGTCGTCGAGGAACGCCTCCAGCGCCTCGGGCGCCTGAAGCAGGGCGGTGCGCTGGGCCTCGGTGGCGGTGCGCAGGGTGCAGAGCATCTCCATTCGGTGTGACCTCGGCGGACCCGCATGGGCAGGGGAACGCGCGGCGGACCTTACCAGTCCGCCGCGAGCCTGCGCAGTCCGTGGCTACTCCACCACCACCAGCCTGGCGTTGTTCTCCACGGCGGTGCCTTCCTTGGCGAACAGTTCCGTCACCTTGCCGGCCTTGGGGCTCTTGAGCTCGTTCTCCATCTTCATGGCCTCCACCACCACGAGGCCCTGGCCTTCCTTCACCTCGTCGCCCACCTTCACCAGCACCTTCACCACCTTGCCGGGCATGGGCGCGGTGACGAGCTGCTTTCCTTCGACGGAGAAGGCCGCGTTGGCCGCGCGCAGCCGCAGCCGGCGCTCATCCGCCACGTCGATGCGGTTCACCTGGCCGCGCAGGAGCACGCCAATCTCGTCGCCGTTCTCCTCGAACTCGACGTTGTACGACTGGCCGTCCACCAGCATGGACAGCGTGCCGTGCTCCAGCGCCAGCGCGTCCACCTGGTACGTGGTGGTGCCCACGGTGATTTTGTACTGGTCGTTCCCCAGGGGCTCCAGGTCCACCGGAACCGCTTCCTTCTGGCCCTGCTGCTTCGTGAAGTAACGCATGGAAGTCCTTCCGAGCTCTGAGGGTTAGCGGCGCGTGCGCAGCGCCAGCTTCCACGGGGAGACGCCGCCGTTGCCACCGCCCTGGCCCCCACCGGCGCCGGGCAGCGTCTTCGCGCGCTTCTGGTCCCGCTGGTACGTGTGCACCACGCTGGCCAGCAGCGCCATCTCGCTCAGCTTCGGGTCCTCCGCGCCCAGCAGCGCGTCGTGCTCGCGGGTGAGGAAGCTGGTGTCGTAGTCGCCCGCGATGAACTCGGGGTGCGCCAGGATGGCCTTCAGGTAGCGGATGTTGGTGGTGATGCCCTTCACCACGTACTCGGACAGCGCGCGCTGGGTGCGTGCGATGGCTTCCTTCCGCGTGGGCGCCCACACGGACAGCTTGGAAATCATCGGGTCGTAGACGTTGGGCACCGTGTACCCGGGGAACACGCCCGAGTCGTCGCGCACGTTCGGTCCGCCCGGCACGCGCAGGTACGTAATCTTGCCCGGGCTGGGCATGAAGTTGCGGCTGGGGTCCTCGGCGTAGACGCGGACCTCAATCGAGTGCCCGTTGGGCTGGGGCGCCTCGGTGAGGCCGAGCTTCTCGCCCTCGGCGGCCTTGATCTGCATGGCCACCAGGTCCAGGCCCGTCACCCACTCCGTCACCGGGTGCTCCACCTGGAGGCGGGTGTTCATCTCCAGGAAGTAGAAGTTGCGGTGCACGTCCACCAGGAACTCCACCGTCCCGGCGCCCACGTAGTTGACGGCCTTGGCTGCCTTCACCGCGACCTCGCCCATCTTCGCGCGCAGCTCCGGCGTGAGGATGGGGCTGGGCGTCTCCTCCACCACCTTCTGGTGACGGCGCTGCGCGGAGCACTCGCGCTCGTTCAGGTGGATGGTGTTGCCGTACGGGTCGGCGAAGACCTGAATCTCCACGTGGTGTGGCTTCTCCAGGTACTTCTCGATGTAGACGGCGTCGTTGCCGAAGGCGTTGAGGGCCTCGCTCTTGGCGGAGCGCCACGAGGACTCGAAGTCCTCCATGCGCTCCACCTTGCGCATGCCCTTGCCGCCGCCGCCGCCCGCGGCCTTGAGCATGACGGGGAAGCCAATCTTCTCCACGTAGGCGCGCGCTTCCTCCACGGTGGCGATGGGCTCGGTGGTGCCGGGCACCACGGGCACGCCGGCCTTGATCATGTTCGCGCGGGCGCGGGTCTTCTCGCCCATGGAGTCCATGGCGGACGCGGGCGGACCGATGAAGGTCAGCCCGGCGGACTCGCAGGCGCGGACGAAGGAGGCGTTTTCGGAGAGGAAGCCGTAGCCGGGGTGGATGGCATCCGCGCCAGCCTGCTTCGCGGCGTCGAGGATGCGCTGCTGCACCAGGTAGCTCTCACGCGAAGGCGGGGCCCCACGAAGATGGCCTGGTCGGCCGTGCGCACATGCAGGGCGGAGCGGTCCGCCTCCGAGTACACCGCCACCGTGGCGATGCCGAGTTCCTTGCACGTGCGCATCACCCGGATGGCGATCTCGCCGCGATTGGCGACGAGCACTTTGCGGATCTTGGGCATGAGGCTCGTCTAGCACGGGGCGCCCAGGTTTTCCGCCTCTACTTCCGCGCGTTCAAGTACTGCTCCATGTAAGCGCGGGCCTGCGTCAGCTTGGCCTCCACGAAGCGGTCGTCCTCGTCCGGCTCCGGAGGTGCGGGCGGACCCGACCGTCCAGGTTCGTTGCCGAAGTCGACCGCGGCAGCCAACAGGTTGCGTGCCGCGTTGCCGCCACCGAAGAGGCGGGCCAGCATGCCCGTCTCCACGTCCAGCCAGCGCGCGGCCTGCCGGATGACGTCCAGAACCTCACCTTCCACGGCCTTGGACGGCCGGCCCGGACCGCTGATGCACGAGCGCGCGTAGCTGTGCTCGCGGTCCACGAAGATGCCCAGCGCCCGGTCGCGGAAGTCCTGGGCCACGGCCTGACTCATGGCGTCCAGCTGCTCCTCCAGGAAGGGCTGCTCGGACTTGCGCGCCTTGCGGCCGGGGGCGGGCGGGAGCTCCAGTTCGACGGCGTGCCAGCCCGCATCGGCCAGCCCCTCTGGCGGAGGCTCCACCCACTTCACCTCGGGCGTGACCAGGTCCACCGCTTCGCAGACACGCTTGAGCGTCTGCCGCAGGGCGGTGAGGTTTCCTTCGACGTCGGAGAGAAAGAGGATGAGGCGACGGTGGGACAAAATGAGATTCCTTTCCTGGCCCCTGTAAGCCCGTTCGTCACCCCCAAATTTCCCGCTTCGCGCGCGCCTGCCTGCCCTGCGAGCGACGGAGGGCGGGCAGGCGCGGGCTGGAAGAATCCTAGAGCGGGATGTTGCCGTGCTTGCGGGGGAGGTTCTCCTGGCGCTTGTCCTTCAGCAGCTCCAGGGCGCGGATGAGCTTCGCGCGCGTCTCCTCGGGACGGATGATTTCGTCGATGTAGCCCAGCTCGGCCGCCTTGAACGGGGTGGCGAACTTCTCGCGGTAGTCCGCCGTCAGCCGGGCCCGCTCGGCGGCGGCGTCCGGGGCCTTCAGCAACTCGTTGCGGAAGATGATGTTGACCGCGCCCTCGGGGCCCATGACGGCGATTTCGGCGGTGGGCCACGCGAAGTTCATGTCCGCGCGGATGTGCTTGGACGCCATGACGTCATAGGCGCCGCCGTAGGCCTTGCGGGTGATGACGGTGACCTTGGGGACGGTGGCCTCGGCGTAGGCGTACAGCAGCTTGGCGCCGTGGGTGATGATGCCGCCCCACTCCTGGTCGGTGCCGGGGAGGAAGCCGGGCACGTCCACCAGCGTGACGAGCGGGATGTTGAAGCAGTCGCAGAAGCGCACGAAGCGCGCGGCCTTGATGCTGGCGTCGATGTCCAGCACGCCGGCGAGCACCGCGGGCTGGTTGGCGACCACGCCCACGCTGCGCCCGTTCATGCGCGCGAAGCCGATGACGATGTTCTTCGCGAAGTGCTCCTGCACCTCGAAGAAGTGCTTGTCGTCGACGATGGCCTTGATGACTTCCTTGATGTCGTAGGGCTTGTTGGGGTTGCTCGGGACAATCGTCTTGAGCGACTCCTCGGCCCGGAACGCGTCGTCCTCGCACGGCTGGACGGGCGCCTCTTCCTGGTTGTTGGAGGGCAGGAAGGAGAGCAGCTCGCGCGTCATCACGATGGCGGCCTGCTCGTTCTCCGCCGCGAAGTGGGCCACGCCGGACTTCTGGTTGTGCGTGACGGCGCCGCCCAGCGCCTCCTTCGACACCTCCTCGTGCGTCACCGTCTTGATGACGTCCGGGCCGGTGATGAACATGTACGAGGTGTCCTTCACCATCATGATGAAGTCGGTGATGGCCGGCGAGTACACCGCGCCGCCCGCGCACGGGCCCATGATGAGCGAAATCTGGGGCACCACGCCGGAGGCCAGCGTGTTGCGCACGAAGATGTCCGCGTAGCCGGCCAGGCTCTCCACGCCTTCCTGGATGCGCGCGCCGCCCGAGTCGTTCAGGCCGATGACGGGCGCGCCCACGCGGGTGGCCAGGTCCATGATCTTGCAGATCTTCTGCGCGTAGGCGCCCGACAGCGAGCCGCCGAAGACGGTGAAGTCCTGCGCGAAGACGAAGACCTTGCGGCCCTCCACGGTGCCGTAGCCGGTGACGACGCCGTCGCCCGGAATCTTCTTGTCGCCCATGCCGAACTCGCTCGAGCGGTGGGTGACGAACTTGTCCAGCTCGCAGAAGGAGCCGGGGTCAAGGAGCAGGTCGATGCGCTCGCGGGCCGTCAGCTTGCCGGCCTCGTGCTGCTTGGCGATGCGGTCGGCGCCGCCGCCCAGCTCGGCTTGCTTCTCCATCTTCTCGAGCCGGGCGCGGAGGGGGTCGTTCTCGGGAGTCTGGTCCATGGGGCGCGTCTAGCATGATTGGGGCGCTGACGCGCTGCCTGGATTCCTGGCTTCCATGGCCGGACGCATGGGGTCGTTAAGCACCGCGTCCACCGCCGCCAGGTCCAGGCCGTAGCGCTGGCGGACCTCCGTCAATGGCGCCTCCCACATCTGACGCCAGGGTGCACCAAAGAGGAGCCGGGCCCGCTGTCCCAGCAGCCAGCCCCGGACGATGGCGCGCATGCGCTCCTCGCGTTGGGAGAACGCGTAGAGGAGGGTGTTCGTCAGGCCGCCCGCGAGGATGCCCATCGCGAAGGGGCTGCCCACCTGGGCCAGGCTGAAGGCCTGGATGCCCAGCTCCCCCGCCACGCTCGTCGGGAAGCCGGTGAGGACGTGCCAGACGTCGTGGGACTCGAGCAGGTGCGCGCGCACGTACTCCTCGTCGGTCTGGGCCTCCAGGTAGGGCAGGGCGTGGGGGTCCACCCGGTTCGCTTCCAGGTGGTCGGCGAAGGCACGTCCCAGGGTGTGCTCGGGCAGGGCGCGCAGCGCGGCCAGTTGGAGCAGGCCCACGCGCGGGCGCTCGATGAAGGCCTGGGCCGCGGAGGCGTGGCGCATCAGCCGCTCCACCAGCCGGCGCATCGCCATGGGGGGCGCGAGCACCGGGGCCAGACCCAGCACGTCCTGGAGTTTCTCCGGGTCTCGGATGGCCCGTGCCATCCGCCATGCCGTCCACGCATACGCGACCGGGTTCCACATGGTGCCTCCAAGGCGGGGGGACGCTGGGGCCGACGTGTCCAGCGTATGCGGGAGGCGCCGGGTCCGGAGGGGGGCGACCGCGGCCGTGCTCGCGGGCGGACATCTCGAAGGCCGTGGAGCCGACACTCGGGGGCGGCAGTCGGCCGGGCCGCCGCCGGGTCCGTGCGCGCCGCGTGCAGGGGACGGAGGTTGAAGCCACAGGAGGGCTGCCATGCGTGCCGCGCGAGGTTCCTTTCAGATCGGCTCGTTCCGCGGCATTCCCGTCCGCGTCCACTTCTCGTTGTTGATTATCCTGCCGGTGCTGGCGCTGCTGTTTGGTGGCGCGTTCCGGCGCGCGGCGGAGGTGGCGGAAGTGCCTCCAGAGCGGCTGGTGGGCTCGCCCGCCCTGTGGGGGCTGGCGGTGGCGGTGGGCCTGTTCGTGTCCGTGTTCATCCACGAACTGGCGCATACGGTCTACGCGCTGCGCCGTGGCGGGACGGTGCGCTCGATTACGTTGATGATGGTGGGCGGTGTGTCGGAGCTGACAGAGGCGCCGCCGCGTCCCCGGGATGAGGCGTTGATGGCGGCGGTGGGGCCGCTGACGAGCATCCTGCTGGCGGCGTTGCTGGGCGGCGCGACGTGGCTGCTCCCGAGGGAGGGCTCGTTCAACGTCCAGTTCGCGCTCTTCTACATGGCCAGCCTGAACCTGTTCCTGGGCGTGTTCAACCTGCTGCCCGCGTTCCCCATGGATGGCGGGCGCATCGTCCGCGCGTCGCTGGCGGGGCGGCTGGGGATGGTGCGCGCCACGCAGGTGGCGTCCTGGCTGGGGCGTGGGTTCGCGGTGCTGTTCGGCGTGTGGGCGGTGCTGTCGTTCAACCCGTTCCTGGCCGTCATCGCGTTCTTCATCTTCATGGGCGCGCAAGGAGAGGCGCAGCAGGTGCGGATGAAGGCGACGCTGGAGCGCGTGCCCGTGGCGGACCTGATGACGCCGCGCCGGGTGGGCGTGGACGCGGGGGCGTCCCTGGAGCAGGCGCTGTGGGACTTGCGGCGGCAGCGGCTGTTGCTGCTGCCGGTGACGGAGGACGGGCGGCCGGTGGGGCAGGTGGCGCTGGAGACGCTGCGGAGCGTTCCGGATGCGGAGCGGATGACGCGGACGGCTCGCGAGGTGATGGTGCCCGCCGTGGCGGTGCGGCTGGATGAGGATGGCTGGACGGCGCTGCGGCGCATGGCCGAGGAGGAGATGCCTCAGCTCGTCGTGGTGGAGGCGGATGGGGCGCTGGCCGGGACGCTGGACGTGAATGACGTGCAGCGCGGCATGGCGCTGTACCAGGCGCGCGAGGAGCGGAGAGGCCCGCAGGAGCGACGGTGGCGGCAGGAGCGGCCGGCGTGACGGGATTCAGTCCGTCACGAACCACGGGCCCACGGCGCCGTCACTTTGAAACGCCGCGCGAGGGAATGACCACCTGGCATGGTGAGTTCCTCCTTGTGCTCCCTACCTGATGCGTTGCATATGGGACGTGGATGGTGGCATCCACTCCGTGCCGTCGTGGGCTCGGGTCACAGCGGGAGCTTGGATGACGGACGCGCGCCGTGGGGAGGCGCAGAGGCCGACAGCGTCAAAGGAGGGTTGTCCATGAATGAAGCAGGTGTAAGCTGCTATTCATGGAAAACGAGCCATCCTTGCGTGGCTGTGCGACGTGGGGCCCGCTGGCCGCCGTTGTTCTCTCGGCGCTGGGGTGTGGCGGGAGCGCTCATTCCACCGCGGCTCGGCAGCCCGTGTACCTGGCCCAGGCGCAGTGCGGCCCCACGGATTCAACGGTGAGTTGCTGCGTGAAGACGCACCCGGCCACGCCAGAGCGGTGTGGGCTGACGGCCTCGGAGGCGAGCAGGTTCCTGCTGCCGATGAAGGCCGTGGAGTCCGCGTCCGACGCCAGTGAGGAGGCCATCCCCGAGTGGAAGCAGGTGTGCATCGACATCTACGCCCAGTGCAAGGAGCAGGACTGGACGGGCTCTTGTTACGACTGCTTCCGGTATTGCGAAGGGCAACAGGAGTGGCCCGTGGATAAGTGCCGCCGCAGGAAGGGCGAGTAAGTCCATGGCCGAGTCGATTGATTGGGACCCTGTGCGTGAACTGGCGCGGCAGGTGGAGGCGGGCGAGCCGCTGTCACTGACGTCCGAGGTGCGTGACTTGCTCCTCCGTTCGGCGCGGGAGGTGGGCATTCCTGACGAGGAGGCTCAGTCCTCCGTCGCGGGTGTCGCCACGGCGACCGCGCTGCTCCATGAGGTTCGCCGGCGCATCCGTGACGGCTCGCAGCGCCTCATGCGCGCGCTGTCGGGGGCGCGTCGGCTTCGGGACAAGGGCGACACCGCGGGGGCCCGCGCGCTGCTGGAAGAGGTGCTCTCGGTGGAGCCGGTGCCCCTCTATCGGGAGCAGGCTGAGTTCGCGCTGGATGACCTGTGAGCGGGTTCCGGCGAACCGCCTGACGTGTAGTGCCCCATGGGGTACCAGATGCCTCGGGAGATGGGCTCGTGGATGTTCGGGCGGATGTGGCCGGCGTCCAACGTGGTGATGTCCACGTCCTCGATGATTCGGGCCAAGGGGGGCAGGGGCTCGTCTTTGAACATGGACTCGCGGACGAGCCGTAGGGCGTCCTCGGCCGTGAAGGCGGTGACGCCGCAGCCCGCCAAGAGCCTCATCCATCGGCTCGACGGCGACCAGTTGTTTTCGTCGCGGTCGAACTCCAGCCAGTAGCGATGGAGGAGTGGATTCTTCACGGGTGTCATGTTGGGGCTCGACGGCTTCGTCGTCACGAACCGGACGGCGCGAGCCTCGCCGATGTCGATGATGTGTTCATGCGGCCGCCGCGCTCACGCCATAGAAGTGTTGGCTCAGCTCCGCCTCGCTGTTGAAGCGAGGGTACTGCCCCTGCTTCAGGGCAGAGGCGTCCGGAAGCGCGTTGGCGCTGGTTCGATCCAGCATGTCCGAGAGGAACCGGGAATAGGCCTCACGGGGCGCCACGCCTGGATAGAAGTGGTTCAGCGCGAGCCCCGCGACATTCACCCGCAGCACCCGAGGACCCTCGTTGGCACTTCCCCAGGAGAGCACGAGGTCCGTGAGGACGGTTTGTCGCGGCGGCGTCCCCGGAGGCCCTGCGACGGGCAGCATGCCCACGGCAATCGCCTGCACTTCGGTCATGGCCAATGTCCGGCGTTGGCCATTGGCGGCTTCCACGGTGAGCGCCAGGTCCGTCAGGCCCACGATGCGGCAGGGGAAGATGCGGGGCGGCGCGGGGGCCGCGTCCACGGCGGGGGTTTGGCGCCGCGTCCCGATTGCGCCAGGCGTTCTCCTCCAGCAGCCGCGTGACCTCGACGTCGAGCTCCCGAACCCGGCCCCCCATCGTCGCGGCCTCGCCCGTCAGCAGCGGCTTCGCGCGCGTGAGGTAGTCGGCCGCCCGTTGGATGTCCTTGTACTGCTTGTTCTGCGCGAGTCTCAGCTCCGCGGCGCGGATGAGCGCGCGCACCGCGATGACTCCAGCGCCCGCGCCCGCCACGCTGAACAGCGCCTCCGTCGTTTCCACTGCCGCTGGCGGCGCGTCCTCCGTATCCAGCGCCTCCGCGAGCTTCCATGCGGAGGCGGGCCGCAGCGTGTCGATGGGAAACAACGCGCGCAGTGGCTCCATCGCGAACCACAGCGCGTCCGCGGACGCGCGCCCCGCGAGCGTGTGGAGTGCCCGCTCCACCCGCGCCATGCCGGCCTGCTTGGAGCCGTCCTCCAGCTCCATGCGGCCCAGGCCCAGCAACGCGTCGGTGTTGTCTGGCTGGCTTTTCAGCAAGCGCTGGAAGCTTGCGCGCGCGGCCGTGCGGTCGCCGTTGTCGAGCGCTGCCTGTGCTTCCGCCAGCCGCGGGTCGGCTACCCACCCTCCCTGCTTCGCGGCGAGCGCGGGCGCCACCACCCGTTCCTCCAACTGCGTGACACGCAGCAGTGACGCGCTCACGAAGCCGAAGGCGAAACCTCCGATGTGGGCCATCACGGCGACGCCGGTGCTGTTGCCCAGGAGGTAGTAGTTCAGCACCTCATTGCCGAACCACAGGCCTCCCCAGGCCCAGCCGGGAACGGGGAAGGTGCCTCGGAAGATTTTCAGCAGCCAGATGAAGTAGCCGATGTGAACGCGTCGCTGGGCGAAGCGCAGACAGAAGGCACCCATGCACGCGGCCACGGCGCCGGAGGCACCGACCATCACCGACTCGGAGGCAGGGTCGATGGCATGGTGGGCAATGCCTGCCACCAGTCCACCCGCCACGAAGAAGCCCGCGAACAGTGGCCGGCCCCATGCGTCTTCGAGGAGCAGGCTGGCTGCGTAGAAGAACAGCAGGTTCCCCAGCAGGTGCATCCACCCGAAGTGGAGGAACATGTAGGTGAGCCAGCCGGGCTGCACGAAGCCTCGAGCGGGGACGAGGGAGAAGCGCCAGAGCAGGCTCGACTCGTGGCGGGCGATCAATTCCTCACACTGCTCGTTCAAGGCCTGCTGCCGGTTCTCCACGCTCTCCAGTCCGTCGGAGGGCTCCGCGCTCTGGCGCATGTCGCGCACGATTCGCCGGCCCGCATCGGACAGCAGCCGTTCGGCGCAGGGCGGGGGAACTCCAGGTCGGGGTGCTCGAGCGTCTGTTCCAGCATCGAAACCAGCTGCTCATCCCCGACGCCCATGGGCTCGGAGGGAGCGACCCAGGAGATGAAGAAGGCGATGACACAGATGGCCGCGATGGTGATGGACACCCGGGGCAGACGCTCCAGTTCGGTGTTGTCCACCCCTGGGGCAGGAACAGCATCATGGTGGAAGCTCCCCCTCGCGCCGCATTCCGGCACCGTCACGCAATGATGCCGTGACATACCACGGTGGCATTTGGCTTGGAGGTGCGGTACCGGGCGTCACACCGCGCCGTTGCTCCTGGTGTGGCTGCCTGTATCCTGTGGCTCCAGCGGGGGACCCATGTCAGTGAAACCCGGCGTCGCTCAAAAGCTTGCGCGAGGTGGCGTTGGGCTGCTCCTGGTAGGGCTCTCGGCGCATCTGCTGTTGCTGGATGGCCTGGACGGCCTCCTCTTGTCGGCCGTCTTCGAGCCGAGCACCCACTTTGCTCCGGGCTATTCGTGGCTGGCTTTCAGACGCGTTCAGCCCGGCATGAGTCGGGACAAAGTCATGACGCTCCTTGGCGAGCCGATATCCGTGCACGACACCCCCTCTGAAGGGACGTTGTGGCGCTATTCGCACAGCCCTACCGACTCCCACTGCAGCATGCGCTCGGTGTCATTTTCGAAGAGCGGCGTGGTGACACGCGTCGTACACAAGTACTACGTCGATTGACGGGTGGGTGACCGGCGCGGGGGATGGCGGCGGTGGTGCGCGCATTCTCAGCGTTGACTGCCTCGCCAGGCGTAGCGGCTCAGCGGCGACGGACGGGCGTCAGGCGGCCATCGAGCGCGGTCGCCGGCCTCGCGGAGCGGTTGCTCGAAGCGGGGCATGCGTCCACACCTTCGATGGTGCGAGACACGAGCAGCACGGGCTCGGCTCCAAGGAGTTGACGCGGCGCGGCTGAAAATCCGAGGCCGTCGAAGTCGGGTGGTGCGCCCTCCACAGGTGTTCTGTGGCGCACATTGGGCCGTCGACGCCGTCACTCTGCGTCGTGGCTCTTTCAAAGCTTTTCAGGATGAGCTGCGTTCTCTGTTTTGACATCCAAATCAATGCTGTGTGCTGATTAGGACGTCATCCGGAAAGTCCGGATGACGGAGGAGTCATCACGGGGAGCATGCCCACGTCGGGAGGCTCCTCCCTTACACGCTGGTGGGCCGGCCCGCTGGCGGGAGGACACACATGAGCAAGAACCTGGTCTCTGGTCGCGCGCGGTTGCTCCGGTGGACGCGCGCCATCGCAGTCTCGGCCCCGGCGCTCCTCGCTGGCTGCGGCCTTGGTGAGCTGATGAGCGCCCCGTGGATTCCCGACGCGGACAACGACAACGTCGTGTTCCTGGGCGACTCAATCTTCGCGCTCTCGGGAGAGATTCAGAGCGCGATTCACGTGACGGCGGGCAATACCTTCCGCAACTACACGACCTCCGGCGCGGAGATTGAGGGTGGGCTCATCACCCCCTCGGTCCGCGGGCAGTTCGACCTCGCTGAGAGCGCCAATCCGAACAGCCGCATCGTGGTGATGGACGGCGGAGGGAACGACATCCTCATCCCCACCATCGCGCTCGCCGACCCCTACGACTGCAAGACGCAGTGGTACGAGTTCGGCCGCCTCTCGCGGAGCTGCCAGGAGTACATCGATGACATCTACGTCGACGTGGCGAACCTGCTGAACGACATGTCGACCAGCGGCGTCACCGACGTCGTCTACCTCGGCTACTACCACACGAAGGGTGGGCTCCTCGGCGCCGACGACCTCGACGAGGCCGTCGACTACGGAGATGAAATCCTGGCGGCGGCGTGCTCGAACGCGGTCGTCGACTGCGGGTTCGTCGATCCACGGCAGGTGATGACCAACGCGGACATCAAGTCCGACGGTGTCCACCCGTCGACCTCGGGCTCGAACAAGATTGCCGGGCTCATCTGGGCCGAGCTGGAGCCGCGACTCTGATGCGCGGTCGACGCGGGAGATTCTTCGTCCTCCTCGCGTCCGGCGCACTCGTCATGGCTGGCGCGAACCTCCTCTTTCGAGGTGGGTCCGCGCCGGCCATGCAGGAGGGTGGGCCGCGGCCCGCTTCGGCGAGTCCCGGGGACACGCAACGGCGGCTCCGTGGCGAGCCACCCGGACGGGTGGCTCCCGGACAGGCGGAGAAGCGCCGGGCCGGAGAGGTGGTCTCGCAATGGATGCAGGCGGCGTCCGCCCACGAGCGCGAGGAGGAGGCGAGACGGCGAGCGCTCCTCGACGTGGACCCGACGCGCTCGCTCGAGGAGCAGCAGCGCGAATTTCTCGAGCGGCTGTCCGCGGTCGCCGGCGTGGACCCCAGAGCGCGGGAGGCCCATCTGGTGCGGTCACAGGCGACCGAGGTGTTCCTACGGCTCGAGCCGGTGCAGACGCGCCTCGCCGCGATGCCGGTCGAGGAGCGGCGGGCCGTCCTCGCCGACATCCGGCGGCGCATGGGCTTCTCCGAGGAGGCGATCGCCCAGCGAGCGGCGGACGATGCGCACCGGGACGCGCGCTGGGAGAACGGGCATTCGTACATGAAGGCGCGCGCGGAGCTGTTCTCTCGGATGGAGCAGGGTGAGGCCCTTGAGGCCGCGCTGCGTTCCTTGCGTGAGCAGCACTTCGGACACGAAGCACTGACCATCGCTCGCGAGGAGGGCGCGGGGTTCTTTCGCTACCAGCGGCGCCGCGTCTACGGTCGGAACTGAGAGGCGCCCCTGCTTCGCGGCTCACGTGCGGCGTCCTCTCGCCGTCCTCCTGCCGCCTACTGAGGGGGCAGCGTCCACGTCAGCGAGACGCGCTGGCTGCCACCGGGCGCCGGGTCCACCCAGCCCGTGATGCGCTCGCTGCGCGCCAGCAGCGGCCCCAGCTCCGAACTCGCCGCGAAGAGGCCCGCCAGCAGCTCATCCGACAGGATGTCCGACAGGGAGATCTGCGACAGCCCTCGCGCCACTCGTTTGGGGTCCACGCTGAAGTCCACCGCATGCTCCGTCTTGGAGCCCGTCTCCGTCAGCGCCGCCATCGTGGCCTGGGTCACCGACTCCTCGTTGCCCAGGACGAGCTGCTTTCCCTTGAGGCGCACGAACACGTTGCCGCCCTTGAGCGGGAGCTTCCAGCCGTCCTCCAGCACCTGCACGTCCGGGAACTTGCCCAGCGGCGCCAGCGCGGCCTTCACCGCAGCCAGGTCCGTCACCTCGGCGGCCACGGCCTGGCGCACCGCGAAGAAGCGCGTCGCCATCGAGCGCAGCGAGCCGCGCACCTGGACGTGGTCCATGTTCACCATCAGGTTGCCTGTGAGGTGCTTCGTCACGGCCTTCGCCATGGACACCATCTGCTCCTTGGGGCACGTGGGGCACACGACCTGGAGCGTGGAGCGCATCGTGTCCACGGTCTGCGTCACGCCCGTGGGCGCGACGGAAGCACGCGAGTAGAGCAGCCCTTCCGTCTTCGCCGCTGCGTAGGGACTGGTGCCCCGCGCTTGGAAGGCCGGCAGTTGCAGCTTCGAAGTGAGGCCCTCCACCTGGAGCGCGTTGGCCGTTCCAGCGAGTCCCACCACCGTGTTGCCTGACACGACGTAGGCCACGCCCGGCAGCTTGCCCATCCGTGCATCCTTCGCGGGTGCCTTGCCCACCAGCCGGACGGACTCCTTGAGCAGGGCCGCGCCGCCGCCTTCGGTGGCTCCGAAGGCGCAGACCTCCTTGCCCTTCAGCGCGTAGCCCACGCTGCCGCCCATGTCGCGCTCGACAAGGACTGTCGTCACACCCGCGCGCGTGGTGGGCTTTGGCTCAGCGCCGCCAGCGGCGGTGATGGCCTCGGCGGCCTTCGCCTGGAACACCTTGGCGTCGGCCACCTGCATGCACGACACGCGGCCGTCCTCTCGCATGGACACGGTGGCAGGGCCGGCCGGGTCCAGGCCCAGCTCGGCCACGGACTGGGGTCGCGTGGGGTCGATGATGAGGAAGGGGTGCAGCTCCGTCCGCCACGCCGCGGGACGCAGCAGCGCGGCGTGCTGGCCCGCGCGCTCCAGGAACGCGGCCAGCCCCGTCAACGCATCCACCTTCGGCACATGGATGAGCGTCTTCGCCGAGGCGGCGGAACGAGGAGCAGGAGCCGCCGCCAGGGTGGCGGCCAGGACGAGCGAGGGGAGCATGTCCCCGTGAGAACAGCCGGGCTCCCAGGCTGTCAAGAAGGACTCCGCTCCGCACGGTGTGCCAGGGCGGTGCGTGTGGGACGCGCCCGCTTGCAAGGGCGCTTGTCCGCCTGGGCTCTCGCCTACAACCGACCCGCGTTGGCCCACTCAATCATCCGCTCCGCCAGGTCCTCGGCGTCGCGGCGCAGGTGCGCCAGTTGGAGCACGTGGTCATCCGTGCACGCCAGCGCCATGCGCAGCACGAGCGAATCCGCGAAGCGCAGCACCTGCGCGATGCTGATGCAGTCGCGGTCCTCGCTGGCTCCCGCGAAGCGCGCCGCGTCCGCGTCCATCGTCAGACCTTCCTCCATCAACGCCTGCACCAGCGCGGCGCGAGCCACCGGGTGCTCGTACTCCGCCGCATCGCGCAATTGCCGGCGCCACGGCTGCGACTCCCAGCGCACCAGCGACGCGTCCTTGGCGCGCTGCGCCGGCTGCGTGCGCTTCTTCTTCCAGAATCCCCCAGCAAGCACCGGCCTCGAGACGTTCATCTCCATCACTGCCCCCTCTCCACTACGGGGTCCATCCACAGGCATGAGCGACATGGATGCTGCTCCGTCGGTACCGCGCGTGCTGCTTCCGAGGTCCCCTGGCGCGGCGGCGGGTGACCTCGTCCCCTGACGCCCTTTATTACGGCGAGTCGGCATTTCCTTGACTCACCCCAAGGCGCCAAAGGGTTTCATCCGGGCGCCATCCACGGCGTTGACAGGGAGCGGAGGGCTCGGGACAGTCCGCGCGCCATGCCGACCTACCCCTCCACACCCCGTGAGGCGTTTCACCTGCTGCGCGCGCTGTCCGAGGACCTGTCCCACGTGGACCGACGGCCGCGCGCGTTGACCGAGCTCCGCGAGCTGGCGGAGTTGTCGCGGCACCAACCGGAGACGGCGCCGCTGCGGCTGGTGTCGGTGACGGTGTCGGTGGGCGCCTCCCAGGAGCGGCTGGAGCTGTTCCTGCTGCCGTCCATCTTCGCCCCCGAGGCGTGGGCCTATACCTTCCTGGAAGGCCTGCTGAGCGTCCCGCTGGATGAGTATGCGGGGAAGCGGCTCGTCGAGGTGGGCGCGGGCTCGGGATGGATTTGCATCGCGCTGGCGAAGTTCACCCGGCTGGCGCACGTGCATGGCGCGGACCTCAATCCGCACTCACCCGTGGTGGCGCGCTGCAACGCGTGGCTCAACGGAGACGAGGCGCTGGCATCGCGCCTGTCCTTCGGGGAGAGCGACCTGTTGCGCGGGATACCTTCGGATGCCCCGTGGGACTTCGGGGTGGGCTGCATTCCGCAGGTCCTCCGGGGTGAAGAGGATTTGCCCTCCGAGCTGTCCCAGGCGGACGAGCAGGCGCTCCATGACTTGTCCAACTACTGCACGCTGCAGAACGTCTACGAGGACCACTTCGGGCTCGGGCTCATCGCGCGGCTGTTGGATGAAGCGCCGGAGCGGCTGTCTCCCACCGGACGGCTGCTGCTCAACCTCGCGGGCCGGCCGGGCCGCGTCATCATCGAGCGGATGTTCACCCGTCGCGGTTTCGACACGCACGTGCGCGTGGCCCGCAGGGTGATGCAGGCGGCGGACACGGACATCCGTCCCCTGGTGGCGCTGGAGCAGCGCACCGGCCGCGAGTTCGAGTTCTTCATGGAGGCCCGCAGCCCGGAGCCGCTGCGCGCGGCCACCGCGCTGGGCTGGCTCCAGGCCGGTCACCCGGTGTGGCACGAGGTGGCGGTGTGGGAGGCGCGTCTGGCCTTGCCGCGCGAGACTCTGGCGCTGCGGGCCGCGCTGCGCGAGCTGGGCGCCTCGGCGTTGCAGGAAGAGCTGGACCTGGGCGCGGCGTCGGCGGAGCAACTGGGCTTCGTGGCGGACCTGGCGGCGCGCATGGCGAAGGGCCCGCTGATGCCCTACGCGCACGAGGCGGGCGACGCGTCCTTCCGCCGGCAGGTGGTGCGCTACCTGGACCGGTACTTCGCGCTGCGGCTGACGGAGGACGAGGTCTTCGTCGCGCCGGAGCGCGAGCAGGCGGTGTACTCGCTGCTGATGGCCACCTGCGACGTGGGTGACGAGGTGCTGGTGTCGCGCAACCTCCAGCCGCTCTACGCGCGTGCGCTGGAGAAGGCGGGGGTGCGGGCCACGGTGACGCACACCTCGCTGGCGGAGATTCGCCGGCTCTTGTCCGCGTTCAACGTGAAGATGGTGCTGCTCACGGTGGAGAAGGGGGAGCGCACCAACCTGTCCGTGCTGCGCGACATCGTCGCGGAGGCGGCGCGCCGTGGCATCTGGGTGGTGTTGGACGAAAGCGCCTTCTTCAACATCACCGGCGGCGTGGAGCCGCACACGCTCTTCGAGTTCCTGGCGCGCGAGGCCCACGCCCCCAACCTGGTGGTGCTCTATGGCCTCATCAAGAACGCGGTGTGGCCGGACCTGGAGCTGACGCTGCTGATGCCCGTGCCGCAGCCGCTGCGGGGCGACCTGGAGGCCGCGGCGGAAGTGACGTACTCGCGCATCAGCACCCTGGCGCAGGCGTTCTACGAGCGCACCTTCTCCGACCTGCTGTCGTTCCGCATCTCCTTCGCGGAGCCGGAGGCGCCGGCGCCGCGCAGGCCGCCGGTGGTGGCGCTGCCCCGCTCGCGGAGGATGGAGCGGTTGATGACCTTCCCCGCCTTCGCGCCCAAGGTGTTCCGGGAGGACGACGCGGAGCTGGTGCGCCTGGACTACGGCGAGAACGAGGGGCCGCTGCCGCCGCCGTTGGTGGAGGGCCTCATCGCCGCCGGTGTCGCGCCTCGCGAGCCCGCGGCGCAGACGGGACTGGCGGAGGCCGTGTCCGCCTTCCTGTTGGAGTCGCGCGCGGTGCGGTACGCGCCCGAGGAGATGGCGGTGGCGCCGGGCGTCTGGCCGCTCATCCACCACCTGGGCGTGGCGCTGCGCCAGCGGCTGGGCCGCGCGCCCCGCGTCTACGTGACGACGCCCTGCTACGGCGTGCTGCCGCCGACCTTCGTCTCCGCGGGATGTGACGTGGAGCAGGGGCCGCTGTCGGGCCTGCTGGCACGGCGGGGGCAGGGGGGCGGCGCGCCGGATGCCGTCGTCGTCTCGCAGCCGTCGAACCCCTCGGGCGTCTACCTGGCCCGCGAGGAGCTGGTGGCCCTGGCCACCTATGTGGTGGAGCAGCGCTGCCTCCTGGTGTCGGACGAAATCTTCGGCCTGGTGAACCTCACCAGCCCCACGGCGGAGACGGTGCCCAGCCCGGTGACGTTGGAAGGCGCGGTGCCCGGCATCGGCGCCCGCACGGTGGTGCTGGGGGGCTTGTCCAAGGAGTTCGCGGCCGGAGGGCTCCGCGTGGGGTGGCTCGCCACGAAGGACCGGGCGCTGGCCGCGGCGGTGCGTGACAGCGGCCCTGGCGTGCTGCATCTGATGACGGCGCGCGCGGCGGCGTACCTCTATGCGGCGTATGCCCGCAGCCCGGATGGGCAGTTGCTGTACCCCGCACGGCACCGCGCCCTGCGGGCCTTCCTGGTGAAGATGCGGCGGGAGCTGGCGGAGAAGCGCGAGCTGCTCGCCGAGGCGTTGCCGGGGGATGGCCGCTCGGACGCCGGTGACGCGGGGGGACTCTTCCTGTCACCCCGGATGACGGCCTGGTTGGGGCAGGAGGTGGACGGGGTGCGACTGACGCCGGAGAACCTGCCTCGCGTGGTGTACGAGCACACACACGTCGTCCTGAACGGGGGCCCGTGGTGTGGTGACCCGGAGCGGGTGCGAGCCGTGTTCTCGATTCCCCGGGCCGCGCTGCTCCGGGCGCGCGAGCAGTTGCTGCGCTTTGGCGCGAAGCTGCGCGAGGGCCAGCCCAAGGCCTGAGCCCGCATGGCACTGTCCGGGGCCGAGCGCTGACCCACGACTGAAAGGCGGGTCGCGAGGGGCTGTGCGCGCCCGCCACAATTCCGTCCCCGGGCAGCGTTCCCGGTACCTTGGGGGCGTGGGATGGCCGAGCCGGCGCAGCGCAATGCCATCGAGTTGGAGAACGTCCACAAGTCCTTCGGCACGCAGCACGTGCTGCGGGGGGTGAATCTGGTGGTGCCCACGGGCACCACGTGCGTGCTGCTGGGCGTGTCGGGCTCCGGGAAGACGGTGCTGATGAAGCACCTGGATGGCCTGCTGCGCCCGGACCGCGGCACGGTGCGCGTGGACGGCGAGGAGCTGGCCTGGCTGGACGCGGCGGGGATGGAGCGCGTGCGCCGCAAGCTGGGCATCCTCTTCCAGGGCGGCGCCCTCTTCGACTCGCTCACCGTCGAGGACAACGTCGCCTTCCCACTCCGCGAGCGGCTCCACCTGGTGGAGAGCGAGGTGCGTGAGCGCGTGCAGCGCGTGCTGGCGCTGGTGGATTTGGAGGACGCGGCGAAGCTGCGTCCCGGCGAGCTGTCCGGCGGCATGCTCAAGCGCGCCGCCTTTGCCCGCGCGGTGGTGCTGGAGCCGAAAATCCTCCTTTATGACGACCCCACCGCGGGTCTGGATCCGCTGCGGACCCAGTCCGTGGTGGACGTCATCCTCACCGGCAAGCACCGGCTCCAGGCCTCGGCGCTCGTCATCACCCCGGACGTGGCCTCCGCCTTCCAGGTGGCTGACAGCCTGGCGCTGCTCCATGAAGGGCGCATCATCGAACACGCCGCGCCAGAGGCCTTCCGCCAGTCCCAGCACCCCGCCGTTCAAGCCTTCCTCCATGACTGGCTGTCGCGCCGCGCCCGCGCCTCCGCGCAGCCTCCTGCGTTACCGCACTGAGCGGTGGGCTGTTCACCCAGGGACACTCATCCTGTCCCGCCGCTGGATGGTGCTGAACCTGTAAGTCATTCAATCTATGAAATCCCGGTATCTTGTCCTGCCGGGAACGCCGACCGACGGACCCACGCATCCGGGGGGATGCTGCATGCCCAATCTGCTCGACATGCCTCGCCAGGCATTGATGGACCTGCGTTCACGGCTCAGCCACTCCACGCTCGTGTCCCAGTTGTCACGCAATGTGGTGCCGGACAGCCTGTCTCTCTCCAGTCCCGCGCCGCAGGACTCCGCGCTCGCCGACCCGGAGCGGGTGGAGGCCTGGCGCAGGGCCTGCGAGCGCTACGTGCGGCCGGGACAGGTCGTCATGGATGCGTGCACCGGCACGGGCCTGCGCACCTTCCTGGCCGCCAGCCGTCATCCGAAGAAGCTGTACGCGGTGGATGGCTCCCGGCTGCTGGACACGGCGCAGTGGGTGGCGCGGCGCAACGGCCTGGAGAACATCGACTTCGTGCGCGCGCAGCCCTGGCAGTTCCAGATGCCGGAGAAGGTGGACGTGCTGCTGCATGAGCTCTTGGGCGACGCCCTGTTCGACGCGGGGCTCGTGCCGCGCATCCTGGACCTGCGAAACCGGGTGCTGAAGCCGGGGGGCCGCATCCTCCCCAACCGCTTCGAGGTCTTCGTGGAGCCGGTGCAGCTTCGGGACGAGGCGTGCATCCCCTTCATCTGGAGCCAGCGCTTCCCCAGCGTGGACTACAGTTGCTTGCAGACGCTGCGCGAGGCGATGAACCCGTCGTACTTCACGCGCGTCATCCGCTCCTACGAAGTGGACCACCTGCTGTGTGACCCGGAGCCTGCCTTCGCCTTCGATTTGGAGACGATGGTGGCGGACGGCCTGCCGCACCGCGTGCGCTACTCGCGGCCGGTGGTGGATGAAGGCCGCGTGGATGGCTTCTGCCTCTTCTACAAGGTGGCCTTCGACGCGGAGCTGTCCTTCAACGTGTCGCCGCTGCGGGGGCAGAACCACGCGGGGATGATGCTCCTGCGAGTGGACTCGCGGGAGTTCGAGCGCTTCGACACGCTGTCCTTCGAACTGGAGCTGGTGGAGCCCGCCGACGTGCGCACCTGGCGCTGGCAGTTCACCTGAGAGCAGTGCCTCGCCCGCAGTGCTGGCGGGTGGACAGCTCCCGCCACCGGGAGGGTCCGCGGACGAAGAGGGCGTGGCTAGCTTGCGCCGAGGCATGCCCTCTTCCCGACTCCTCGTCCTGTTCCTGGCGCTGGGCGCCGCGCTGCCGTCCGCCGCCCAGACGTCCTCGTCGCAGCGTCCGCGCACCGTGGCGGGCGTGTGCGGCGCCACCAACTGGGCCTGCGTGGCCGAGTGCATCGACGCCGAGTGCGTCGACACCTGCATGCGTCAGGACTGTGAGCAGGCGCTGGAGCGGCTCAAGGCCTGTACCCAGCGCGCGGGCTGCGCGCCGAACGACGCGCAGTGTGGCCCCCGGGCGTGCCAGCCCGTCTGCCAGCGCTCCTTCGAGCCCGCCCCACCCAGTCCCGAGAAGGAAGTCCCCGCGCCGTGCGAGGGCGTGACGGCCCAGGGCGCGCCGCCGCCCAGGGCGCTGGTGGGGACGTGGACGCTGGTGGCCGCCAGCCTTCCGGAGGAAGAGGAGGTCCGGGAGGAGCGCATCGAGGCCCAGCCGCGCTCGGACTACGCGCGCTCGTTGCAGGTGACGCCGTCGGGCTGCTTCGTGCTGCGCACCTCGTTGGAGGCCGCGACGCTGGGGCAGGGCAATTCGTTGGTGGTCCGCGCCTGGGGCACGCTGGAAACGTCAGGCAAGGACCGGGTGCGGCTGCGCACGCGGGACGGACAGGCGGTGGGCCCGGTGTGTGGTGACAAGCGCGTGATTCCCCTGACGGGACCGAAGCTGAAGTTCAAGGGCGGCGCCTATGTGTGGGATTTGGAGGAGGGCGTCCTGACGCTCATGGTGGACGACAAGACGAAGCAGACCTTCCAGTTCGAACGGGCCACCCCGGAGGCCGGAAAGAAGTAGAACGGCCTCCACCGGGAGGTCGTGAGGCATGGCGGCGCAGGAGCGGATGTCGAGCGTGGATGCGCTGTGGTTCCACATGGAGGAACCCGCCAACCTGATGATGATTACCGCCGTGCTCTGGTTCGAGGGCCGGCTGGACTTCGAACGGTTGAAGGCCGTGGTGCGGGAGCGGCTGGTGGAGCGCTACCCCCGCTTCCGCCAGCGCGCGGTGGCCGGACTCGTGGGGCTGCCGCACTGGGAAGACGTCCCGGAGCTCGACCTGGACGCGCACCTGTCGCGGCTCGACGTGCCTCCGCCCGGAGACCGCGCGGTGTTGGAGTCCCTGGTGGGGCAGTGGATGAGCACGCCCCTGGAGCGCTCCCGGCCGCTGTGGCAGTTCCACGTGATGTCGGCGGCGGACGGGCGCGACGTGCTGCTGGCGCGGCTGCACCATTGCCTCGCGGACGGCATGGCCCTGGCTCGGGTGCTGCTGACGCTGACCGACGGGGCGGAGGCGGAGATGGCCGCCGAGCCGCCCGCGTCGCCGCCTCGGCCCGCTCCGGCGGACTGGCGAGCTGGGTGCGCGGC
>JBKGHI010000124.1:0-23915 GCA_046520405.1 Myxococcus sp. 1LA
GTTGCGGCGCTCCGGTGGCACGCGCAGCTCCAGCGACACCGGCAGCGGGTTCTCCGGCAGCTCCGCCAGCGCCTCGCCCAGGTCGCCCAGCTCCGTGCGCAGCCGGGACAAGGCGGCGTCCGGCGACACCAGCGTCACCTCGCCGCCGCTGAGCGCCAGCACCCGGGCGCGCACGCCGTGCACCTCGTCCGCGTCCAGCTCGGGCGCCAGGTACACCGTCACCTCCACCTCGCCGCCGAGCGACGCCAGGAGGTTGTCCAGCACCCGCGCCGCGCCCCGGGCCATGCCCGCGGAGAACAGGGCGATGGCGATGGTCGTCACCGCGATGAAGTGCACGAAGGGCGAGTGCTTCAGCCCCACCGCCGCCGAGCGGCAGAAGTACGTCACCTTCGACAGCGCGCTCATACCACCATCCGGCGCGCCGCCTTGACGCCGTCCTCGTCGGACACAATCTGCCCGCGCTCCAGGCGCACGGTGCGCTTCTGGTAGCGAGACAGCAGCGTCGCGTCGTGCGTGGCCACCATCACCGTGGTGCCCCGCACGTTGACCTGCGTGAGCAGGTCCATGATTTCAACCGTGAGCGCCGGGTCCAGGTTGCCGGTGGGCTCGTCCGCCAGGAGGATGGTGGGGTCGTTCACCAGGGCCCGCGCGATGACGACGCGCTGCTGCTCTCCACCGGAGAGGCGCAGCGGGAAGGAGTCCGCCTTGTGCTCCAGCCCCACCAGCTTGAGCATCCGCCGCACCTTCTCGCGCGCCTCCGCGCGGGGCACGCCCAGCACGTCCAGCGTGAAGGACACGTTGTCCTCCACCGTCCGGTGCGGCAGCAGCTTGAAGTCCTGGAACACCACCCCGATGTTGCGGCGCAGGTACGGCACCGCGGACTCGCGGATGCGGGCGATGTTGCGGCCGCCCACCAGAATCTGCCCCTTGGTGGCCTTCTCCGCGCAGAAGATGAGCTTCAGCAGCGTCGTCTTCCCCGCGCCCGAAGGGCCCGTGAGGAACACGAACTCACCCTTCTCCACGTTGAGGTTGATGTCCGACAACACCGGTGGGTCGCCGGGATACGCCTTGTATACGTGGAAGAACTGAATCATGGCGGCGGGCGGGAGGCCGCCAACCTAGCACGCCCGGGCGGCATCCCCCACGCACGCCCCGCGAGAGGCGTCCGTGTGCGACGGCGAAGGGCTACTGCTCGCCCTCGCCCGCCAGGTAGCTGAGGATGACCTCGTCGAGGCTCTTCTCCGAGATGAGGTCCTCGCCGAAGAGCGTCTCCACGCCAATCTCGTTGATCTTCGGCTTCTCCTTGAGGGCCCGTGCCGCGGCGACCTCTGGAGGAACCACCACGGGCGCGGGAGCCGCCACGGGCGGAGGCGGCGGAGGCGGCCGCTGTGCCATGGACTGGCCGGGCTGCATCTTCACCTGCGCCGGATCCGTGTCCGCCGCGAGCTGACCGGGCTGGTAGCTGCGCGCGGTTGACTCGTAGCTGTCGTACACCCCGTTGATGAGGTTGCGCAGCATCTCCTTGTGCTGCTCCTCCATCAACTCACGCACAACCTCCGCGAGGTTCTCCGCGTTGAGGATGTCCGCGTAGGACGTCTTCTTCGACGCGAGGATGTTCCCGCCCACGAACAGGTGGGTGATGATGTGGGGGTTGTTGACGCCCGAGTCCTCGGTCTGGACGTGGTAGACCTTCCCCTTGTGCTTGATGTTGTGATTGAAGCCGGTGACGGCTTTTTCGAAGGTTTTCGTCATCGCCGAGGTCGCGGACCGTACCAGCCGCATCCGCACGACACAAGGTAAGCGTGACCTGCTTGCGTGCTTCCGCGCGTGCCACACGCACACGAGTGACTCCCTGGCCCACCAACCGTGCAGGCCACGGCGATTGCCCGGCAGTTCCGTTGAAAAGCTGAAAGCGGCTGGGATACGTACAGGCTGACGGACGGGGTGCCCCAGGCCCCATCAACGGCGAGGACGCCCGGATGAAGACCCAAGAGATTGAGAAGAAGGTGCGCCAGCAAGACGCCCAGGTGCTGGCCCAGGGGTATTCACCCGCCATCCGCGCGATGGAGATCGCCGCCATCGTCTCCTTCGTCTCGCTGGAGCTGGCGCTGGTGTACCGGCTGTGGGGCAGCTCTTATACCGGCACGTGGCTGCTGCTCAGCGCGGTGCTGCTGGGCTACCTCGCCGCGGACTTCGTCTCCGGCTTCGTCCACTGGCTGGGCGACACGTGGGGTTCCACGGAGATGCCGCTGCTGGGCAAGGCGCTCATCCGCCCCTTCCGCGAGCACCACGTGGACGAGAAGGCCATCACCCGCCACGACTTCGTGGAGACCAACGGCAACAACTGCCTCATCTCCCTGCCGGTGGCCATCCTGGCCCTGTGCCTTCCCATGAGCAGCCCCGGCTGGGTGTTCACCGCGTCCTTCCTGGGCGCGATGATTTTCTGGGTGATGGCGACCAACCAGTTCCACAAGTGGTCGCACATGGATTCGCCGCCCGCGCTCGTCGGCTTCCTCCAGCGCGTGCACCTCATCCTGCCCCCCGACCACCACCGCATCCACCACACCAAGCCGTACAACAAGTACTACTGCATCACGGTGGGCTGGCTGAACAAGCCGCTGACGATGGTCCACTTCTTCCCCACCGCCGAGCGCCTCATCACCTGGGCCACGGGCCAGCTGCCGCGCCAGGACGACATCGGCGCCGAGGCGGCGCTCGCGCTGGTGGCCGCCGAAGGCGCCACCGAGGCGCCGGTGGTCCAGGCCGCCAAGGATCTGCTCACCCAGGCCACCGCGCCGGAGAAGAAGCCCGCCCCCACCCGGCCGTAGGCCAGAGGCCACCGCGCTGACGCGACGCCCGCCCTCTCCGAAAGAGGGGCGGGCGTTTTCGTCTGTGCGCTCGGCGCGTCCTCGCTCCGGGCGCGCCGCGTCAACGTCAGAAGGTCAGGTCCACCTGCTCCGCCGTCGCGATGGGACGGCCAAGGAAACGGGCCCCCACCTCCATGAAGCGCTCCGGCACATCGGTGACGTAGTACGCGTGTGACGGCGTGCCGCGCGACTCCGGCGCCAGCCCGTCCCGCTCCGCCAGCAGCGCGGCCACGGCGTCCGCGGTGGCCTCCGCCGAATCCACCAGCGTCACCTGGGGCCCCACCACCTCCGCGATGACGCCCTTGAGCAGCGGGTAGTGCGTGCAGCCCAGCACCAGCGTGTCCACGCCGTCACGGGTGAACTCGGCCAGGTAGTCGCGCGCCACCAGCAGGGGCACATCGCCCGTGGTCCACCCCTCCTCCGCCAGCGGCACGAAGAGCGGACAGGCGCGGGCCTTGGCCCGCACCTGTGGGTCCGCGGCCTCGAGCGCGCGTTGGTAGGCGCCCGAGCGGATGGTGCCGGGTGTGCCGATGATACCCACCCCGCCCCCCTGCGTCCGCGCCAGCGCCGCGCGCGCGCCGGGGAGGATGACGCCCACCACCGGCACCGGCAGCGCCGCCTCCAGCGCGGGCAGCGCCACGGCCGAGGCGGTGTTGCACGCCACCACCAGCAGCTTGATGCCGCGCTCCAGGAGGAACTCCGCGTTCTTCAGCGAGTAGCGCGTCACCACCTCGCCGGACTTGGTGCCGTAGGGCACCGCGCGGTGTCCCCCAGGTACACCGTGCTCTCGTGGGGGAGCCGGGACATGAGGGCCTTGAGGACGGTGAGCCCGCCCACGCCAGAATCGAAGACACCAATGGGACTGTGGCTGTCTTGCCGCATGGGGCGTGTCCCTATCACGTTTGATGCCAGCGCCAGCGCGCGCGCCCCGAACGCACGAAGGGCCGGGCTGCATCATCCCGGCCCTCCGCTCACTTCCCAGCCAAGCCGCCCCGCTCAGTCCTGGGTCAGGTACACCGGCAGCGACGCGTTCGGCCCCGGGAACTCGTGGGCATAGACGTCGATGACGGGCGAGTTGAGCGGCGAGTAGTACTCACGTCCGTCGAAGGCCCTGGCGTACATCTCCACGATGTACCGGCCGGGACGCAGGAACTCGTAGACCACCGGAGCGTCGTTGCAGCCGTGCCAGTCGCCGTCGCCGTAGACGAGCTCGCCGGTGTAGTAGTCACGGAAGTTGATGCCCACGCGGTCCACACCGGCCTCGGCGCAGTTCAGCCGCGTCCCATTCCGCGAGCGCAGCTCCCACCGGACGGAGGCCCCACCGATTTCCCACAGGGTGACGGTGTGAGCGGACGGCTGGCCCGCGAAGGTGTCGATTCCGCCTCCGAAGTAGTACCAGGGCAGCCCGTTTCGATCGATCGCGACGAACTCCACGTCGTGGTAGCCCGGCGACAGGTACAGGGTGCGGATCTGATTTCCACCCTGGCCATCCCAGCACTCGAAGCGGCCCCACTCCCCGTCATCCACGCGCACTTCGACGTGGGAGATGCCGGCCTGGTCGCAGTTGGGGGTGAAGCCGGTGTTGTCGCGCGGGAAGAGCCAGCTCAGGTAGGCGAAGGACGTCGGGCCGCCCACCGGGGTCATGTCCACGTTCACCGTCACGTGGCCGTCCACGGTGAAGCTTCCCCGGGCCTCGTACAGCAGCTCATTGCCGTAGCCGACACCTTCCACGCGGAACGAGTACGTCCCCGGCGCGAACTGGTGGAGGACGATGCCGTCGAAGCCGTTCGCCTGGCAGTTGTAGCGGCCGTCGTTGGCCAGCAGCTCGCCGGGGATGATGACGTTGACGCCCGCCACCGAGCGGTCCTCGTCACAGCGGAAGCCGCCGAAGCTCCAGCGGAACGTCACATCCCCCTCGTAACGGGGACCATCACTGACAACACAACCAGGGAGTATCGCAGCCAGGCAGAGGAATGCGGCCAACAGCCGGGAGTTCATGGGGCACCTGTCGGTGGGGCAGTAAGGTGTTCGGCCCGTTTCAGCTCCATCCGACGGGCAGTGGCGGGAATTATTCACCGCCATGGGCAATCCAGCTCAAGCAACCAGCCGTGTCCCCATTGTTTGACCCAGTCTTATCGGAGTGTTACGCGCTGCTCCCCATGACGCCCCACCTGCCCCTGGCGCTTGGCGCCATGAACTACGTGGAGATCATCCGCGACGCCTCCCTCATCGAGCTGGCCGTTCTCCTGCTCCTGATGGGCGTATCCGTGGCCTCCTGGGCCCTCATCGCCATGAAGGCGTCCCAGCTCGCCAAGGCTCGCGCACAGTCTCTCACCTTCCTCGACACCTTCTGGAAGGCCTCGCGCCTGGAGGCCATCTACCAGACGGCCCAGAAGCTCGACGGCTCGCCGCTGTCGAAGGTCTTCTGCGCTGGCTATGAGGAGCTGACCAAGCTGGCGCAGGCCAAGGACGGCGGCGGCGGCGAAGGCGCGCTGGCCGAACGGCTGGGCGGCATCGAGAACGTGGAGCGCGCGCTCCACCGCGCCTCCACGGCGCAAATCACCGAGCTGGAGAACCGGGTGTCCTTCCTGGGCACCGTGGGCGCCGCTTCGCCCTTCGTGGGCCTGTTCGGCACCGTCATCGGCATCCTGAGCGCGTTCAACCAGATTGCCGAGCAGGGCAACGCGACGCTGGCCACGGTGGCCGCGCCGGTGGGCAACGCGCTCTTCGCCACCGCCGCCGGCCTGTTCGCCGCGATTCCGGCGGTGGTCGCCTACAACTCGTTCGTCAGCCGCATCAAGGTGTTCGACACGGAGATGTCGAACTTCTCCGCGGACTTCCTCAACATCATCAAGCGTCACTTCTTCCGGTAGGCGGCCACCATGGGAATGGGCGGAGGCAACCGCGGCGGTGGCCGCACCACCATGAGCGAAATCAACGTCACGCCCATGGTGGACGTGATGCTGGTGCTGCTCATCATCTTCATGGTGACGGCGCCCCTCATCCAGCAGGGCGTGAAGGTGAACCTGCCGGAGACGAAGGCCGCGCCGGTGGAGGCCACGGAGAAGAAGCTGGTCCTCTCCATCGACGCGGGACGCAAGGTCTATATCGGTGACGCGGAGGTGGCGCTGGAGGAGCTGGAGCAGAAGCTCGCCGCCAACGCCAAGGCGCAGGCGGACAAGGAAGTCTACCTGCACGCGGACCGCGACGTGCCCTACGGCGTGGTGGTGGAGGTCATGGCCGCCGCCCAGCGCGCGGGCATTGGCAACGTGGGCATGATTACGGACCCATCCACCGGGGGCCGGGCGTCCAACAGCGGCAAAGGCAAGTCGAAGGAAGCGAAGCGCTAGCCCATGAGCCACTCCGCGGTCAGCCACAGCCTGCTCGTCACGCGCACCACGCGGATGTCGCGCTTCGTGGTGGTGTCGGTGGTGGGGCACATCCTGGCGCTGGTGGCGGCCATCGCATACGCGCGCTACTCCGCCTCGCCCAAGGTGGACCTGGACGCCAAGCCCATCCGCGCCACGCTGGTGCGCCTGGGCAAGCCGCGTGACTCCAAGCTGCTGCCGCGCAAGGAGCAGCTCCCGCCGCCACCCAAGAAGGTGGATGCACCCAAGCCCGCGCCGGAGGCCCCGCCCCCGGAGCCCTCGCCCGCCAAGGTGGCGGTGCCCATCCCCGGCGTGCAGCCGGAGCCCTCCCCATCCAAGCCCACGCCAGTGAAGGGCGAGACGACGGGCGAGGACCGGCGCAAGCGCCTCTTCGGCGCCTTCGACAAGACGGCCAAGGCGGCCGAGCCCGAGGAGGCGGAGGGCGCCGAGGATGGCGACCCGGACGGCGACTCGGCCACCGCGGAAGGCGAGCGCTACTTTGGCCTGCTCCAGTCGCAGGTCCGCCGCCACTACAGCGTGGCGGACACCATCCCCGAATCCGAGCGGCTGCACCTCAAGGCCATGGTAGCGGTGCGCCTGGGCCGCACGGGTGAAGTGCTGGACGTGAATCTCACCAAGGCCAGTGGGAACGACCTCTTCGACTCGGCCGTCGTCACGGCCGTGCGCAAGGCCGCGCCCTTTTCTCCTCCGCCGGACCATCTCCGGGACGCCCTGCAGAAGAGCGGCGTCAACCTGGTGTTCAACGCCCTATGAAAGCCCTGCTCCTCTCCCTGCTGCTGCTCCCCGTCGTCGCGCTCGCGCAGGCGCCCACCATTGAAATCTCCGGCGCCAACTTCCGTCCGCTGCCGGTGGCGGTGCCCGCGCCCCTGACGCAGAACGACGGCGCGAAGTCGCAGGCCGCGCCCTTCGACTCGGCCTTCAGCTTCGACCTGACCGCCTCCGGCATCCTCCAGGTGCTGGACCGCAAGGGCTTCACGGCGGACCCGAAGGAAGGCATGGCCGCGGCCAGCATCAACTTCAGCCGCTGGGCGGACGTGGGCGCCGAAGCGCTGGTGAAGGTGTCGCTGGCGCAAGACGGCGGCGTGCTGCGCGGCGAGCTGCGCCTGTTCAACGTGGGCACCGGCCGCGAGGACCTGAAGGTGACCAAGGACGCGCCCGCCGATGACGCGTCCCTGCTGGCGCACCGGCTGGCGGACGCGCTCTACCGGCACTTCACCAAGGAGCCCAGCCCCTTCCTGTCCCGCATCACCTATGTGCGCAAGACGGGCACCAACCGCGACGTGTACGTGGCGGACTGGGACGGTGGCAACGCCCGGGCGCTCACCAAGGGCGGCATCAACATCCTGCCCGGGCTGAGCCCGGACGGCTCGCAGGTCGCCTTCACCACGTACCGGAAGAACCGCCCGGACATCTACGTGCAGGCCCCCGGCGGCGACGCGAAGGCGGTCATCTCCGGCGGGCAGATGGCCACCGGCGCGGCCTTCTCTCCGGACGGCAAGCGCATCGCGTACGCGCTGGCGGAGGGCGAGAGCGCCCAGGTGTACGTGGCCAACGCGGACGGCAGCGGCGCCCGCGCGCTCACCGACACGCCCTACGGCCTCAACACCAGCCCCACCTGGTCGCCGGACGGCAAGCGCATCGCCTTCGTGTCCAACCGCGGTGGCAGCCCGCAGGTCTACGTCATGAACGCGGACGGCTCGAGCGTGCGCCGGCTCACCTTCCAGGGCAACTACAACCAGACGCCGGACTGGTCGCCGCGCGGGGACCTCATCGTCTTCACCGCCCGCGACGAGCGCAACGCCTTCGACCTCTTCACCATCAACGTGGAGACGGGCAAGGTGACGCGCCTCACGCAGGACCAGGGCAGCAACGAGGAGCCCGCCTTCTCTCCCAACGGGCGCCTCATCGTCTTCACGTCCACGCGCAATGGCGGCTCGCAGCTCTACGTCATGACGGCGGACGGCAACAACCAGCTCCCGCTGCGCGCCGAGAAGGGCGTCTATCAGACGCCGGACTGGGCGCCGCTGCCGCAGTAGCCGTCCCCAGGCTGGCCGGGGGCGCGCACGAGCGCCCTCGCGCCGGACATCCGGGCCGGCCGCACGTTGACAGCGGGGACGCGCTCGGGTCGAGTCCTCGCCCATGAGCGCGTCCTTCCGCAGCCACTGGAGCCTGGACCCCGAGGTCGTCTTCCTCAACCACGGCTCGTTCGGCGCCTGTCCGACAGCCGTCCTCCAGCGCCAGGCCGAGCTGCGCGCGCGCCTGGAAGCCGAGCCGGTGCGCTTCCTCCACCGCGAAATCGAGCCGCTGCTGGATGACGCCCGCGCCTCGCTCGCCGCGTTCGTCGGCGCGGACGCGGATGACCTGGGCTTCGTCCCCAACGCGACGGCGGGGGTGAACACGGTGCTGCGCTCGCTGCGCTTCGCGCCCGGCGACGAGCTGCTCACCACCGACCACGAGTACAACGCCAGCCGCAACGCGCTGGACTTCGTGGCCTCCCAGTGGGGCGCCAAGGTGGTGGTGGCGAAGCTGCCCTGGCCGGTGCCTTCCGGCCAGGCGGTGGTGGACGCGGTGCTGCCCCATGTGACGCCGCGCACGCGCCTGTTCCTGGTGGACCACATCTCCAGTCAGACGGCCCTGGTGATGCCGCTGGCGCAGCTCGTCAGCGCCCTGCGCGAGCGCGGCGTGGAGACGCTGGTGGATGGCGCGCACGGGCCGGGCATGCTGCCGCTGTCGCTGCGCACGCTGGGCGCCGGCTACTACACGGGCAACTGCCACAAGTGGCTGTGCGCGCCCAAGGGCGCCGCGTTCCTGCAGGTGCGGCGCGACCTCCAGCCCTCAATCAAGCCCCTGTCCGTGAGCCACGGGCACAACTCCCGCCGGACGGACCGCTCCCGCTTCCGGCTGGACTTCGACTGGACGGGGACGCACGACCCGTCCCCCATGCTCTGCGTGCCCGACGCGATTCGCGTCGTGGGCGGGCTGCTCCCCGGCGGCTGGCCGGAGGTCATGGCCTCCAACCGGGCCAAGGCGCTGGCGGCGCAGAACCTGCTGTGCGCGCGGCTGGGCACCCAACCCACCTGCCCCGAGGACATGGTCGGCAGCATGGCCACTGTGACGCTGCCGGACGGCTTCCCAGAAGCGCCTCCGCCCCCGCTCTACGTGGACCCGCTCCACCTGCGCCTCTTCGACGAATACCGCATCGAGGCGCAAATCACCCCCTGGCCCCGCCCCCCGCACCGGCATGTGCGCATCTCCGCGCAGCTCTACAACACCCCCGCCGACTACGAGGCCCTGGGCGACGCTTTGGAAGCGCTGCTGCGTTGAGTAGGCTGCCGCGCATGTCGCGTTTCGCCACCATCGATGTCGGCAGCAACTCCGTCCTCCTGCTCGTCGCCGAGCGCACGCCGGAGGGCCGCTTCGAGGCCGTGCGGGAGCGCGCGGAAATCACCCGCCTGGGCCGGGGCGTGGACGCCACGCGCAAGCTCTCCGCCCAAGGCATGGAGGCGACGCTTCAGGTGCTGGAGTCCTTCGCCCGTGACGCGCGCGAGCTGGGCGCCGAGGGCATCGCCGTGTCCGCCACCAGCGCCGCGCGGGACGCGGAGAACGGCGCGGAGTTCCTCGCCGCGGCGAAGGCGCGCGCGGGCGTGACGGTGGAAATCATCTCCGGCGCCATGGAGGCGGAACTGTCCTACGCCGCGGTGCACGCGGACTTCGCGGCGGACGCGGCGGGCCCCCTGCTGGTGCTCGACATCGGCGGCGGCTCCACGGAGTTCATCTACGGCAACAGCGGCGGCCACGTGGACTTCCGCCACAGCTTCGACGTGGGCGCGGTGCGGATGACGGAGCGCTTCGTCCGCTCGGACCCGATGACGGCCGAGGACCGCGCGAGCGTCGAGGCCCACCTGCGCGACACCTTCCGCGCCCTCCCCGCCCCGCCGCCCGGCGCGGCCCTGGTGGGCGTCGCGGGCACGGTGACGACGCTGCACGCCGTGCAGCACGCCATCCACCCCTACGTCGCGGAGCAGGTCCACGGCGGCACGCTGTCCATCGGCGAGCTGTCCGCCCTGACGAACCGCCTGTGCACCCTGCCGCTGGAGCAGCGGCGCGCCCTGCCCGGCATGCAGCCCAAGCGCGCGGACGTCATCCCCGCGGGCGCCCTCATCCTGCTGGAAGCGGTGAGGGCCCTGAAGCTGGATGCCTGCCGGGTGAGTGACAGGGGCCTGCGCTGGGGACTGCTCGCGCACCGCTTTGGAGCCGGAGCCACCTTTTCATGAACGCCCAACCCGCGGCCTCATTGGCCGCGCCCGCCGTGCCCGCCAGCAACGCGGGTTATGCGCTGCTCATCCTCACCCTCATCAACCTGGTCAACTACCTCGACCGCTACATCGTCGCGGTGGCGCTGCCAGGCATCCAGAAGGAATTCGGCATCAACGACACGCAGTCCGGCCTGCTGGGCACCATGTTCATCGTGGTGTTCATGCTGGCCTCACCGCTGGGCGGGTTCCTCGGGGACCGCTACCCGCGGCGGCTGCTGGTGGCCGGCGGCGTGATTCTGTGGAGCCTGGCCACCGGCGCCAGCGGCCTGGCCACCTCGTTCGGCGCGCTGCTCCTGGCCCGCGCGGTGATTGGCATCGGCGAGGCCGGCTACGGCGCGGTGGCGCCCAGCATCATCTCTGACTTGTACCCGCGTGAGCAGCGCACGCGGATGCTGGCGTTCTTCTACATCGCCATTCCCGTGGGCGCCGCGGCGGGCTACGGCCTGGGCGGGTGGTTGACGCAGGCCTACTCGTGGCACGTCGCATTCTTCGCGGGCGGCGTGCCCGGGCTGATTCTGGGCGCCATGGCCTTCTTCATGCCCGAGCCCAAGCGCGGCGCCATGGATGGGCCGGACGCACAGACGAAGCTGCCCTTCATGGTGGGCTTGAAGGGCCTGGCGCGCAACGCGGCCTTCTGGGCGGTGACGGCCGGCTACACGCTGATGACGTTCTCCATTGGTGGCCTGGGCTTCTGGATGCCCACCTACCTGGTGCGCGAGCGCGGCCTGGCGCAGGACAGCTCCGGCTTCATCTTCGGCGCGATTACGGCGGTGGCGGGCCTGCTGGGGACGGTGGCGGGCGGCTGGCTTGGTGACAAGCTGGACCGCAAGCGCGAGGGCGGCGGCCTGTGGATGTCCGGCATCGGCCTGCTGCTGGCGGCCCCCTGCATGTACCTGGCGGTGAACCTGGAGGCGGTGGGCCCCACCTTCGCCGCGATTGCCCTGGCGCAGTTCCTCATCTTCCTCAACAGCGGCCCCATCAACGCGGCCATCGTCAACTGCGTGCCGCCCGCGTTCCGCGCCTTCGCCATGGGGCTGAATGTGCTGTGCATCCACCTGCTGGGGGACGCGATTTCGCCCACGCTCATCGGCAACATCGCGGACGCGTCCAGCCTGCACACCGCCATCGCCATCAACGCGCTGCCCGTCCTCCTCGGTGGCTTCGCGCTGCTCCTGGGCGCCCGGCTGTTCCGTGAAGCGGTGCCGCGCGCCCGTTAGGACGGCGCCGCGGCGTCCAGCTTCGGCCGGTACTCATCGGCCAGGCGCTCCAGCTCCAGGGCCAGCCGCTCGCCATCCGCGAGCAGCAGGGCCTTGAGGCTCGCGCGGTTGCCCAACGTGAAGAACACGCGGATGTCCCGCTGGAGCGCCTCCCACCGCTCGGAGAAGTAGAGGGTGAACAGCGCCAGCGGCGGCACGGCGAGGAAGACGGCCACCGCCAGCAGCGCGCTCCCCCACACCGCAGCGGCGGCCGTCAACGCGCCCCACCACACCAGCGCCACCACGAAGGCGGTGAGGAACTTCACCGTGGCCTGCACGTCCAGCTCGGCGCTGCGGCTGGCGAGCCGGGGCAACTGGTACGGCAGCCAGAACAGGCCCAGGCCCAGCGCGAAGAGCGGCAGGCCCAGCACCAGCGCCAGCAGGTTCTTCACCACGAAGGGCACCACGTTTCCCGGCCGGTACACGACGGTCAAATCCTCCGGCCCCGCCGCCTGCACCAGCGCCATGCGGTGCCAGAAAGCGGCGAGCTGCCCGCGCAGGGACTCGAAGCGCTCTGGCTCCTGGGCGCGGAGCATCTGCACGCCGCGCGCCCACAACCGCAGTCGCTCCGCGTCCAGCGCCCCGCCCTGCTTGAAGGCGAAGAGCTGCTCGGCCAGTTGCGCCAGGGGCAGGTCCGCCCACTGCTCCAGGTTGAGCGTCACCGCGCGCAGCCCGCTGGCGATGCGCTCGGTGAGGGCCCGAACAGCCTCCGGCTCCGACGCGGCGTCCGCGGGCAGGAAGGCCTGCACCTCAATGGCCGGCCCCACGTCGATGAGCACCTCGCTGCGGAACACGTTCTTCTCCGCGTAGGTGAGCCCCACCGGGACGATGCGCACGGGCGCCCCGGCCTTCGCCGCGCTCAGGGCGATGCGCGCCGCGCCCGTCTTCAGCTCGGCGAGCCCGGGCTCGGAGTGGCTCTTCCCCTCGGGGAAGATGGTGATGGCGCGCCCCTGCACCAGCGCGCCCTTCGCGGCCTCCAGCGTGCCTTCGTTGCCGCCCATCTTCGCCGGGTCATCCTGCTTCCGGTAGACGGGCAGCGCGTCCAGCCCCTTCAGCAGCCAGCCGATGACGGGCATCCGGAACAGCGGCGCCTTCGCGAGGAAGGTCACCTTGCGCCGCGTGAGGATGAACACCAGCGCCGGGTCGATGAGGCCGTTGGGATGATTGCCCACGAAGAGCACCGGGCCGTCCGGCTCCAGCGCCGGGGCATTCACCCGCACCCGGTAGAAGAGCCGGAGACACAACGCCACCACCGCACGCACGCACGCGTAGAACACGGCGGAGACTGTACCCCACGTCTCAGGGATACCGGTCCACCACCTGGATGACGCCCGTGTTGTCCTGCACCACGGAGAAGCCCTTCATCGGGCTCGGGTAGGCAATCAGCCCCTCGCCGTCCTTGTCCCAGCGCGAATCCAGGAGGATGCCGCAGAAGGGCACCGACATCGCCCCGGACTCCGGCAGGAAGATGCGGTCATACCGGCCGAAGACACGGTGCTTCGTCACGTACAGGCGCCCGCCAATGCGCGCGCCGGGAAGCTGCTGCTCCCCCGCCTCGCGCGGCAGGGCAATCACGAAGCTGTAGTTGTAGCGCGCCGGGCCCGGGTGGTCCTGGATGGCGTCCACGATGACGGGGACCTTGTCCCCGGGCTTGAGGCCCAGGCGCTCCATTTGAATCAGGGAGCCCCGCGGGCACGCGCCGTCCGGGGGCATCCACTTCGGCCGCGCCGGCCCCTGCGCGGACGTGGAGGTGCCCCGGCAACCGGCCAACGCCCCCAGGAGCCCCAGGCCCACCACCGTCCACCGCGGCCAGCGCATGCGCACCATCGCCTCCCTCAGAACGTCCCGATGCTGAAGTGGAACTGCGTGGTGGCCTCGTTCACCGACTCGTCCGGGTCCAGGTTGAAGCCCACGTCGAAGGCGAGCGGCCCCACGGGCGTCACGTAGCGCAGGCCCGCGCCCGCCGTGTAGCGCAGCCGGCCCGGGTCGAACTGCGTCCGGTCCAGCCACAGGTTGCCCGCCTCGAAGAACAGTCCCAAGTCCACGGAGGACAGGGCCGGAAGGCGCAGCTCCGCCTTGCCCAGCGTGAAGAGCTCGCCGCCCTGGCTCGCCGGAATCTGCCCCGCGAGCACGGCCTTCAAATCGGCGGAGCACCCCGACGGCGTCACCAGGGCCCGGCAGTCGCGCAGCCGCTGCTGCAATGCGCCGCGGACGTCCTCCGGCAGCACACCGTCCTCGCGGAAGCCACGCAGGCTCGACGAGCCGCCCAGGTAGAACAGCTTCGAGCCAATGGCCTGGGCCTGCTCCTCCAACGGAATGATGGTGCCCGCGCGCGCGGACAACGCCACACTGGCCCGCCGGCCCAGGGGGATGTAGCCGCTGAGGCTGCCCGACAGCTTCACACCGTCGATGGGGTAGCATCCACGCGATTGCCCGCCACATCCGTGGGGCGCACGCTCAGGCCCCGGGTGAACTCCGCGCTGGAAACGAACACCACACCCCGCCGCGGGTTGGCCGGGTCATCCCGGAAGTCCAGCGTCGCCGAAGGCCGCAGCGAGTGCAGTGCGAAGTCGCCGAACGGGTAGCGCAGCCGCTCCCGGTCCGCGCGGTTGAGCAGCTCCAGCACGCCCGCGCGCGAGCGCAGCCGGTTGCTCTCCACTTCGTAGGACAACGACAGGTTGAGCCACGTCGCCGCCGCCCAGTCCATGGCGGCCGCCGCCGCGAACCGCGAGGACACATAGGAAGGCCGGTGCACGCGCTCGCCAATGAGGTCCAGGCGGGCCCCGACTTGCAGCGGCAGCAGGAAGAACAACCGCGGCTGTGCCAGCGCCAGGTTGCCACGGCCTCCCAGGCCATTGATGCCCTGGAGCTCCACGTCACACCCCGGCGCGGGACCGCCACCGGGCACCGTCTGCTGGCAGGCGATGCGCCTGTCGCGAGAAAGCGCCTCCGCGCTCCAGCCCGCGTAGTTGATCTTCCCGCGCGCCAGCAGGCTGAGCCCCATCCCGTCCAGGTTGCGGTACGCCGTGTCGAGCGTGATGCGGGGACCGTCCACCAGGAAGTAGCCGCCGGACACCTGGCCGTCCAACCGGGGACGCTCCTGCACCGTCACCAGCACGTCCTTGGTGTCCTCACGCCGGGTGGGGTCCGCCAGCGCCACGTCCACCTGGCGGAACACGCCCAGGCGCGCCAGCCGGCGCTGGCCCTCCGTCAGCTCATCCAGCGCGACGGGCTTGCCCTCCTTCACCGCGAGGTTGGCCAGCACCAGGTCCGGGTCCGTGCGCGTCAGGCCCTGGACCAGAATCCTCCCGACCTTCACCTGCGGCCCCGCCTCCGCGCGGAAGATGACGGTCGCCTTCGTCCCGTCCTCCCCCACCGCCGTCTCGGTGGTGACGCGCGCGAAGAGGTAGCCCTGCCGCCCCAGCTCCTGCTCCAGGGACTGACGCGAGGACTCCACCGCGTCGAAGCTCAGCGGCTCGCCCTCGCGGATGCGCCGGCCCAGGGCCCAGCTCGCCAGGCTCGGCGGCACGCCTTCGAAGTCCACTTTCACCAGCCGCGCCTGGGGCCCCTCCTGCACGTCGAACTCGGCGATGGCCGAGCGCCCCACGACGTCCACCGTCAGGCCCCGGAACGCCACCACCGCGGAGAGGAAGCCCTGCTCGCGGTAGGCCTCGTTCATGGCCTCCACGGCCTCCAGCCACGCATCCTCCACGTACACGGTGGACGCTGGCGGCGGAGGCGGGACGCCCGGCACGCTGGGGCCGTGGCGCCCCTCCGTGTCCAGCGGGTCGTCGAGCATGCGCAGGTCCAGCTCCGGCCGCGCCGTGCCCGCCATCACCTGCTCCGCCAGCATGGCGCGCAACGCCTCCGCTGGCAGCCCGGTGTTGCCATGGAAGCGCACGTCACTCACCCGCAGCGGGTGCCCCTCCTCCACGTCGAACACCAGCGCCACCACCTCGCCGTCCGGGCGCAGCACCTCACGGGGACGGACGCGCACGTCGTGGAAGCCTCGGTAGCGGTAGAAGACCTCCACGCGCCGCGCGAGCCGGCCGGCGACGACTTCATCCATCGGCTCGGAGACGTCATGCGCCAGCACACGCTCCAGCACGGCCGGGGGAAAGTGGCGGTTGCCGTGGAAGCGCAGCACGTAGCGCGGCCCCGCGGCCAGGGGCACCGCCACCGACGCGAAGCTCCCCTCCACCAGCACCGCCGGAGCCCCCACCTGCGCGCGCCAGTAGCCCTCGCCGCGCAGCAACGCGCGCAGCTCCTCCAGCGAGCTGGACAGACGGGCCCGGTCGAACACCTGCCCCGGACGCAGCGCCAGCACCTCCAGGAGCCGGGACAGCGGCAGGCCGGGACTGCCGGAGAAAGTCACCTGCCGCACCCGCGTGGGCAGACCTTCCTCCACGGCGAGCACCACCGCGACGCCGTCCGTCACCGGCTCCTGCGTCACGGAGACCTTCGTCGCATCGTACCCCTTGCGCTGGTAGGCCTGGAGGATGGACGCCACCGCGCCCTGCAACTCCTCCTCGTCCAACGGCCCGCCTTCGAGCAGGCCACTGGCCTCCAGCAGCTCCCCGTCCGACAGCACGGCGTTGCCCTCGAAGCGCAGCCGCGCCAGCCGCGACACCGGCGTGAGCTGGAACACCAGCCGCACCCCGCCACGCACCGGCTCCGTGCGCGCCACCACGTCCGTGAAGCGGCCCGTGGCCCACAGCCGCTCCACCGAGCGCCGCACCGCGCCCGGCGTCAGCGTCTGCCCCTTGCGCACCGCCACCAGGTCGCTCAGGCCCTGCGCATCGGCGCCTCCGGACAGGTGCAGCTCCACGGCCGTGACTTCGGCGCCGAAGCCGCGTTCAGCGTCGGACTGCGCGCGCGGCGCCCCCGGGACGAGGACGCAGAGCACCAGCGCCATCAGTGTGATGGCGCGGGCTACTCGACCTCCCAGCTCAGCTTCAGCTCGAGCCCGAGGTTTCCAAACGAGGCTTCGTTGTTCTCGTTGTCCCACTGGGCCTGCGCGGAGAGTCGGTCATCGAAACGGTACTCGGCCCGCGCCCGCGTGCCGCGCCCGCTCACGGGTTGCGTCATGCCGATTTTAAGCTGCTCGCTCAGGAACTTCGACTCCAGTTGTGCGGTGGGCTCCGCTTGCCGGGTGGCGTCGTTGTAGGTGGTCGAAATCTGCAGGGACAAATCCCTCAACACCGGATTGCTGGGAAGGAAGCGCTGGAGCTGCCGGTCCAGGCCCGACACGTTGAAGAGAGCCTCGGCCGCCAGGCCGGCGCCCGCCGTGGCCGCGGTGTCCTGGTCGGACGAGGTGAAACCCAGGGTGAGGAGCGACACGATGTCGCCCTCCACCAGGGCCGGCTCCGAGGAGAGCAGAATCTGGGGGTCCGACGGCTTGCCGAAGGCGTGCAGCTTCACCACGAACTCGCGCACCTGCGTCTGGGCCTGGACCTCGAAGACGGGGTCGATGTGCGTCGGGTCCTGGAACTCCACCTGCCCCTGACTGATGGTGAAGGGGTTGTTGCGGAAGAAGGCCTGGCTGCCCTCGGCCAGTTCCACCCGGCCGAGCAGGCCCGGCCGCAAATCCGTCCCCGTCAGCCGCACGTCGCCCAGCAGCCGGGCCTTGGCCAGGTTGTTGTCCACGCGGACGTCGCCGAAGTGCACATTCACGTCCCAGATGACCCAGGGCTTCGGCGGCTCACCGGACGCGGACGAGGACGAGCCCGCCGCCAGGTGGGTGGTGCGCTTCTGCATCGTCTTCAGCAGCGCCTCCACGTCCAGCGCCTTCTGGTAGCGCATCTTCACGATGTCCATGCCACCGGTGACGGTGAAGCCCTTGGGCGGGCCAATCACCTGGAGCAGGCCGGAGAAGGTCGCGGGCAGGTCCTCCGTGAGCCGGTAGGGCACCTCGTCCAGTTGGATGGTGAGGCCCAGCCGCTGCGGCAGGAAGCGCTCCAGCCGCACGTCGCCGCGCGCGGACACCCGGCCCTCGTTGAGCTGCCCCTGCAGGTGCTCCACCAGCACGCGCTGACCCGTCATCTCCACGCGCCCGGCCATGTTGCGCACCTGGACGGGCCAGTCCCGCAGGGCCATGCGCATGTCGAACAGCTCCGCGGAGCCCACCACGGAGGGCTTGTCCAGCGTCCCGGAGGCCTCCGCGTCCACGGTGATGCGCCCGGAGGCGCGCTCCACCATGGCGGGCATCAGCGACTCCAGCAGGCGCAGGTCCAACCCGCCTCGCAGCGTGACGTCCATGCCGCGCGGACTCATCCACCCGCCCAGTGACAGGTCCACGTGCTGCCCGGTGAAGCGGAAGGGCTGCACGTCCGTCCGACCAGCCGCGTACGCGAGCGAGATGGGCCCCGCGTTCTCCCCGCGCAGGTCGTCACGCGAGAGGACCAACCGCTCCACGGTGGCGCTCACCTGCGAGCCCGCGGGCTCCAGGAGCAGGCCCTTCGCGTTCACCGTGCCGGCCAGGGCCCCGCTGACGCCGGCCCACATCGGCGCGTCCGGGAGCAGCGGGCGAATCTCCGGCAGGGAGAACGAGCCCTGGGCTTCATAGGGCCAGTTGTCCTGCACCCTCATGCGGATGCGGCCGGTGGCGTCCCGGAACGGGTTGCCCCACACCTCGAAGTTCTTCCCCACCATCCGCCCGGTGAGGTCCATGGCGCCCAGGTTGCGGTCGGCGAAGGTGACGCGCGGCGCGCGCAGCGTGACGTCCACCACTGGCACGTCGGCGGTGCCCGACACGACGCCGTCCATCACCATGGTGCCCTGCATGCCCATGCGCCCGGCGAGCTCCGGGTCCACCGCCTCCGCCAGCGACAGGCCATCGCCACCGAAGCGGTAGTCCAGTCCGCCCTCGAAGGTGAAGGTCCCCTCCGCCCAGGTGCGGCCCAGGGGCCCCGTGAGCGTGGTGCGCTCCAGCACCATCGCCTTGCCATCCACGAAGCGCAGCCGCGCCGCGCCGTCGCCCATGCGCCGGCCCAGGTAGGTGGTGTCCTTCACGTCGAACGCCACCAAGCCCTCCAGCTTCTCCACCGGGCTGTCCACCTCCACGCGGCCCGTGGCCGTCCCGCCCAGCGTGCCCTGCATCACCGCGAGCGACGGGCTCAGGCCCGCCACCACGTCCACCAGGTCCTCGTTGCGCCCCTGCGGGACATTCACTTCCAGCCGCAGGTTGAGCAGCCGCCCGAAGGACACCCCCGCCTTGCCGTAGTACTGCGTGCGCCCCTTCTGGCCGGAGAAGCCGGGGAACGTGAGCAGGTGGTCCTTGTAGGCCAGCTTCCCCTGCATCACCCCCAGCGACAGGTTCCAGAACTCGAAGTCGCGGAAGGACAGGCTCGACTCCACCTTCACGTCCGCCGCCGGCCCCGTAATCGCGTACGTGGCGTGGCCTCGCCCGGCCCAGGGCAATCCGGCGATGTGGCCGAAGTCCGCCAGGTCCACGTCACCCTGCCCGTGGATGTCCAGGCCCAGCCCATTGGCCAGCAGCAGCACCACGTCCCCCGTCACGCGGGAGTGGCCCACCTCCGCGTTGACGTGGCTGAAGGCCACGCGGTCCGGCTGAATCTTCACCTGCGCCTGCGCCCGGCCCTTGTCGAACTCCAGAATCGTGAGCCCGTCCTTGGGCTGCGTGTCGAACGCGTGCGTGGCCAGCACGAAGTGCCCGGTGCGCAGGTCCAGGGGCCCCGACAGCGAGAAGCGCGGCAGCAGGTTGCCGGACAACTGGGCGTCCAGCGTGGCGGGGAACTCCACCCAGGAGCCCTTCACGCCCGCCCGGTCCAGGATGCGGCCCAGCGACGCGTCCTCCGTCGCCAGGGACACCTCCAGCGGGAAGTTGGGCGTGAGGCCCAGCCGCCCCGACGCGCGCACCTTGCCCGCGCCCACCGGCACGGTGAGTTCCTCCAACCGGACGTCTTCCCCCGAATACGACAGGCGCGCGTGGAGGTTCGTCGGTCCGAAGTTCCCGTAGCCCAGGCTGTTGCCCGACAGCTCCAGCGAGACGGCGGGGGACTCCACCTTCCCCGCGATGGACACACGCGACCAGAGGTGCCCCGTCGCAGGATTGGGAATCAGCCGCGCCTGGTACAGCGCGCGCAGCGGGAGGAACACTTGCGCGTCCAGCGCCAGCCGCGGCGCGCACAGCGAATCCACGCGGCCGGACACCGTGGTGGTGATGTCGTCGAGCGAGACCTCGGCGCGCTCCAGCTCCAGCAGGGCCTCGTCAGGATCCAACGCGCCAGCGACGACGAGCTGCCCCAGCGCCAGCTCGCGCCCGTCCGGCCCCAGGCGCACCCGCCCGCGCCGTGCCTCCACGTCCAGCTCGATGACGCCCCACTGCTCGTCCCAGCGGACGTCCAGCTCATCCACCTCCACGCGCCGGCCCTCTGGCAACGCCAGGCGCAGCTCCGCGCCGGAGATGTCGAGCTTCGCCACGCGCAGGTGCTCGAGCGGCTGCAGGAAACAGAACGCGGGCTTGGGCTCCTTCGGCGCGGAAGGCTGCGTCAAATCCAGCGCGACGCGCGGACGTGCCGCCTTCACCTGGGCCAGCGTCAACCGGCCTCGCAGCGGCTGGAAGAAGCCGAGCTGCACCTCCGCCCGGTCCACCGCCACCAGCGGCGAATCCGTGCCCGGAAGGAACAGCGAGAAGCCGTGCACCACCACGCGGGAGCCCAGCGGGTCCAGCTCACAGCGGCCGAGCCCCACGTCCATGCCCAGCACGTCCGGCAGGTGACGGCGGCCCAGCGTGCACGCCACCTCCCAGGTCTCCGGCATGCGCAACAGGAGCACGCTCCCCGACAAGACGAGGAGCACCAACAGCAGCGCCCTGCGCGCACCGTGGCGGCTCTGAGAGGACAAAGCCGCTACAGTTTACCCAGCCCTTCGAGGTAGCGGTCGATCTCCGCGAGGTCCACCTTGCTGCTCGCCGTCCTGGGGAGCGTCGACGACGGAGCGCCCGGCCGCTCGGCTGCTTGCCCGGCGACCGTGTTCACCCCGAGCAGCCCCAGGTTCTTCCCGATGCGGTGCACCAGCTCCGCGGACACCGTCTGCTCGCGCGCGAGGAAGGCCTCGAAGAGCGCGTTGTCGCACAGGGTGTTGATGACGCGGGGCGAGCCGGACGAGTGCTGGTGCACGGCCAGCAGCGCCTCCGGGCTGAACGGCATGCGCGGGCAACCCGCGAGCCGGAGGCGGTGCTTGACGTAGGCCTCCGTCGACTCGGCGGTGAAGGGCTCCAGCCGGTAGCGCATGGCCACGCGCTGCGCGAGCGGCGGGTCCAGCTTCAGGTTCTTTTCGATTTCCGGCAGGCCGAAGAAGACGAAGGAGATGAGCTTGCGCTCCGGCACTTCCAGGTTGAGCAGCCCCCGGAACTCCTCCATCAGCTCGCGCGTCTCCAGCATCTGCGCCTCGTCGATGAGGACGACGGCCTTCTTGCCGGACTCGTAGATTTGGAGCAGCCGCTGGTACAGCTGCGACAGCAGCGCCAGCTTCTCCTGCGCGGGGTTCTCCACGCCCAACTGGAGCGCGATGCGGCGCAGCAGCCAGTTGGCGGTGATGCCGGAGTGGATGATGACGAGCAGCGCGGCCTCGTACTCGGACTCCGGAAGCGAGTCGAGCATGCGGCGGGCCAGCGTCGTCTTCCCCGCGCCGATGTCACCGACGAGGATGGACAGGCCCTTCATGTAGCTCACCGCGTGCATCAGCCGGGTGAGCGCCTGCGAGTGCTGCGCCGAGTTGTAATAGAAGCGGCTGACCGGAGCGTTGGAGAAGGGCTCCTGGGTCAGCTCGAAGAAGTCCAGGTACGTAGTCATGGGCTCGCCGGACCTCGGGGGGTGCAACTACAGGTAGCCGACCTTGCGCGCCTTGGACGCGCCAGCCGTTGGTATCGGAGTGGTGGGCGCCGGAGCCCCCGCGGGTGCGGGCGGACTGCTGGTGGCCTTGGCCCCATTGCCAGAAGGCATGGGAAGCGGATCCTCCACTGGCTCGACGGAAGCCGCAAGCCGGGACACGTGTCCGGACACGTCGCGATACTTCCCGTCCATCGCGGCCACGCGCTGGAAGTGGAAGAGCGCCTTGCCCGCGTCACCCTGGGCCTCATAGGCCGACGCCAGCTCGAAGCCGAGCGCCTTGGCCGCCTCACCGGTGGCGTGCGGGTTGCCCAACCCTTCCCGGAAGGCCTCCACCGCCGCCGCCGCGTCGCCGCGCAGCAACTGGAGCATGCCCATCATCGTGATGCAGTCCAGCTCGCGCTTGCCGCCCGCGCTGCCCTGGCGGGCCACGTCGAACTCGTGGAGCGCGTCGTCGAGCAGGCCCATTTCCTTGTACGCGATGCCCAGGTCGTAGTGCGTGTCCACGTCCTCGGGCTTCACCACCTTGGCCAGGCTCTTCTTGAACTCGGAGAAGACCTCCTCCACCGAGTACTGGAAGTCCTCTTCCGCCGGCAGCGCCGTGGCCCCGGAGTCATCACCGAAGGTGTCGATTTCCCCAGCCAGCTCCGCCGCCAGGTCGAACGCGTCGCGCTCGCCCGTGGTCGCCTCGGGCTCGTCGAAGCCCTCCGTGACAGGCTGCACGCTCGGAATGTGCGCCGGCTCCGAGGGCGCCTCTTCCGGCGCCGCCCCGCCTCCCGCCTCCGCCGCCTCCAGCCGCTCCATCAGCTCGGCGGCGCGCGCGTGGCCCGGGAAGGCAATCATCACCGTCTCGAGAATCTCGCGCGCCTCTTCAAGCAGGCCCTGGTCGAGGAAGAACGACGCCTCGTCGCACTCCTCCGCGGCGGGCTCCTCCTCGTCGGCGGCGGCCTCGACTTCCGGCTCGGGCTCCGGTTCAGGCTCGGCCGCGGGCTCCTCGTAGGCGACCGGCTCTTCCGCCTCGTACGCGGCCAGGTCCGGCGAGTCCTCCACCACCGGCTCGTCGTCCACGGCCACGATGGCGTGCGAGGCGGTCGGCTCCTCGAACTCCGTCGGGCCCCCCAGCTCTGGCGTGCCGAAGGGGTCCTCGTCCAGGTCGGCGGCGCTCAGCGGCGCGGCACCCACGCGCGTGGGCACGTCCTCGATGTCCAGCGGCGGAGGCGCATCGTCCTCCAGCGAGGGCATGTCCAGGGAGTCCAGCGTGGGGACCTGGAGCGTGTCCGGCGAGGCCTCGTCGAGCAGCGTCCGCGAGGGCGCGTGCATCTGCGTGGGCTGCGGCTCGTCATCGCCGAGCGACAGCGCGTCCATGGACGTGGCGGTGCCATCGTCCACCAGCGACTCGTCCTCGAGCGAGTACGCCGCCGCGGCCGCCAGGTCGTCATCGCTGGAGGCGACGAGCGGCTCGTCGTCGGTGACGCCCAGCCCGGGCTCGTCGGTCAGGACGAACCGGTCATCGTCCGTCACCAGCGTCTCGTCCACCGACGCCGCCGCCAGGTCCTCCGGCTCGGGCGTGCCGTACACCTCGAACTCACCCGAGGTGATGGCCTCCCCCACCAGCGCTTCCTCGCTGATGACGGTGGAGTCGCTGTCCTCTTCGATGACCTCGTCGGAGTCGCCTGAGGGCAGCGTGGTCAGCGCCAGCTCGTCACCGGGCGGGTGCAGGAGCGCGTCTTCCGGCGGCGGCGCGACGAGAATCTCGTCGTCGCTGGAGTCCACCAGGATGGCGTCCTCGCCCACCGACTCCACCATGGACACCGTCGGCGCGGCGACCACCGGCCCCTCCGTGCGCAGCACGGACAGGAACGCGGGCACCTCGGGATGGGCGGGATTCTCCTGGAGGATGGTGGCCAGGTACGGCTGCGCGCGCGGCACGTCCGCGGAGCGCGTGCACAGGCGGAGCACGTTCAGCAGTTGCTCGGACGCCTGCGCCATGTTCCCGGACGCGACGTAGATTTGATACGCCTTCTCGTGGGCGTCGAGGTTCTCCGGCTCGACGGAGAAGATCTTCCGCAGGTGCTCCAGCGCTTTGTCGTGGAGCCCGTACTTGACGTAGACGTCCGTCTCCGTGAGCAGCTTGGAGAGCTGCTCGCGCCCCATCCCCACCGGAGCGGGAGGCGCCACGGGTGCTGGCGCGGGCTGAGGCGCCGCGGCGGCGGGCTGGGGCGCGGGACGCGGTGCG
>JBKGHI010000125.1:0-23803 GCA_046520405.1 Myxococcus sp. 1LA
GGAGACCCTCGCGGTGCTCGCCGCCGAGCCCACGCTGCCCCCGGACTTCCCACCCGGCCTGCGCGTGCTGCCTCCCGACGACGTGCGCGCCGTGGCCGACCTCATCCAGGCCCACCTGCGCCCGGGACGCCCCGCCCCCCTGCCTCCCGAGGATGCCCGCGGCGTCACGCAGCGCCCCGTCCAACGGTGGAACGGCGCCACGCTGCTCCCCGCCCAGGACGACGACATCGCGGTGGAGGAGCCGCTGGAGATTCGCGTCAGCGGAGACACCGTCGCCACCACCATGCGCACCCCGGGGCATGACCGCGCGCTGGCCACCGGCTTCCTCTTCGCCGAGGGCATCATCCAGAGCGCGGCCGACCTGGGCACCCTGGCCCACTGCGGACGGCCCGGCGAGGAGGGCTTCGGCAATGTCATCGAAGTCACCCCCGCCGCCGGCGCCTTCCTCGACGTGGAGCGCGTGAGCACCGCGCGCCGGGGCACCCTCACCACCTCCGCCTGTGGCGTCTGCGGCCGGCGCAACGTGGACGACCTGCTCGCCGTGTGCCCGGCCCTGCCTCCCGGCCCCGTGCTCCACCCGGACGCCGTGGCCCGCGCCACCGAGCACCTGCGAAAAGTGCAGCGCAACTTCGCCCGGACCGGAGGCGTCCACGCCGCCGTCACGCTCAACGCCGAAGGCCACCTCCTGACCGCCCATGAAGACGTGGGCCGCCACAACGCCGTGGACAAGGCGGTGGGCACGCTCGTCCTCCAGGGCTTCGTGCGGGGTCCGCGCCAGGCTTCCCCCGCACAGCTGACACGTCAGCCCGCAATCCTCGCCGTCAGTGGACGCGTCAGCTTTGAGATCATCCAGAAGGCCGCCATGGCCCGTATCCCCATTGTCGCGGGCGTCTCCGCGGCAAGCTCCCTGGCGGTGGACCTGGCCCTGCGTGCTGGCATGACGCTGGCCACGTTCGTCCGGAACGGGCGCTTCAACGTCTACACCGGCGCCGAGCGCCTGTTACAGGCGTAAGCCCTTGAAACTCCTCGTGCCTTCCCGGAACCACCGCGCTCCCGGCATCATCGGTGCACCGACGTCGGACCGGCATCGTAAATGCAGTGAGGGCGTGACGAAGGAAACGCGGGAAGCAGCGGTGAAACACGATGTGTTGGTGACGCTCGGTGAGCTCGGACCTGGGTAGGACGATCGCAAGATTTCACATGCTGTCACGTCTTACTCACGCGGCAGGGGTTGCAACGCGCCGCAATATCGGGCAAAACTGGTTTCCTTCCGACTTAAATATTTTTAGCCTCAACGGCAACCTCTGCTTCAACTGCACAAAAGTGAGCAGAGGGGGGTGGACACGATGAGCGGCGCAACGGCAAGTGCGGCGGTGGTCGGTGCTCCTGGGTCGGCCAACGCTCCGGGACAAGTCATTGAAGAGATGCAGGAGCCGCCCAAGCTGGCTCCGGGGTTCGCGGCGAAGCTGAACCTCACGGTGGACCTCGTCCTGCTGTCGGTGGTGCTCGTGGGCTCGGCGTGGCTGAGCGGGCAGCTCTCCGCGGAGGCCGGTTGGAAGGTGTCGGGGCTGGTGCTGTCGGCGTGGGTGGTGTGGATTGTGACGGGCACCGCGCTGTGCCTGTACGACTCGCGCTTCGCCGAGCGCAGCAAGCTGGACCACGTGGCGCTGGTGTCGGTGACGACGCTGGCGGTGGTGACGGTGCTGACGCTGGGCAGCGTGGCGCTGCCGGCGGTGGTGACGTCCCCGGTGGTGGGTCCGCTGCTGTTCATCTTCTGGCCGGTGACGCTGCTCTTGCGCCTGTTCGTCTTCCGTCCGGTGGCCTCGCAGGAGCGCCCCATGGACGCGGTGCTCATCGTGGGCACGGGCGCCATGGGCCGCTACACCGGTGAGGACCTGGCCAACCGTGGCCGCCGGCAGATTCTGGGCTACGTGCGCTTCCACGACGACAACGGCTCCGTGGGCGAGCTGCCCGGCCCCGTCATGGGTTCGGTGGACGACCTGGAAGGCATCCTCCGCAACACCGCGGTGGATGAGGTGTACATCGCCGGCAACACGCTGAAGCAGGGCGAGTCCATGCAGGCGGCCATCAAGCTGGCCGAGCGCTTCGGCGTGCCCTTCGCGCTGCCCGCGCACAGCTTCCGCCTGGACCGCGCCCGCCCCGTGGAGCGCCGCGCGGTGGCCGACGGCTTCCTGCACTTCGCGGCGGTGAGCCCCAAGCCGCACCAGATGGCGATGAAGCGCCTGTTCGACATCTGCGTGTCCGCCGCGGCGCTGTGGGCGCTGCTGCCGCTGTTGGGCATGGTGGCGCTGGCGGTGAAGTTCACCTCCAAGGGCCCCATCTTCTTCAAGCAGCTGCGCGTGGGGCAGAACGGCAAGCCCTTCTACATGCTGAAGTTCCGCTCCATGGTGGTGAACGCCGAGGAGCTGAAGGAGAAGCTGGCCGCGCTCAACGAGCAGACGGGCCCCGTCTTCAAGATGAAGCACGACCCGCGCATCACCGGCATCGGCCGCTTCATCCGCAAGTTCTCCATTGATGAGCTGCCCCAGTTCATCAACGTGCTGCGCGGGGAGATGAGCATCGTCGGGCCGCGCCCGCCGGTGCCCACCGAGGTGGCCAGGTACGAGACGTGGCAGCGCCGCCGCCTGTCGGTGCGTCCCGGACTCACCTGCATCTGGCAGGTGTCAGGACGGAACCAGATCTCCTTCGAGGAGTGGATGTACCTGGACATGCAGTACATCGACCACTGGAGCCTCACGAGCGACCTGCGCCTGCTGCTCCAGACGGTGCCGGTGGTGCTCACGGGCCGCGGCGCCAGCTAGCAGGCCACCAGGCGACCCAACCTTTGCGGGGGCGGCATTGACGTGCCGCCCCCGCTCGTTTTCTATGCACCCGGGCAGTCCTGGCCGGCGCCGGGGCCGCACGCTCCCATCGTGAACAGTCCCAGCCAATCCATTTCGCAGGACGCGGGCGAGCGCGAGCGCTCGCATGAGGCGATGGGCGCTGTGCGCAACGGGCTCCAGCTCGGCGGTTCGCTGCTGGCCACGTATGCCATCGCCATGGGCGTGCGCTTCCTGCTGCCGGCCCACCTGGGACCGGAGAGCTTCGGGCGCTTCAACTACGCCGACAGCTTCTCCGCCGTCTTCTTCATCGCCACCCACCTGGGCCTGGAGATGTACATCCGCAAGGAGGTGTCGCGCCGGCCCGAGCACGCCAGCGACTTCTTCGGCAGCACCCTGCTCTTGCGGCTGGGCCTCACCGCGGTGCTGATGGCCCTCATGGCGCTGGTGATGGCCCACTTCGACGAGCCGCCCGAGGTGCGCCAGCTCGTCTACGTCTTCGCCCTGGCCCAGTCGCTCATCATCATCAACGCCTCCGTGGCCGCGCTGCTGCACGCCAAGGGCAAGGTGGCGGGGCTGTCCGTCTCCAACATCGTCACCAAGCTGGTGTGGGGCGGAGGCCTGCTGGCCGTCGCCGTGGCGGGCCTGCCGCTGCCGTGGCTGGCGGTGCCGCTGGTGGCGTCCGAGGCCGTGAAGCTGGCCGTGGGCTGGTACCTGGCCCGCCAGCACATGGGCCTCGCCTTCAAGGTGGACGTGCCCGCCACGCTGAAGGTGCTCAAGGCCAGCCTGCCCTTCTTCATCACCGGCGCGGCGCTGGCGGCCAACGGCCGCCTGGACGTGATGCTGCTGGGCATGGTCTCCAGCCACGAAGAGGTGGGCTGGTACGGCGCGGCGTGGAACATCGCGGGCCTCACCTTCTTCCTCAACCCCGTGTTCGGCTGGGTGCTGATGCCGCTGGCCTCTCGCGCGGCGGAGCGCTCCGAGGCGGAGCTCACGCAGCTCACCCGCCGCGCCATGGAGGGCACGCTGGCCGTCACCGTGCCCATGATGATGCTCATCGTCCTGGGCGCGCCGCTGTGGGTGGGGCTGATGGGCGGCGAGTTCGCGGAGTCCGCCATGCCGCTGCGGCTGATGTCGCCGCTGTTCGTGCTGGCCTTCGTGACGATGAACGCCGGCCTGTGGCTCACCATGACGAACCGCGAATGGTGGGTGACCATCACCAGCGTCATTGGCAGCGTGGGGCTGATTCCGCTCCTCAACCTGCTGCTGATTCCGCTGATGTACGAGGCCCTGGGCAACGGCGGCGGCGCGGCGGGCACGGCGCTGTCCATGCTGCTCATGGAAATCTACGTCACCATCAGCCTGTTGGGGCGCATGGGCAAGGCGGCCTTCGACGGGCGGCTGGTGTCCATGATTGCCAAGACGGCCGCCATCTGCGTGGCCATCGTCGCGTTGGACCAGACGCTGCTGGCCTTCTTGAACCCGTGGGTGCGCCTCGCCGTGGAAGCCGTGCTGTACATCGTCGCGGTGCTGGCCACCGGCGCGGTGCGCCCCGGCGATGTGCTCCAGGTGGTGCGCATCGCCCGCCGCCGTGGACAACCCGCGCCCGAGGCCGCGCCCACCCCCTGAGGACTTCGCCGCTCATGCCGTCCACGCACCGCCAGCCTGCCTCCGCCCCGCGCCGTCCCTGGCGCACGTTCGCCTGCGCCGCGCTGCTGCTGCTGGCGCCCGCCTGCCGGGGCCTGGGCAAGTACACGTGGGTGGATGACTACCAGGAGAAGCCGCCACCGGTGGACTCGGCGTACCGCATCGCCGCCGGGGATTTGCTCAACATCCGCGTGTGGAACCAGGAGTCGCTCACCACGCAGGCCCGCGTGCGCGAGGACGGCCGCATCAGCCTGCTCTTCCTGGATGACGTGGAGGCCGCGGGCCACACGCCGGCCATCCTGTCGCAGCAAATCCAGACGCGGCTGAAGGACTACATCAACCACCCCGTCGTCACGGTGGCGCTGGAGATGGCGCGCCCCATCAAGGTGACCATGGTGGGTGAGGTCAACCGCATCGGTCCGCTGGAAATCGAGCCGGGCGCCAGCCTGCTGCAGGCCCTGGCCGGCGCGGGCGGCTTCACCGAGTACGCCCACAAGGACCGCATCTTCGTCATGCGCCAGGAAGAGGGCGCCGCGCCCGAGCGCATCCGCTTCCGCTACGACGACCTCATCCACGCCGAGGGACGCGCGCCCACCTTCCGCCTGCGCCCCGGTGACGTGGTGGTGGTGGAATAGCCCGTGCTGGGCACGGTCCTCACCGTCGCGATGCTGGAGGTGTCCTCCGCCTCCGTCAGCTACGCCACGGCCGCGCGCGTGGACTCGCGCCTGCGCTCCAACGAGGACCCCGCGCCCGAGGCCCCCACCGTCGCGGGCGACACCGACGTCACCCCGCTGCTGGGCCTGGAGATTCGCGACGGCAACACCGCGCTCCAGGTGGAGTACGCCCCGCGCATCAGCCTGCGGGAAGTCACCGCCCGCCCGCGCACCGAAATCCAGCACATGGGCCGCCTGGCCGGCCTGTGGCGCCCCGAGCGCGGCCTGTCCCTGCGCCTGTCGGAGGAGCTGGTGCTGGGCAGCGTCAACCTGCTCACCACGGACCTGGGCTCGCTGCCTGGAGACACGCCGGGCACGGACCCGGACGGCCGCTGCGGCCCCCCGGAAACGGCGGGCCGCTGCAGCCCCTGCCCCAGGCGGACACCGTCTACTTCCTGTCCTCGGCCACCACGCTGACGGCGGACACCGGCTGGCTGGGGCGGCGGTGGAACCTCACCGGCTCCGCGGGCTTCTCCATCAGCGGCGGCCTGGACGAGCCCGCCCGCGAGTCCGTGCCGCTGCAATACGGCCCGCGCGCGGACGCGTCCCTCAGCCACGCGCTGTCGCCATTGACGGCCATCACCACCTCCGTGGCCTTCACCTACGCGCGCTTCTCCACCGGGGCGAACAACACCATCGTCACGCTGCGCGAGGCCTGGGGTCACCGGGTGGACAGGCGCACCTCCCTGGAGGCCGGGGCGGGTGTGAGCGTGGTGAACTCCATCCCCGTGCCCCCCGCCGAGGGCGAGCCCGAGCCCGGTCCACTGGACGGCCCCCGGACGGAGCTGCTCCCCAACCTGAATCTGGGGGTGAGCCACCGGATTCCGTCGCGCACCGCGGACTTCAACGGCCGGGCGGACCTGCGCGTCGTCCCCTTCACGGACCGGCTGACAGCGCGCGTCTACCCCCGAGCGGACCTGACGCTGACGGGCACCTGGGCGCTGGGACCGCGCGTACGGGTCTCCGCCATTGGCGGCGGCGCCGCGGCCGTGGGGGGCTCCAGCGGCGACAGCATCCTTTCCGGAGGCTTCACCGGCTCCTGGATTCTCACACGGTGGGTGTCCGTGGATACCGACATTCGCGGGACGTGGAGCCGCTCGCCCGAGCTCCCGGCCGCCCGGCTGACGTGGGCGGCAACGCTGGGCCTGTCCGTGCGACAAACTGGTATTCTCTGAGGGCTGGAGACATGGCGAAGCTCATCTTGATGTCCGTCCTCTTCCTCACCATCGCCCTGCCAGCCAAGGCGGCGAGGGATCCGCATCCGATGCGGGGGCTGAAGAAGGCCATCCTCTGGTTCGTCCTCTTCAACGCGGCATACACGTACGGCGTCGTTGTCTGGGTGCCAAGGCTCGGGTTCGGCTGAGCGAGTTTCAGAAAGGTTGACGACGGATGGAGTCCGACCTGCACACGGTCCTCCTGGTGGAGGACGCCCCCTTCTTCCGGAAGATGCTGGGCGACTACCTGCGGGACATGGGGTTCAAGGAGGTCGTGGAGCTGCCCAGTGGCCGCGCCGCGCTCAAGCACCTGGAGACCGCCTCGCGGCCTGCCCTCGTGTGTCTGGACCTGACGCTGCCGGACATCTCCGGGTACGACTTGTGCGAGCACATCCGCCGCACGCCCGCGATGGCGGACGTGCCGGTGCTGGTGGTGAGCGCGCGGGACTTGCCAGAGGACAAGGCGCACGCCGAGGAGGCCGGCGCCAACGGCTACCTGGGCAAGCCCTTCACCCAGGAGGAGTTCACCCGGCGGGTGCAGTCGCTCCTCAAGAGCACTGGGGCCCGGAGGGCGCCGTGACGGTCCCCGCGCCCGGGGCTCCCGGGCCGCGCCCTCAGTTGGTGCCGCCGCCGCGTCCCGCCTTCACCCCAGAGCGCCCGGAGACGAACGCGCCGGCGGACCTCATCGACTGGGGCTTCGCCATCGACGCGGTCTTCTATTTGAAGAACGCGGTGCTGCGGCACTGGTTCCTCGCCCTGGTGGTGATGCTCACGGTGTCCGCGCTGGCGATGGGCGTCAGCAAAATCCTGCCGCGCAAGTACCGCGTGGAGACGCGGATGCTGACGCAGCGCAACTTCATCATCTCCTCGCTGGCCAACCCCGGGCGCTCCATCCCCGTGGACGCGGACCAGCCCACGCGCGCCGCGTGGGAGATGGTGATGAAGCACGACAACCTCAAGTCCATCGTCGCGCAGGCGAAGCTGGTGGAGTACTGGGAGCTGCAGCGCTCGCCGCTGAGCCGGCTGAAGGAGAAGGTGCTGCGCAGGCCGCCCAAGCCCATGTCGGACGAGGACAAGCGCGACGCCATCATCGCCATGCTGGAGCCGGCGATGACGGTCGGCGTGGAGGGCGGCACGGGCACCGTCTCCATCGGCGTGGAGTGGAGCGACCCGCAGCTCGCGCTCAACATCGTGCAGGCCGCGCAGCAGAACTTCCTCGACATGCGCCAGGCCGCGGAGATGGGCGCGGTGCAGGAGGCCATCACCATCCTGGAGAAGCAGGTGGTGGAGGAGGGCGAGGGCATCCAGACGGCCATTGGCCAGCTCAACGCGGCGGTGAAGCGCGTGGAGGCGCGGCGGAAGCGGGAAGAGGAGAAGAAGGGACGCAAGGGAGGCCCCAAGGCCGCGGCCAACGCCGCGCTGGGCATCAACACCGACCACCTGCTGGCGCAGATGCGCTTCATGATTCAGACGAAGCGCCGGGCCATTGGGGACGTGGAGGACTTCCGCTCGCGGCGGCTGACGGAGCTGCGCAACCAGCTGTCCGAGCAGCGCGTCATCTATTCGCCGCAGCACCCCATCATCACCGACCTGGAGCAGCGCATCTCCTCGCTCCAGGAGGACTCGCCGCAGCTCATCGCGCTGCGCTCGGAGATGACGGAGCTCATCAACGAGTACGTGCGCAACGGCGGCGACCCGAACGAGCTGGAGTCCGGCCTGGCGACGGCCGCGTTGGGCGGCACGACGTTCGGCGGGCCGGCCACGTCGGATGACCCGGAGGTGTCCGTGGCGGCGGACAAGGTGCGCATGCTGGTGATGCGGCACCAGGAGAAGATGCGGCGACTGGACCAGGCGCGCACGGAGCTGGAGATTTCCCGCGCGTCCATGAAGCACCGCTTCAGCGTGCTGGCGCCGCCCACCTTCCCGGAGCGGCCGTCCAAGCCGAAGGTGCAGCTCATCGTCGCCGCGGGCGTGGTGGGCGGCATCGGCATGGGCATCTTCGCGGCGCTGGCGCTGGACATCATCCGCCGCCGCATCCTGGAGAAGTGGCAGGTCGAGCGGATTCTGAAGCTACCCGTGCTGGCGGAGCTGGAGCGTCGCTGAACAGCGCGCTCGGGGGTGCATGTCGTGACATCGTGGACGTGGCTGGACGTGGCGCTGTGCGTGGTGCAGCTACCCGTGGCGGTGGCGTGTGGCTATCTGCTGAGCCTGACGCTGCTCTCCTATCGGCCACGGCCGCCCACGTCGCTCGCCGGGCCGAAGAAGAAGTTCGACATCATCATCCCCGCGCACAACGAGGAGCTGGGCATCGCCCGGACGGTGGCGAACCTGTCCGCGGTGGACTACCCGGCGCACCTGCGGCGCATCATCGTGGTGGCGGACAACTGCTCCGACGCGACGGCGCAGAAGGCGCGTGAAGCGGGCGCCTTCGTCCTGGAGCGGCAGGACACGGTGAAGCGGGGCAAGGGCTACGCGCTGTCCCACGCCTTCGAGTTCAGCCAGAAGGACGGCTTCGCCGAGGCCGTGGTGGTGGTGGACGCGGACACCGTGGTGTCGCCCAACCTGCTGACGGCCTTCGCGGTGCGCATCGAGGGCGTCGAGGCCCCCGAGGTCGAGGGGTTCAAGGGCGGGACTGAACATGCGCACGCCATGCAGGCGCACTACGGGGTGATGAACCCCACGGCGTCCTGGCGCACGCGGCTGATGACGATTGCCTTGGGGATGTTCCACAAGGTGCGCTCGCAGGGCCGGGAGACGCTGGGCGTGTCGTGCGGCCTGCGAGGCAACGGCATGTGCTTCACGCACCACGCGCTGACCAAGGTGCCTCATGACGCCTTCAGCGTGGTGGAGGACCTGGAGTACGGCATCCGCCTGGCCAAGGGCGGCTTCCGCGTGCACTACGTCTGGGAGGCGGAGGTGCTGGGGGAGATGGTGTCCGGGGAGAAGCAGAGCCGCTCGCAGCGCCAGCGCTGGGAGGGCGGGCGCGCGCAGATGCGCAAGCTGCACGGGTGGCCGCTGCTGAAGGAGGGCCTCCGGAAGAAGGACGGCACGCTGCTCGATTTGGCCATGGACGTGCTGGTGCCGCCGCTGAGCCAGTTGGTGCTGGCGGCGGTGGGCTGCGCGGCGCTGGCCGGGGCGTTCGCCGTCGTCTCCGGTGAGCCCATGCCGTGGGCCCTGGGCGTGGCGGGCTTCAGCGTGACGAGCCTGGGGGCGTATGTCCTGCGCGGCTGGTGGGTGTCCGGCGTCGGAATCCGGGGGCTGTTGGATTTGGCCTGGGCCCCTGTCTACGTGGTGTGGAAGGTGTGGCTGATGCTGCGCGGCCCCGGCGCGGAGAAGCGCGGCGAGTGGGTGCGCACGACGCGTGAGGGGGAGAACCGGTAGCGGGTTCTGGGTGCACGGAACTCAAGTTGGACTTGAGTTTCGTGCGATTGGGCGCGGCGGCTTGCACGAAACTCAAATTGGACTTTAGTTTCGTGCGTGGGAACGGCGCGCCGCGGTCAGCCAGATTCGGACCGGCTCTTCGACATCGTCGCGGGGCAGGCGGGGCTCTTCACCGCGCGGCAGGCGCTGGAGGCGGGGTATTCGGCGCAGGTGCTCGCCCACCATGTCCGGGCTGGCAGGTTCCTGCGTGTGCTCCGCGGCATCTACCGGTGGGTGCACTTCCCGGCCAGTGAGCACGAGGACCTGGTCGCCATCTGGCTCTGGTCGGAGCGGCAAGGCGTCTTCTCCCATCAGACCGCGCTGGCGCTTCACGGCCTGTCGGACGTCCTGCCCTCGCGCGTGCACCTGACGCTGCCGGCGGCCTGGAAACAACGCCGGTTCCGTGTCCCTCCCGGCACCGTGCTCCACCATGCCGACGTTGGCGAAACGGAGCGCGTCTGGTTCGGCCCCGTCCCTGGGACTTCGCCGCGCAGAACGTTGCTGGACTGCGCGGCGGCGCATGTCTCACCCGACCTGCTGAATCAGGCCATCGCGCAGGCCTTGGCGCGCGGGCTCATTCTCACGTCAGACCTGGTGGGTATTCAGAGTGCGGCCCAACGTCCCTAGGACGCCTCCGCATGACACCTCGCAGATACACGAACGCCGCGGGCTTCAAGCACGCGCTCGAACAGCGCCTCCGCGCGACGACGCCCTCCGGGGTGGCCTTCGCGCGGAGACGACAACTCCTCGTCTTCGCTCGGTTCCTCGCACGGGTCGCTCATGTCTTCGAGGATGCCGGCACCTTGAAGGGAGGACTGGTCCTCGAACTCCGGCTGAACCGGGCTCGGACGACGCGAGACGTGGACCTCCGATTCATGGGGCCACCTGTCGACGTTCTTCAGCGGCTGAAGGACGCGAGCCAGCTCGCCCTGGGAGACTTCATGCGCTTCCAGGTTCGCGCTGACTCAGCGCACCCTGAAATCCAGAACGACGGAATGAAGTACGACGGGCTTCGCTTCCGAGCGGAGTGCGACCTCGCCGGCCGCATCTATGGCGCGCCCTTTGGCGTCGACATCGCGTTTGGAGACCCCATCACCGGGGAACCCGATGTCGTCGTGAGCGATGACGTGTTGGGCTTCGCGGGCATCACTCCGCCCACGCTGCGCCTCTATCCTGTCGAGACGCATCTCGCGGAAAAGCTTCACGCGTACACGTTGCCGCGCGCCCGGCCCAACACGCGCGTCAAGGACCTCCCCGACCTCGCACTGCTCGCCCTGACGCGGAAAATCGACTCGATGCGACTGAGAGCGGCGTTCGAGCAGACCTTCTCGTTCCGTGGAACGCATCCACTTCCGTACTTCGTCCCCGAACCGCCTGAGCCGTGGCGTGAGCCCTACGCGAAGATGGCACGCGAGGACGTCTTGCCTTGGTTGACGCTGGACGCACTCACTGCGGCCGTTCGGGCATTCCTCGGTCCGGTGCTCGCGAACTCACAGGCAGGAACATGGGCTCCCGAGACATGGACTTGGAGCATGCGGAGGTGAGCCTTGAGTGATGTTCACGCGACAGCGTGGAACAGGCGGCCCGTGATGGAACCGTGATGAAGAGGCGAGGTGTTCGTGAAGTTCGTCACGGGTGTTCTCTGGAAGCTGCCCACCTCCTGTTCTTCCGAGGCGGCCCACGATGCATCTGTTCGTTCGCAGTGTGCTGTGCGTCTTCCCACTGATGTTTGCGCTTCCCGCGCTGGCGCAATCCGATGCCGACGCGCACCCCAACACCGGCACCTTCGTCGGGACGGTGCGTCACACGGATCAGAGCCTGCCCCTCGCGGACGTCATCGTGACCGCCACCTCGGACAACCTTCAGGGGGAGTTGATGGTCTCGACCGACGCAGAGGGGAGATACCGCATCCCCCAGCTTCCACCGGGTGATTACACGCTGACGTTCGAGAAGGAAGGGTTCAAGGCCCACACACGCTCGGGGGTCCAACTGCGCCTCAACCGGACCCGCCAGGTCGACGTGGAGCTCCTCACCGCGCCACCCGAGGAGCCGGTACGTGTCATCGGCGATCCTCCGTCCATCGAGCGGGGCTCCACGAGCATGGAGGTGAACGTCGACCGTGAGTTCATCAAGCGCATCGCTGTCGCCCGTCCACGTGACTGGGCCTGCGAGCCCCGCTCCTTCGAGCATTCCGGCCCCAAATGCCCCGAGCCCCGTATGTCCCTCAACGGGCCACCGTCCTCGATCTTGCCCTCGCTCCCCCTGGGGTACTCGAGGCTCTTCCCAGTGCCTCCGCCCGCGCGTTGAATCGTCGTCCGCGCGTGGACGGGCCCTTGCTACGAATGTCTGCGCCGCTGCGAGGCCCAAGAAAAGTGACCCGTGTCGATGTGCAAGCCCGGAAGAAAGACGCGGAGGAAGTCATGGACGACAGCCCCGATTGGGACCCGGTGCGCGCCCTCGCACATCAAGTGTTGAATCAAGGCATCCCGCTGGAGCTGACGGATGACGTGCTCAGCTTGCTCAGGCGCACCGCGCGAGAAGTGGCCATCAGCGACACGGACACCGCGCTACAGACCGAAGCGGGCGCAACGGAACTTCTGCGAGAAGCCATGCGCCGAATCAAGGATGGCTCCTGGCGCCTGATGCGGGCGCTTCATCGCATGTACCAGCACAAGCGCGCGGGTGACATCGACAGCGCCCGTCAGGAAATGCGGGATGTGCTCGCCGAGGAAGTGGTGCCCTTCTACCGCGAAGTCGCAGCAGGGCAACTCGAAGACCTCGACGACGAACCGTAACGACAACGGGGCGAGCCTGACGCCGCGCCCCTGCCGTGCGCAGGTGCTACCGTCACCAACTCCAGGCGGCCCCTGCTACATGCGGCGGATGAGGAGGCAACGCGAATGGCCGTGCTCACCAAGGGACGACGCAAGCTCCACCGCGAGGACCGCCTCTTCGTCTGGTGGGTGGCGCCATCCAATGACGGCCCGGAAGACCTCCTGCACGTCATCTCCGACGACAAGCGGTTCCACGTCACGTACGCGCTGGGACAACCCTCCAAGGAGGCATTCCTGGCCGTCCTCGGAAGGGAGTTCCCAGGGCTGCCGGACGCAGGCGGTTGCTGGATTCGCGTGCGGACTCCCGACTGGGACTCCACCGCCGTGGGCCCGGGGTTCGTTCGCCGCCTCATCGACTGGGCGTTGACGCCCGACAAGCCGCTCCTTCGGGTGAATTGGCGCGGCGAGCCCGAGGAGCGCAGCGGTGCCACTTCGCATTGACCTGCCGGAGATCATCCAGCTCAAGGCACTTGAGGCCGGGAACGAAGGCCGGGCGTGGCTTCAACGACTGCCTGCCATCGTCGACGCGCTTGAGCGGGACTGGGGCCTGACGCTCTCGAGCCAACTTTCGGGAGGAACCGAAGCGCTCGTTGTGTCAGCGACGACGCGGTCCGGGGAAGACGCTGTCGCCTGGGCGGCCCACGCGGACCCGTTCTAGCGCCGTCAGCGCGACGCGCATCGGATGATGGAACCGTGATGAAGAAGAGAGACCCGCATGAGGCTCGCGGGATGCGCTCTCTGGAAGATGCACACCTCCTGTTCATCCGAGGTGGCCCACGATGCATTCCGTCGCTCGCAGTGTGCTGTGCATCTTCCTGCTGTTATTCGCCCTTTCCTCGCTGGCGCAGTCCGATGCCGGCACGAATCCCAACACCAGCACCATCATCGGTACCGTGATCGACGCTCAGAGCCGGCAGCCTGCCGCTGACGTCGTGGTGACCGCCACATCGGACAACCTTCAGGGCGAGCGGACGGTCGTCACGGATGCCCAGGGTCACTACCGCATCCCCCAACTGCCCCCCGGCGCTTATACGCTGCGGTTCGAGAAGGAGCAGTTCAAGCCATACGCTCGCTCGGCCATCCAGCTGCGCCTCAACCGCACCATCCGCGTCAACGTGGAGCTGCTCCCCGAGTCGCTCGGTGAGGTGATGGAGATCGTCGGCGCGCCACCGACCATCGACGTGGGTTCTACGACGATGGGTGTGAACGTCGATCAGGAGTTCATCAAGCGCATCGCCGTTGCGCGTCCGGGTGGTAAGGGCGGTGCTTCCCGCTCCTATGAGAGCCTGGCCGAGGCGGCTCCCGGTCCCAAGAACGACAACTACGGCGTGTCCATCAACGGCCCACCGGCCTCCACCCTGCCCTCGCAGCCCGTGGGCCGTCCGGGGCCGCCGAAGCCTCCGAGCACACCTCGGCTCGTCCTCAGTGTCGTCGAACCCTCTGAGCCCACCAGCCCCCCCGCGCCCGCGGTGACGCCCGCGCCGGTCTCCCCCTTCCACATGTACTTCCAGGGGTACGGCGTCAATCCCACCGTCAACACGGAGGAGGAGCGCTTCTCCACCTTCTCCGTCGACACGGATTCCGCGTCGTACACGCTGACGCGGGCCTACCTGGAGCGCGGCAGCCTCCCCAATGAGCAGGCCGTCCGCGTGGAGGAGTTCGTCAACACCTTCGACTACGGCTACACGAATCAGGGCAGCGAACCCTTCAGCGTTCAGGTGGAAGGCTTTCCGTCCCCCGTGCGCAAGGGCTACCACGTGGTCCACGTCGGCGTGAAAGCCCGGGAGGTCAGCCGCCCGCAGCGCAAGCCGAGTCACCTCGTCTTCGTCATCGACGTGTCCGGCTCCATGAACCTGGAGAACCGGCTGGGCCTGGTGAAGCGGGCGCTGCACCTGCTCGTGAACGAACTGGATGAGCGCGACCAGGTCTCCATCGTCGTGTACGGCTCCACCGCGCGCACGGTGCTGGAGCCCACCAGCGCCGTGCATCCGCACATCATCCGCGCCGCCATCGACAGCCTGTACACCGAGGGCTCCACCAACGCACAGGCGGGCCTGGAGATGGGCTATTCACTCGCGGCCTCGCACCTCGTGGAAGGCGGCATCAACCGCGTCATCCTGTGCTCGGACGGCGTGGCCAACACCGGGCTCACCGACGCCGACAGCATCTGGCAGCGCATCCGTGCTCGCGCGGCGAAGGGCATCACCCTGTCCACCGTGGGCTTCGGCATGGGCAACTACAACGACGTGCTGATGGAGCGCCTGTCCCAGGTGGGCGAGGGCAACTACGCCTACGTGGACCGGATTGAAGAGGCGCACCGCATCTTCGTGCGCGACCTCACCGGCACGCTCCAGGTGGTGGCCAAGGACGTGAAGCTCCAGATGGAGTTCAACCCGGAGGCCGTGTCCCATTACCGGCTGCTCGGCTACGAGAACCGCATGCTCACCAAGGAGCAGTTCGCCGATGACCGCGTGGACGCGGGTGAAATCGGCGCGGGCCACGCCGTCACCGCGCTCTACGAAGTGAAGCTGACCGAGCCCTCCGCGTCCTTCGGTACGCTGCGCATCCGCTACAAGGCGCCGGAGGGTGGGGACTCGCGGCTCATCGAGAAGCCGCTGCCGTCGAGCGTCCTCCGTCCCGCCTACGGCCGCGCCACGCCGCCCACGCGCCTGTCCTACGTGGCCGCCGCCTTCGCCGAGAAGCTCCGTGGCTCCTACTGGGTGCGCCCGCTGTCCTACGACGCCCTGTTCTCCCTCTGGGAGGAGATTGGCCAGCCGCTGAAGGGCCGCGGGGACGTCACGGGGCTGGGCGCTCTCATCCAGAAGGCCCGCACCCTGGACCGCCGCGCGGACCGCTTCGAGGCCTTCGCGCCCGTGAGCACCATGGACTTCGACCGCGTGCCTACCCTGCCCTGAGTCCTGCGCTCGCGCCTGGTGCGGTCCCCCTGCTTCCAGGGACGATTCCGCCAGGCGCGAGCGGTGCCCATTCATCAGGGTACTGATATCGGCGTGGGTTGCCTCAGGCCACCACGCCCGCCCTGGCGGCCATTTCTCCGCGCGATGCAGCCACAGGGTTCGCCCACCGCAGCGACGCCATCACTCAGCCCTTTTGAGCCGCGTCATGAGGCGAGGCGCGCCGAGGGCCGGGGCGCACTTTGGGAGCTCGCTGTTCGGAAATGTCGGGACATTTCGCGGCGCGGCGGTTTCAGCCGGTCATCGCAACGCTTTGAGCGAATACCTCGGCGGGGGTGCGCCAGTCGAGCGTCTGGCGGGGGCGGGTGTTGAGTTGGTGGGCGACGGTGTCGAGCTGGGCGCGCGACAGGCCGCTCAAATCCATGCCCTTGGGGAAGTACTGGCGCAGCAGGCCGTTGGTGTTCTCGTTGCTGCCGCGTTGCCAGGGGCTTTGGGGGTCGCAGAAGCAGACCTGGACGTCGGTGTCGATGGTGAAGCGCACGTGCTCGGCCATCTCCTTGCCCTGGTCCCAGGTGAGGGTGCGGCGCAAGGCGTCAGGCAGTTGGCCAAGTTGGTGGGTGAGGGCCTCACGCACGTGGGGAGCGGTGCGCCCCTCGGGCAGGTGCAACAGCATGACGTACCGGCTGCGGCGCTCCACCAGCGTGCCGACGGCGCTCTTGCCCTGCTTGCCCATCAGCAAGTCGCCCTCCCAGTGGCCCGGGACGGCGCGGCTTTCGGCTTCCGGCGGGCGCTCACTGAGCATCACCCGGCCCGGCAACTGGCCGGACAGGACGCTGGCGCGGCCACGGGGCCGACGCTGGGGGGCGGCCCGTGCGCAGGTACGCGGCGAGTTCCTTGCGCAGGCTGCCCCGCGTCTGCACGTAGAGGCTGCGGTAGATGGTTTCGTGAGACACGTGCATCTGGGGCTGGTGGGCGAAGTCGCGCTTGAGCGCGGCGGCAATCTGCTGGGAACTCCAGCACCGCAGCAGACGTCGCTCCACCTCCTGGCGCAACTGGGGCTGGGCCGACAGCTTCGTTTGCTTGGGCCGGCGCGACGCCCGCACGGCCGCCGCCTCGCCCAGCCACGCCCGGTAGCCCTCGCGTCCCTTGCCGGCACGCCCCACTTCGCGGCTGATGGTGGACGGAGCACGTCCCAGTCGCCGCGCGGTGGCGCGCAAGGACTCGCCGGCCTGCACACCGCGAGACACCTCCTCGCGCTCGGCCACGCTCAAACGCAAGGTAGAGCGCACGCGCGCAGGCCTCCGGATGCCGCCCGCACGGCGCAACAGGCGCTGCAGCGTGCGCTCATTCACCCCTGCCGCCCGCGCTGCCTCCTCCTGCGTCTGTCCGGCGGCCACCGCGCGCCGCACCTCCAACCAATCCTCTCCACACATCCTGCCGAGCTTGCCTCGACTCTCCACCGGGCACCTCTCCCGGATGCGCTCCCTTCCGCGCAGCCTGACTGGTGCGTTCACCGATTGAGACCGCCCGCAGAACCCCCGACATTTCCGAACAGCGAGCTCCGGGACCGGCTCCGGCCCCCCCGGCGCGAGGGGGCCCTCGGGGTGGCGTGCGGTCCGTTCAGCACGAAACCCGCCACGGAGGTGATGGCATCCGCGCGCGCCGTGCGCTCACGATGTGCCCCTGCGCGCATGCACTCCCAACCGAACCGCTCCGTCCTGCTATCGCTCCTCCTGCCCTGCCTGGCACTCGCGATGCCCATGGATGACTCGCCGGGATGGTTCGCCCACTGCGGCGGCTCCATCGGGCAGCGCATCTGAGCCGCCCGATGAGTCCAAGCCGGCGGCGCACAGCACCGCGGCCTCCGTCAGCAGGGCACCCAGGGCGCCGGCTCGCGATCAGGTAGAAACAGCTCCATGACGACCTGGATGAGTGGAGTCTGCGAAACGAACGGCATCAACATCCACTACCTCCGAACTGGCAGCGCCAACCCTCCCGTCGTTCTGCTCCATGGATTGCTCGGGAGCGGCGCCTGCTGGACGCCCTTGGCGCGCATGCTCGAAGGTGAATTCGACGTCGTCATACCCGACGCCAGAGGGCACGGCGGTTCGAGCACGCCGCTCCACGGCTACCGGTACGACGACCATGCGAGCGACGTCGTGGGACTCATCCGTAGTCTGGAGCTCTCTCGCCCGGTTCTGCTTGGCCACTCGATGGGCGGCATGACCGCCGCGCTCGTGGCGAGTCGAGGGACGGGGGGCCTCCGCGGCCTCATCCTGGTCGACCCGACGTTCTTGAGTCCCGAGCGCCAACGCGAGGTGCGCGACAGCGACGTCGCCGACCAACACCGCCGGGCCCTCGGCCTGCACAAGTCGGACCTCGTTGCCCAGGCCCGAGCCCGCAACCCGCATCGTTCGCCCGAAATCGTCGAGCTTCTTGCCGAGGCGAGACTGAAGACCCATCTGGGCGCCTTCGACGTTCTCACGCCGCCCAACCCCGAGTATCGCGACGTGGTGCGCGCGATTGACGTCCCGACCCTCCTCGTCACTGGGGACCGCAGTCCCGTCGTCACGCTCGAGATGGCAATGGAACTGCGGAGCCTCAACCCACATGTGCGAATCGCACAGGTACAGGACGCCGCCCACGGCATTCCGTTTGACCAACCCGAGCGACTGGGAGCCGTGGTCGCGCCGTTCTTGCGTGAGCTGATCTAGCTGCTGCAACGCGCGCCCGCGCCTGGCGTGATGCCCCGCCATGCCGGGGCACTTCCGCCAGGCGCGAGCGCACGCTCCCGTCAGGGCGCCGTGTCCAGCCCCGCAGCGAAGAGCACGGACGCCTCCGCGAGCTTCACCGTCTCCTGCTGCTTCAGGTGGAGCACCCGCATGTCCTTGAGCGAGCGGAACGCGTCCAGCAGCTCCAGGATGTTGCCGCGGCCCTCGCGGTAGGCGTCCTCGGCCATCCGGCGCATCGTGGGCAGGCGCTCCACCACATCGTGCTCCAGCCGCGCCAACGCGCCCTTGCGTCCCTCCAGGACGGCGTGTGCCCGGGTCAGCTCCGCGCGGGCCTCTGCCAGCTCCGCTTCCAGTGCGCGCGCCTCGGCCTGCATCTCCGCGGACGCCCGGGCGATGGAGCCCTGGTTCCGGTCGAAGAGGGGCAGCGGCAGGCCCACGCCCACCATGGCGATGGTGCTCTTCTCGTTCCGCGTGAGCATGACACCCGCCGCCACCGACGGCACCGGCAGCCGGTCCCGGCGCGCCACGTCCAGACCACCACGCGCCACCGCCTGCCGCGCCCGCGCCGCCACCAGCGAGGCCGGCGCTGCTGGGCGGACTCCCACAGGAGCGGCAGGTCGGGCAGGGACTCGGTGGTGCGCAACGAACCCTGCGCCCTCGGGTGCCACGCTTCGATGCCGAGCAGCGCCGCCAGCCGGCCGGAGGCGTCGTCCACGCTGGCGCGCGCGTTCAGCACCTCCACTTCCAGCGCGCGGCTCTCCACCTCGATGCGCTCCACGTCATACCGGCTGGAGTCACCCGCCGCGGCGCGCCCCTTCACCACCTTCTCCACGCGCCCCAGGTCCACCGCCGTCTCTTCCAGCACACGCAACTCTTCCTGGTTCGTCAACAGCGCCGCGAAGGCCTCGCGCACGGCCAGCGCCCGCTCCGCCAGAGAGGCCTTCACCCGCGCCTGCTCGGCGGACACGTTGCGCTCCGCCAGCTCGCGACGCACGCCGCGCTGCCCGAAGATGAGCAGGGGCTGCTCCAGTGACAGCTCATGCACCACGGACGAGCCGGTATTCACACCCGCGGCCAGGAGCTGCGTGCCGTAGCTGAACGACGGATTGGGCAGGATGCCCGCCTCCACCCGGTCCGCCGCCGCCACGTCGATGCGCGAGCGCTCCGCCGCGGCCCATGGGCTGCGCTCGTCCAGCAGAGACAGCGCCTGCTCCAGGGTGATGCGCTCTGGAGGCGCCGCCTCGGACCGCTTCTGCTCCAGCGTGAGGCGGTCCGGCGGAGGCGTCTCGGATTGTTGCGCCATGGCGCTCCCAGCCGCCAACGTGCCCAGGACGCCCCAGACGATGAACCGCTTCATTCCGTGGCCTCCGCCTCGCCCTGAACGCCTTCCGTCACCAACGACAGACATGACACTCCCTCGGTGCTGAAACCCCGCGTGGCGCCGCACGGCTCCGTCTCCGGCAGCGCCCAGTGGGCACGCACCGGCATGAAGCGCTTCAGGCCGCCATTCGCTGAACGCAAACCACTCCGCAGAACAGGCCCACAACCGGTGTCCCGCCGATGCGCCTCGATGCTCCAGCGGTGCCGGGCCTTGCGGCCCACCATGCCGCGCCTTGCTCCGCCACGACCGGGAGGGCTTCTCCGGACTCTCGTTCCGATGAAGCGCCTCACGCCGCCACCTCCGCCGTGGCCTGCTCCGGACCGTGCCCCTTCGGACCGATGTGCTCCACGCCGGAGTCCAGGTCCTCGTCGTCCTCGTCACCCCGCGAGCCCGTGGACGCGGCGCGGTTCCCCATGATGACCGCGTAGAAGGCCGGCAGCGCGAACAGCGACACCAGCACCGCCGTCACCAGCCCGCCGATGATGACCACCGCGAAGGGCCGCTGCGTCTCGCTGCCCGCTCCGCTGGAGAGCGCCGCCGGCATCAGCCCCAGCATCGCCAGCAGCGCCGTCATCAGCACCGCGCGGAAGCGGCTCGCCGCGCCCGCCGGCAGCGCCGTCTCCAGCGCCTCGCCCGTCTTCCGCCGGTCATCCACCGCGCTCACCACCAGCAGCGACGCCAGACACACCTGCCCCAGCAGCGTGATGAAGCCCACCGCCGCGCTCACCGACAACGGGATGCCCGTGGCGGCCAGCGCCAGCACGCCGCCGCACATCGCGAAGGGCGCTCCCGCCAGCACCGCGCTCGCGCTCCGCATGGAGCCCAGCGCCGCGTACAGCAACGCGAACACCACCAGGAAGGAGATGGGCACGATGACCGCCAGCCGGCCCAGCGCGCGCTCCTGGTTCTCGAACTCGCCGCCCCACTTGAGGAACGTGCCCTCCGGCACCGTCACCTCGCGCTCCACCGTGGCCATGGCCTCCTGGATGGTGGAGCCCATGTCGCGCCCCTCCACGTTGAACTTCAGCGCCAGGGTGCGGCTGTTCGCCTCGCGGTTGATGCTCGCCCGGCCCAGCGCCTTCTCCAGCCGCGCCACCTCGCGCAGCGGCACGTGTCCGCCGCTGGCCGTGGGCACCAGGATGCTGCCGATGCGCGCCTCGTCGTCACGCTCCGAGCCCGGGAGAATGACGCGCACCGGGACGGGCCGCTCCTGCTCCCACAGCTCCGTCACCACCCGGCCGCCCAGCGCCGTCTCCACCAGGTCCTGCGCGGTGGACACGTCGATGCCGGCGCGCGCCAGCGCGGGCCGGTCCAGCACCACCTGGAGCTGCGGCACGCTGGAGTCGCGGTAGAGCCCCAGGTCCACCACGCCCTCCACCTTCTGGAGCGACGTCACGGCCTGCTCCAGCGTGCCGCGCATGGCCGCCAGGTCCGTGCCAAAAATCTTCAGCACCACCTTGCCGCGCACGCCGCTGATGGCCTCCTCCACGCTGTCTTTAATCGGCTGCGAGAAGTTGAAGCTGACGCCCGGAATCTCCAGCAGCGAGGCGCGCATCTCCCGCACCAGCCGCTCCTTGTCCCAGCCCTTGCGCCACGTCTCCTCGGGCGTGAAGCGGACGAACGTCTTGCCCATGTTGACGGCCTCGTTGTCCGTGCCGTCCTCCGGGCGGCCCTGCTCGACGAGGACCTCCTTCACCTCGGGGAAGTCCAACAGCCTCCGCCGCACCTCCAGCAGGATGTCCGAGCCCTTGCCCAGCGAGATGCTGGCCGGCATCTCCACGAAGATGTTGATGTCGCCCTCGTCCAGCTCCGGGAGGAACTCACTGCCCACCCGCGAGCCCACCACGCCGGTGAAGAGCACCAGCGCCGTCATGCTGGCGAACACCAGCGTCCTGCGCGGCATCAGCCACGTCACCGCGCGGGCGTAGCCGTCCCGCAGCGTGCTCAGCAGCTTCGGCTCCTTCACCTCCGCGTCCTTCGGCCGCAGCAGCAGCGCGCACAGCGCGGGCACCACCGTCAGCGCGAAGACGAGCGCCCCCACCAGCGCGAAGCTGTACGTCAGCGACAGCGGCCGGAAGATGCGGCCCTCCACGCGCTCCAGCGTGAAGACGGGGATGAGCGCGGCGATGATGATGGCCATCGCGAAGAAGGTCGGCCGCGCCACGTCCAGCGCCGAGTGCAGGATGAGCCCCAGCATCTCCCTGCGCCGCCGGGGCCGCTGCACCCCCGCTTCGTGCAGCACGTTCTCCACCAGCACCACCGCGCCATCCACCAGGATGCCGAAGTCGATGGCGCCCATGGAGATGAGGTTCGCCGGCAGGCCCACCATCTTCAGGCCGATGAAGGCCGTCAGCAGCGCCAGCGGGATGACGGACGCGACGATGAGCGAGCAGCGCAGGCTGCGCAGGAACAGCCACGCCACCGCGACCACCAGCAGCGCGCCGTGCAGCAGGTTGTGGTGCACCGTGGACAGCGTGTGCCCCACCAGGTCGTTCCGGTCATAGAAGGCCTCGATGCGCATGCCCTTGGGCAGCACCCGCGCGTTCAGCTCCTCCACCTTCGCGTGCACGCCCTCCAGCACCGTGCTGGGGTTCTCGCCCCGGCGCAGCAGGACGACGCCCTCGGTGACGTCCATGTCCAGGTTGTGGCTCACCGAGCCACGGCGCGGCGTGTGCGACGCCACCACCCGCGCCACGTCCCCCACCGTCACCGGCGTGCCGTCCTCGCTCTTGAGCACGATGCTCTGCACGTCCCGCGCATTACGCAGGTAGCCCACGCCACGGATGAGCAGCTCCTGGTCGCCCTGGCGCAGGAAGCCGCCGCCCACGTTGCGGTTGGAGCGCTCCAGCGCCTCCGTGACGTCCGCCAGCGTCAGCTCGTGCGCGAGCAGCCGCGACGGGTCCACCTGGACGTGGAACTCCTTGAGGAAGCCCCCCAGGCTCAGCACGTCCGCCACGCCGGGCACCTGGCGCAGGTGCCGCGCGATGTTCCACTCCATCTCCGAGCGCGTCTCCGTCAGCGTGTGCCGGTCGCTCAGCACGCGGAACTGGTAGATTTTGCCCAGCGGCGTCGCCTCGGGCGCCAGCCGCACGTCCGCGCCGTCCGGCATGTCCGCGTTGGACATGCGCTCCCCGACGATGGTGCGCGCCTTGAACGGGTCCACGCCGTCATCAAAAGTCAGGAAGATGAGCGACAGCCCGAAGAGGCTCTCGCTGCGCATCTGCACCATGCCCGGCGTGCCGTTGAGCACGCGCTCCAGGGGCACCGTCACCTGCCGCTCGATTTCCTCGGGCGCAAGCCCGGGCATCTGCGCGATGACGTTCACCTGGAGGTTGGTGACGTCCGGGAACGCCTCCACCGGGGTTTCGAGGTAGGCCTTCACACCGAAGAGGCCGATGCCCAGCGTCAGCAGCAGGACGGGCAGGCGGCTCTTCACACAGAACGCGATGAGTGCTCGCAACATGGTTGGGTGTCCTCGCCGCGCCTAGAGAAGCTGGTCCGCCGCGCCATCCAGCAGCAGCGCGCCCCGGGTGACGACCTGCTCCCCGGGTGACAGGCCCGCGATGACCTGCACGCGGCCCTCCACCGGCTGCGCGACGACGACGGGCCGCCGCACGAAGGTGCCCGCGTCCTGCTGCACGTACACCACCGACTCCTTGCCGTTGCGCAGCAGCACCGCCTCCACCGGCAGCGTCAGGCTGGCGTCCGGCGAGTCGATGCGCACGCGCCCGAACATGCCGGGCCGCAGCCCCTGCTCCGGCGCGTCCAGGGTGATGCGCACCGGCGCCGTCCGCGAGCCGCCCGCCACCACCGCGCCCACCGAGTCCACCGTCCCCTCCAGCGGCGCGTGCACCGACGGCATCGTCACCCGCACCCTCGCGCCCTCGCGCACCAGGGCAGGTCGCGCTCGAACACGTCCGCCATCACCCACAGCGCCGACGGGTCCCCCACCTCCACCAGCACGTCCCCCGCCCGGCTGCACGGCGATGCCCTCCGCCGCGCTCCGGCTCAGCACCGTGCCCGCCAGCGGCGCGCGCAGCACCACCGTGGTGCCGCCGCCCGTGCCCACGAAACCCACGGACGCCTGGGCCCGCGCCAGCTCCGCCTGCG
>JBKGHI010000126.1:0-23669 GCA_046520405.1 Myxococcus sp. 1LA
GCCGCGCCGCCGGGGCCGTCCGCCCAAGGCCCGCGCCGCCGCGGGTGCGTCGCTCTTCGCGGATGGCGCCACGCCGGAGGCGCTCGCGGCGTCGGCGCACCACACCGGCAACGGCATGCTGTCCGAGGCCTGAAGCACCCGGACGGAAACGAAACCGCCCGGTGTGTCGCCATCACCGGACGGCCTCGTGAGGACAGGCTGGCGTCAGTTGGGCAGGAACACCGCCCGCACGCAGCCGTCCTGCTTCTTCTTGAAGAGCTCGTACCCCTGGGGCGCGTCCTCCAGGGAGAAGCGGTGCGTGGCGAGGAAGGACGGGTCCAGCTCGCCCTTCACCACGTGCTCCAGCAGCCGCGGCAGGTACTTCTGGCCGTGCTGCTGCGCGGAGCGGACGGTGAGCCCCTTGTTCATGATGGCGCCCATGGGGAACGCGTCCATGAAGCCGTAGACGCCCAGCACGGACAGGATGCCGCCCTTGCGGCACGCGAGGATGGCCTGCCGCAGCGCCTGTCCCCGGTCCGTCTGCAGGTGCAGCGCCTGCTTCGCGCGGTCCACCGCGGCGACCACGCCGGTGCCGTGGGCCTCCATGCCCACCGCGTCGATGCAGGCGTCGGGCCCGGCCGCCGGTGAGCTCCTTCAGCACGTCCAGGACGCTGTCCACCTCCTCGTAGCTGATGGTCTCCGCGCCCACCTTCTCCCGCGCCAGCTTCAGCCGTTCGGGGAGGCGGTCGATGCCAATCACCCGCTCGGCGCCGAGGAGGAAGGCCGCCTTCTGCGCCATCAACCCCACGCCGCCGCAGCCCCACACGGCCACCGTCTGGCCGGGCTGGATGTCGCAGAAGTCCGCGCCCATGTAGCCGGTGGGCACCGCATCGGAGAGGAACAGGGCCTGTTCGTCCGTCACGTCCTCGGGGACCTGGAAGCAGTCGGTGTCCGCGTGGGGGACGCGGACGAACTGCGCGTGCGCGCCCGCGTAGCCGCCGAAGGCGTGGGTGTAGCCGTAGATGCCGGCCGTCTGGTAGCCGAACAGCGGCTCCTGCAATTCGCCCTTGGGGTTGGTGTTGTCGCAGAGGGACCAGAGGTCGTGCTGGCAGTACCAGCAACTGCCGCAGCAGATGAAGGACGGGACGACGACGCGGTCGCCCACGTGGACCTTCTTCACCTCGGGGCCCGTCTCCACGACGGTGCCCATGAACTCATGGCCGATGACGTCTCCCCTGCGCATCGTCGGGATGTCGCCGTCGATGAAGTGGAGGTCGGAGCCGCAGGTGGTGGACATCCTCACCTGGAGGATGACGTCGTGCGGGTTGACGATGCGGGGGTCGCCCACGGTCTCCACGCCAAGGTTGTTGATGCCGTTCCAGCAGAGTGCGCGCATGGGCGGGTTCCTCAGGAGGAATAGCCGCCCTCGCGAGCGGCGGGGTTGGGACGGGTGGTGGGAATCTCGCCCGATTCGACGAGGCTCTTGAATCGCTTGAGCGCCTTGAGCGCGAGCGCGGCGGGCACGGCGCCGAGCAGGTGCGCGGCCTTCTCGCCCACGACACCTCCCGGCGGGTCGAAGACGAGGCGGAGCGTCACCGTGGTGCCCCAGTCCCGCGGCGCGGGGCGGAAGCGCACCCAACCTTCGTTGGACAGCGCTGTGCGTCCCACGGAGTGCCAGCGCAGCAACTCGCCGGGGTGCTCCTCCACCACCTCCGCGTCCCATTCGAGCGACTTGCCGAGGATGCCGGGCACCTTCCAGTGTTGCATGCCGTCGCGGGAAGACGTGACTTCGGCGAAGTGCCCCATGACCTGGTTGAGTGTGTCCGCGTCGCGCCAGCGGCGGTACAGCGCGTCCGGCGTGCCCCGGATGGTGATGGAGCGCTGGAGCACCGTCAGCTCGACGGTGGTGCCACGGCCGCGTTGCCGGCGGAGCGTGCGGACCACGACGCCGTGCTTGCGGACGTGAGGTGCCTGCTCGGTCCGGGTGCCCCGGAAGAGCAGGCCGCCACCGGCAAGGGCCATGGCCACGCCGCCCAGCCTGCCGCGCCGCAGGCCCAGCGTGAGCAGCGTGCCGCCCGCGAGCGCGGAGACCAGTTGGGGAAGGCGGGCTTCCGGGTCGAAACGCCGGCCGCGTTCAAGCAGCCGCCTCCCGCGAAGGCCGCTTCGCCGGGGCGAATCCAGCGCGCGGGTCCCTGACGGTTGAATGGTGTCGCGCATGGCGGGGCTCCTCCAGGGCGGGCAGGAGTTGGACCCGCCACCGGAGAAACGTTGGGGAGGCCACGGGGGATGACAACCCCGGTAGCGCGTGCCGGACGAGCCGGAGAGCCCCGGGCCGTGAGCCGGCCCGAGGCGCCTTGAAAGGCCACGGCCCGACCGGGTGCCATCGCCGGAGCCCCCCTCCGCGCGCGGCACTCGACCGGGCCATGGGACCGGGACCTCCGCGCTCGCGTGCGGCGGAGGCGCCCGGCTCAACTCAACGAAGGAACGTCAGTTCTCCGGGAAGGCCGTCCAGCCGGCCAGCCAGTTGGTGGTGCCCACCGCGCCCACGAAGCGGGCGGAGGGGTCGAAGCCGGCCGGCGGCGTGGCCGCGTTGTCCGGGTTCAGCGCGGGCGAGCCGGCGGCCGGGGCGAAGTTCGGCGCCGTCAGGTTCCGCGCGTCGGTGAGCTGCGGGTCCAGCACGCGGTTGTTCAGGCCGGAGGCCAGCACGCGCTCGGGCTCGTTGAAGTTGGACGCGTCCGGGTTGGTGATGTTGCCGCTGGAGTCCACCGTGGGGTTCGGGGCCGCGGGGATGGAGACGGTGTCACCGCGGTTGTTCCAGAAGAACGTGTTGCGCAGGTACAGCTCCGGCGTGGCCGCGTTCCACAGGGCCGCGGAGGCCGTGCCGCTCACGTCCACGGCGAAGTCGGCGAAGTGCGACACGATGACGTTGTTCAGCTTGCCGCCGGCGCCGGTGTTGAACACCATGCCCGCCTGCAACGGGCTGGTGCCCGACGGACGGCCCGAGCCGATGAACGTCGCGTTCCAGATTTCCGGCGCGGACCGCGGCGTGGCCGCGTTGTCGTTCCGGTTGCCGGACGCCTCGATGCCGTAGTTGCCCACCACCGCGTTCTGCTGGGCGATGAAGAACTGGATCTTGCCGTTGTAGCCCAGGTCGTAGTCCAGCGAGTCGTCATCCGCCTGGGTGACGACCGCGTGCGCCAGGTTCGCCGAGCCACCGAAGAACTCGATGCCGTCGTCGGCGCCCTTGTGCACCTGGATGAACTCCAGGTCGGTGTCGGAGCCGCAGCCGGCCACGGTGAGGCCGTTGAGCTCGTTGTCCTCGGCCAGCTCGAAGCCGGCGAACTCGATGCGGACGTAGTTCAGCGCGCCGCAGTCATGCGTCTCATCCGGGGTGGCGCCGCCGCCGTAGCGGGTCAGCGGGTTGCCCTCGGAGGCGAAGAAGCCCTCCACGGTGTTCTCGCCACCGGCGACGTTGACGTGGCCCTTGCCCAGGAGGACCAGGCCGCCCCAGTTCCCCGGCTCGCGGGTGCCTTCGGGGCGCGAGCTGGTGAAGACGATGGGGTTCTGGGCCGTGCCCACGGCGTGGATGCGCGCGTTGCGGGTGATGACGAGCGCGCTGCCCTGGTCACCCAGGATGCGGACGCCCGGCTCGATGGTGAGCGTGCCGCTCTCCACGAAGACGTAGTTCTTCAGCGTGTACGTGTGGCCCGTCTTCCAGGTGGTGTCCTGGGTGATGTTGGCGGACACGTCCTCGGTGGTGTCCGTCGGCGGCGGGTTGGTGGGGGGATTGTCGTTGTCGTCGCCGCAGGCAGGGGTGAAGGCGAGGGCGGAGAGCGTCAGGAGGGAGGCAAAGAGGCGCTTCATGGGTGTGCTTCCTTCTGTGGGTTAGAGGGACCAGCCCAGCGACGCGCTGAAGGCAACGCCGGGCTTGTACGACTGCACGACCACCGAGTCCTGGCGGAGCGTGACGGAGGAGTTGAGGAGGTTGGCCGCGGTGAGCTTGAGCTGCGCGGAGCCCAACTGCTGGGCCACGGAGATGTCCACGCGGTGGAAGGGGCGCTCGTAGACGTCGGGGAGCCGCTGCACGCCGACCTCGCTGATGCGCGGGCCGTAGACGTTGTAGAGGACGGTGACCTCGGTGCCGCTTTCGGGCCGCAGGTAGCCGAGGTTGAAGTTGACCACGTAGGGCGACTGGCCCTGGAGCGGCCGCCGCTGGTTCGTCTGCGCGCCGACGACGTTGTCGCCCAGGTCCACCTCGGACTGGATGAGCGTGAGGTTGGCGCCCACGCGCACGTCACGGAGCGACTCGGTGAGGCGTCCCAGGGAGGCGCGGGCCTCCAGCTCCAGGCCGAAGGTGTCCGCGCCCGCGGCGTTCCGGTAGGTGAGGTCCTGCGCCTCCGGGTTGTTGATGACACGCTCGATGGGGTTCACGAAGCGCTTGTAGAAGGCGCTGGCGGCCAGCACCTCGTTCTCGCCCGCGAACCACTCGACGCGCGCGTCCACGTTGTGGATGCGCGTCTGCTCCAGCTCCGGGTTGCCGGACACGTTCCGGCGGCGCACGAAGTCGAAGTAGATGAAGGGCGCCAGCTCGCGGAACGTGGGCCGCGCCAGCGTGTAGCTGTAGCCGGTGCGCAGGTTCACCGTGGGGGTGAGCGCGTAGATGGCGTTGAGGGCCGGCAGCAGGTTCACGTAGTCGGCGCGGTTCTCCACGCCGGAGGCGCCGGTGAACGGGTCCTTGAGCGTCAGCACCTGGTTGGAGCTCTCCAGGCGCACACCGCCCACCAGGCGCAGGGCCTCCAGGGGCTGGGTGTCCGCGGAGACGTAGCCGGAGAAGACACCCAGGTACGCGTCATACGCGTCGTCGGCGCGGGTGGAGTCCCGCACGTTGATGCCGGTGCCCAGGTTCTCCGGCGCGAAGAGCTGCTCGGGCGGGAGCGTGCGGTCCACCGGCGTGCTGCCCAGGATGTAGCGGAAGCGGCGCGCGCTGAAGTCGCGGAAGGACACCTGGGCCAGGCCACCGGCCTTCAGCTTCACGGCGGACAGGGGCAGGGTGACGTTGACGGTGCCGCCCGTGGACGTCTCACCCAGTTCGGCGAAGAAGCGCTCGCCGCTGTTGGGCTGGTTGGGGAAGGTGGGGACCGCGCCGGGGACGTTGAAGCTGTTGCTGTAGAGCGTGTCGCGGGTGTCCGGCTCGTCGCGGTCCACGCGGGACACGTTGGCCTGCCAGTCCAGCTCGGCGTCACCCAGCAGCCCCAGGCGGTGGAAGCCGCGGAGCTGGTTGAAGAAGAGCTGGCGGCTGACGAACTGGAGCCGCGTGCTCTCGTAGCGCTCGGTCCGGATGAGGTTGTTGGCCGTCGCCGTGTGCGTGCGCGTGTCGGTGCCGCGCGTGTAGAGACCGAACCAGGTCAGCTCGTTGTCGCGGTCAAGCTGGAAGCCCACGCTGCCCAGGCCGCTGAGGCTGGCCGTCTCGAAGCCCTGCGTGTTGCTGGCCGACTCGAAGGCGTAGAGGGTGTCCGTCTCGTCGCGGGAGGCGCGGGCGAAGGTGCCCTCCTGGACGCCGTCGCGGTGGCCGTAGTTGGCGCTGGCCAGGTAGCCCAGGCGGCTGTTGCCGAAGCGCAGGGTGTCACCCACCGACACGCCCAGGCCCATGTTGGGGAGCGCCGTGGTGCGGCGGGCCTGCCAGATGTTGGGGAAGCTGCGGAACTGCTGCGCGAGCACCTCGCGGGACTCGCCGGACGCGCCGAGCTGGGCGTCGCGCGGAATCGCGTTGGGGAGCTGGCGGCTGCTGCTGGGGAAGCCCAGCGCCTCGCCGAAGCCGCCCTGGAGCTGGCTGTTGCGCTCCCGGAACGTCGTCACGGAGTCGCCGCCCAGGGTGATGCGCGGCTTGAACTCGAACTCGCTGGGGTAGGAGTTGGTCTCGATGAGCAGCGTGCCGCCGCCGAAGGTGCCGGGCAGCTCCGGCGTGTAGCTCTTCACCACGTTGAGGTTGGCGAGCAGGTTGGTGGGGAAGATGTCCAGCGGGACGCTGGGCTCGTCCGGCTCGGGGCTGGGCAGCAGCGCGCCGTTGAGCAGCGTGGTGCTGTAGCGGCCACCCAGGCCGCGCAGCAGCACGTAGCGGCCGTCCACCACCGTGGCGCTCACCACGCGCTTCACCGCGTCACCCGCGCTGGAGTCCGGCGTGCGCGCGATTTCCTGCGCGCTGATGGCGTCCGACACGGCGGCGGCCTTCTTGCGCTCCTGGAGCAGCGCGCCCTCGGCCCGGCGGTCCGCGCGGGCCTCCACGACGACCTCCTGCACCGCGCCTTCGTCCGCGCCGAGCGCCACGTCCAGCTTGGTGGCCTTGCCCTTGTTCACGATGACGCCGGTGATGCGGCGGCCCTGGTACACGTCATAGAAGACGCGCAGGTCATACTTCCCGGGCGGCAGCGCCACCCGGTAGAAGCCGTCCATGTCCGTGAGCACCTGCTTCTGGGCGCCGTCACGACCTTCACGGTGGCCTCGATGAGGCCCTCGCCGTTGGCCTCGTCCGTCACGCGGCCGTAGATGCCGGTGAAGCCCGGAGGCGGCACGGCGGACTCGGCCAGCATCGCCTCGTCGCCCATGCCTTCCATGGACTCATCGGCGGGCGCCGCGGCGGCGGGGTCGGTATCGGTGCCCGGCTGCTGCGCGGTGGGCGCGGTCTCCGTGCCGGGCTGCTGCGCGGTGGGATCAGGAGTGACGCCCGGCTGCGCGGCCGTTGGCGCCGGCTCGGTGCCCGGCTGCTGCGCGGCGGCGCGCGGCGTCATTCGGCTGCGACGGTTGGGTTTCCTCGGGTTCGGGAAGAGGTTGCGTGACGGGGTCGACCGCGGGAGCGGGAGCCGAGCCCGGAACGCCGGGCGCCTGAGCGAAAACAGGCGTAGCTGTCATGACAAGCGCGGCCAGGAAGGCGCGCAAGGGGGCAGTGCGAGACAACACGACACTCCTTACCGAGGTGCGCGTAGAGAACGCGACACGCATGGCATCTGGATGAAGGGGCTGTGACGATTCAGGCGGCGGACCGCAAACTTGGTGTCACGGTCCGCCGCGACGCTGCATCAATTCGCGAGCTTGTCGGGCAACACGCCGACCGTGATGTCCCCGCCTCGCGCGAGGTCCAGCACGTCCATGGCGGCGCCGTACGGCACATCATCACTGGCGTCGAAGAACACAATCTTGTCCGGGCGCGCGTTGAGCATGCGCTGGAGCCGGGCCACGACCTGGTCGCGGGGGACTTCTTCCCGGTTGATGCGCAGCACGCCGGACCTGTCCACCGTGAGGACCACCGGTGGCAGTGCATCGGGAGGAGGCGGAGGGGCCTCCTGGTCATCGCCCTTGGCGGGCACCGTCATCCACATCTGCTTCGTCATCAGCGGGGTGACGACCATGAAGATGATGAGGAGGACGAGCACCACGTCCACCAGGGGCGTCACGTTCATCGCCGGGCGGATACCGCCCTTTCCGCCTCCGAGGTCGAATGCCATGGCGTGCGCTCCTAGTTCTTCTGCTTGTCGACGACCTGAAGGTTGATGCCGGGGAAGCCCAGCTCCTGCATGGCCTTGAAGAGGCCGCGCACCTCGGAGTAGCGCACGCCGCGGTCCGCCTTGAGGACCACGGGGGAGTCCGGGTCCTTGGCGCGCACGGCCTTCAGCTCGGCCATGAGCGCGTCGCGCTTGAGCTCCTTGCGGTCCAGGTAGAAGGCGCCCGTCGCGGAGAGGCTCACCGTGGTGGGCGTCAGCTCCTTGTTCTCCTTGTCCGGGTTCGTCGCGGTGGGCAGCTCCACCGCGGCGCCGGACTCAATCTGGGGCGTGACGACCATGAAGATGATGAGGAGGACGAGCACGACGTCCACGAGGGGCGTCACGTTCATCTCCGGCGTCAGGCTCCTACGCGGGGTGGACATCGCGGGACTCCTTGCGGGCAGCCAGCTCCGGTCCCGTGGCCACCGCGGCGCCGTTGGCGGCGGCGGCCTTCTGCGGCCCCAGGTCCTCCAGGTAGTCCATGAACTCGCTCCGCGCGGCGTCCAGGGAGAGCTGGAGCGCGTCCGCGCGGGTGGAGAGGAAGTTGAACATCAGCACCGCGGGGATGGCGACGAGCAGACCCAGCGCCGTGACGACGAGCGCCTCGGCGATACCGGCGGACACCGCGCCCAGGCCGCCGGAGCCCTCCTTGGCGATACCGGAGAACGCCTCGATGATGCCCACCACCGTGCCGAGCAGACCGACGAAGGGCGCCACCGAGCCGACGGTGGCGAGCACGGACATGCCGCGGCGCACGTCCGCGCTGACGCGCTCATTGATGCGGACCAGCTCACGGCGGGTCAGCTCCACCGGGCCCAGCTTGCCGGCCGGCGCGCGGGACTTGTTGATGAAGTGCTTCATGCCACCGCCCAGCAGCATGGCCAGGTGGCTGCCCTTGGTGGCCTCCGCCTCCTTCACCAGCGCCTCGTGCTGGTTCTGGGTGAGCAGGGGGCCGGCGCGGGACGCGAAGCGCTTGGAGATGGAGCGCGAGCGGAAGAAGACGAAGAGGCGCTCGAAGAACACCGCGAGGGACGCGACGGCGAAGAGGATGAGCGTCCACGCGATACCCAGCGCGAACACACCCATGTGGTTGTAGATGTCCCTGAGATTGAAATTCATGACGGGTTGCTCCTGGGGGGCAGGTGCGAGTGAAACCTTTGCGGCTTACGACTTGAGACGGAACGGAACCTTGAAGATGCGGAACACCGCCGTGGGCTGACCGCCGACGATGGCTGGCTTGAAGCGCCACGTCTTCGCGGCGGCCATGGCGGCGCTGGCGAAGGGCTCGTCACCGCGCATCACCTTGAGCTGGCTGACGCGGCCATCCACGCCCACCACGCCCTTGAGGATGACCATGCCTTCCAGGCCCTTGGCGCGGGCCTCGGCGGGGTACTCCGGCGTGAGGTTGGAAGTCAGCGGCTCCGGCGGCGTGCCGGACTCGGGGAGGTTGATGGGCGCGGCGCGTCCGCCACCACCGGCGAGCGTGTCACCACCCGGGACGCCACCCACGACGCCGCCTGGAACGAGCGCGCCGGTGCCACCCACGGCGATGGGCGCGGCGGCGACCGTCTCCGTCGCGGCCTCGGGCGGCTTCTCCAGCGGTACTTCCTTGGGAACGACGATGTTGGCGGGCGCACGGTGGGCGCGGCTGGGGCGGCGCCTTCGTGGCGGCGGGCGGCCGAGGGCTTGGGCGCAAGCTTCGGCTTGGGCGCGGGAGGTGGAGGGGGCGGCGGTTTGACTTCAACCACCGGAGGAGGGGGAGGAGGGGGCGGAGGACGGAACACCACGTCCGTGCCCTTCTTCTCCTTGATGACTTCCGTCACCTTGCCTGCGGCGGTGACGGCGGCGATGCCCATCAACGCGAACACGGCAACCGACGCCGTGGTGGAAAGCGCGAACCGCCGCGCCGAGTGGACGTCCGGGCCGCTGTCGAAGGTCTCGAACATGACTGGACGCGCATATAGCGACGCCATGTGTCGGACCTGTCCGGGCCCCGTGACACTTTGCTTCCATCAACTTGACGGATGCGTCACGGAACAAGCCCGCCACCCGAGCAACGTGGCAGGCGTGACACGGCGTCAGTGGCGACTTCCGCGCTCGGTGCGCCCATGCGCCGCATCCGCGCCAGCATGGCGATCAACAGCACCGTGTAGATGAGCGCGAAGGGACGCCACTGGAGGACGCGGCGGCTCCACTCCGCGCCCATGGCCGTGTCCGAGACGAGCGCACCCGTGAGGGCGATGAGCGCCACCAGCGCCAGGTTGCGCCGGTGGCGGCTCTCCAGGGCGGCGTGGATCAACGGCCAGGCCAGGACGTAGTTCGCGCGCCACGCCAGCGGTGACAGCAGGGTGACACCCAGGCAACACACGGCGATGAGGTCCGCTGGCCCGGGTCTTGCCCACACCACCGCGGCGACGAAGAGGAGCATCGCCACGGCCTGCGCCAGCGACATGGCACCGGGGAGCACCACGGTGTCGGGCGGGTACACCAGCGCCAGCAGCAGCGTGGGCAGGCCCTGGGTGTTGTGCTGGAGCGCCCAGGGCGGCGTGGTGCGGGCCAGCGTGTCGCTCCAGAGGTGGAACTGCGCCAGCGTGCCGTCCCAGCCGTAGCGGGCGAGTGTGGGCAGGGTGAGCACCCCGCCCACCACCGCGGTGGCGCCGATGACGCGCCAATGCCGGCGCCACAGGAAGAAGAGGCCGACGAGGGCGGCGGGGGGCTTGAGCAGGAAGGCGACGGCGAAGGCGGCGCCAGGACGCCACACCTGGCCGCGCTCGGCGCCCCACGTGGACAGGAGGATGAGCAGCAGGATGACGGCGTCCACCTGCCCGTAGAACAGCTCGAAGGTGAAGGCGGGCAGCAGGGTCAGCGTCGTCAGGACGGGAGCCCAGGCCCAGGGGCTCCCGTTCCGCGTCGAACGCGCGGCGCGCGCGGTGAGCTGGGCCACGGCGATGAGCGCGGCGATGGAGCCCAGGTTCCACAGGGCCACGGCGGCGCGCGCGGGGAGCAGGGTGAAGGGAAGGAAGAGGGGCGCGGTGATGGGCGCGTACTTGAACGGCATGTGGCCGTCGGACAGGCGGTAGATGTCCGAGGCCTCCCAGAAGCGCTCCGCCGCCATGAGGTAGACGCGGAAGTCCACGCCCCTGCGGGGATGCTGGCCCACGGCGACGGCGGCCACGGCCAGCACGGCCACCACGAGCCACCAGGCCCAGCGCGCCCAAGGCGCACCCACTCCGGGAGCTGTCCCCTCACCCGCGGCCGGTGGGGGGGATTCGGAGCCGGGAGGCTCCGGGGCGACGGCGGTCATCAGAAGGGAGGGGTGGGGTGGGCGGTGTCACCATTTCACGCCCGGCCCCGCGCGCGCAACGGAGGGGCCCGGGCCCTAGAGGCCGTAGCCCTCCAGGAGCTTCAGCCACACCTCGCTCATGGTGGGGAACGACGGCACCGCGTGCCAGAGCGTGTCGAGCGGCACCTCTCCCGCCACGGCGATGGTGGCCGCATGGAGCATCTCTCCCACCTCCGGCCCGGTGAAGGTGGCGCCCACCAACACCCGGCGCTTCTCGTCCACCACCCACTTCACGGTGCCGGTGAGGCCCTTGCCCGCGACGGTGGTTCCGCTCACGTCCTGGAGGTTCTTCTCCACCGTACGCACTGGCAGCCCGGCCTCGCGCGCCTTGGCCTCGGTGAGGCCCACGCTGGCCACTTGCGGGTGGGTGAAGACGACCTGGGGCGTGGCCTTGGCGTCCGCCCAGGCCCTTGCCTGCTTGCCCGCGATGACGTCGCCCACCATGCGGGCCTGGTACTTGCCCATGTGGGTGAGGAGGTTGCGCCCGTTGACGTCGCCGCAGGCGTAGAGCCAGCCGCCCTCCACGCCCTTGGCGCGCAGTTGGTCATCCACCTCCACGGGCTTGCCGCCCTGGAGCCCCACCGTCTCCAGGCCGATTCCCTCCGTGCGGGGCACGCGGCCCATGGCCACCAGGATTTCGTCCGCGACGACCTGCTCGCCATTCGCCAGCGTCACCGTCACCTCGCCCTTGCCGCCGGGCCGCTGCACGCTCTTCACCGTCGCCCCCAGCAGCACGCGCGCGCCGGCGTCTCGCAGCGCCTGGGCCACCTGCTCACCCGCGAAGGGCTCCGCGCGGGACAGCAGCCCCTTTCCGCGCTGCACCAGCGTCACCTCGGAGCCCAGCGAGCGCCAGGCCTGGGCCAGCTCCACCGCGACGGCGCCGCCGCCCAGCACCACCAGCCGCTTGGGCACTGCCTTGGCCGCGGTGCCCTGGCGGTTGTCCCAGGGCTGGGCGTCTTTCAGCCCGGGGACGTCCGGGATGCGCGGGCGGCTGCCGGTGGCCAGCACCACGGCCTTGCGAGCCTCCAGCTCCCGCACGGAACCGTCCTTGCTCTCCACGCGCACCTTGCGCGGCCCGGTGAGCTTGCCGGTGCCCCGCACCACCGTCAGCTTCGCCCCCTCGGCCCACTTCATCTGGGAGTCGTCGTTGTAGTGGCTCGCCACGGTGTCCCGCTGGGCCAGCACCGCGCGCGCGTCGAGCCCGCCTTTCAGCTTCTCGCGCACGCCGGCGGCATGCTCCGCCAGCCACCGGACCTCGCCCGGGCGGAGCAGGGCCTTGCTGGGCATGCAGGCCCAGTAGGAGCACTCACCGCCGAGCAGCTCGTGCTCCACCAGCGCCACCGACAGCCCGGCCTCCGCCGCGCGCGCACCGGCGACCTCGCCCGCGGGCCCCGCCCCAATCACCACCACGTCGAACGCTTCCGCCATGTGCATTCACCTCGTGCCCGCTGCGTAGCGCGGTGGCGGGCGGTGCCCACGGCCGCGTTGAGACGCACGTCCGCTGCTGGAAAGTGAGGGTGGTCACCCGCCAACACCGGACACAGGGCATGGGCCCGGAGGGTGGTCGGCTGTCAGGACTGCCCGCGTCCGGCCGTCCCGGCCCGTCGCTTGACGCGGACAAGGGGGCGGTCGCACCTTGTCCGCGCAGCATCACGGTCCGCGCGGGAGTCACGCACGCGGCGGGAGGTGTGCCATGGGACGTGTCTTGAATGGAGTCTCGGGTCGCTCCGCGCTGAACGTGCTGAACCGGGTGGGCCGCCTCCCTCGCTGAGCGGGACGGAGCGCGTCACCAGGGCCTTGGGTACGGCATGTGCGCGGAGCCTGCGTCTCCGTGCAATGGGCCGGCGTGTGTCTTGTGTACGGCTGACGGCGTGAAGCCGGGAGCGCACGAGTCGCACGCGCGGCCTTCTGGGAACCGTTCGTCCTCTCATGTCTTCTTCCAGGAATCGCCGTACCCCGTCGTCGCGCCATCTGCGCGTGCAGTCCCATCTGTCCCAAGAAGTCTCCCGGACCTTCCGGGGTGAGCTGTCCGACCCGCGGCTGGAAGGCGTCGCGCTGACGTCCTTCGAGCTGTCACCGGATGGCCGCCTCGTCCGCATCGGCTACACCGTCACGCCCGAAGCCGCGGCGGGCGGCCTTCGTCCCTTGCAGGCGGCGCTCGAAGGCGCCAGCGGCTACCTGCGCTCACAGCTCGCGGAGCACCTGGACCTCAAGCGGGTGCCGCAGCTTCGCTTCATCTACATCGGTGTTTCGGAGCACGCGTCCGGGGCGGCGGAGGAGGGCGAGTCATGATGCCCCGTCTCCTTCTTCCGGACGCACCGGGTTGTCGTCCCATCCTCGCCTGGGCGCGCGCGCTGCCTCCCGGCGCGGAGAAGCAGCTCCGTCACATCGCCTCCCAGCCCTATGTCGTGGAGCACGTGGCCGCCATGCCGGACCTCCACGTCGCTTCCGGCATCGCCGTGGGCACCGTCTTCGCGACCGAACACCATGTCGTGCCCGGAGCGCTGGGCGGGGACCTGGGCTGCGGTGTGAGTGCCTGGCGCTTCCCGCTCACCTCGGGGCTGCCTGGGCGGGACGTGCTGGAGCGCGTGCTGTCACGGCTGGCCGAGCACATCCCCGTGGGGGACGCCGTCCACCGGGGCCGCGGCCTGCCCCTGCCCGACGCGCTGGCGTCACCACCCCTGTCCACCGGGAAGCTGCGCCACGCCTGGGCGCGGCTGGCGCCCAGACACCTGGGCACGCTCGGAGGGGGCAACCACTTCCTCGAACTGGACCGGGACGCGGAAGGGGCCCTCTGGCTGCTGCTGCACACCGGCTCGCGGGGCGTTGGCGCGGCCATCGCGGACCACTACGTGCGGGTGGCCCGGATGCTCGGGGAGGGCACGCTGCCGGGCCTGAGCACGCGCACCGACGAAGGCGCCGCCTGCGTCGCGGACACGCAGTGGGCCTGCCGCTTCGCGCTCGCCAACCGGGAGGCCATCGCCACTCGCGCGCTGGACGTCCTGGAGGAGGCCCTGGGCGTGGCCGCCGCCGCCACGTCCGCCGTGGACGTGCACCACAACCACGTGGCCCAGGAGGAGCACGGCGGCCGCCTGTTGTGGGTCCACCGCAAGGGCGCGGTGGGGCTCCAGGCCGGGCAGCGCGGGCTCATCCCCGGCTCCATGGGCACGGCGTCCTACGTGGTGGAGGGCCGAGGCGAGCCCCGTGCCTTCCGCTCCTGCTCACACGGGGCGGGCCGCGTCCTCTCCCGCTCGGAGGCGCGGGCGCGCATCCGCCCGGCGGCGCTGGAGCGCGTGCTGCGCCGGGTGGTGTACGACCGGGGCCGCACCGCCGCGCTGGTGGAGGAGGCCCCCGCCGCCTACCGGGACATCACCGAGGTGCTGGAGGATGAGGCGGACCTGGTCCGCCCGGTGACGCGCCTCACGCCGCTCGCCGTCCTCAAGGGCTGACCGGGGAGGCCGCCCCTGGCGGAAAACCGGGGGCGGCTTTACTCATGGTGTAAAGGGAGAACCACAATGCGCCCGGCTCCAGCCGCCTTTGGAGCCCGGGCGAGGGGTCCAGTGGCTGACATTGCAGGGAACCGCGTCAGGGGAGTTCCCCGCACCCGTCGGGATGCCGTACACTCGGACACCAGAAGTACACGAGAGAACCTGCTGGGGCGTCGTCTAATGGCAGGACATCAGACTTTGACTCTGAGTATCAAGGTTCGAATCCTTGCGCCCCAGCCACTCCGCTCCGGGGGGACGCGGTAGCCAAGCGTCCGTCCCGTGCATGAAGGACGGTGGGCCGATGCCGCAGAAGACACTCCTTCTGGTCTCCGTGGGTAGCCCGCCTGCCTCTCTCTTGAGGGACTTGCAGGACCCGCTGGCGGCGCAAATGGGTGTCGCGGCCGTGGTGTCGAAGACAGTGCTTCCGACGCCCGCCTACGCCTTCAACAAGGACCGTGGCCAGTACCACTGCAACGCCATCATGCGGCGCCTCACGCCCATGCTGGAGCCCGGCCAGTTCGCGGTGATGGGCATCACCGACGTGGACCTCTTCGTCCCGGACTCCCCCTTCGTCTTCGGGGAAGCGGACCGCGAGTCGAAGACGGCGGTGATGAGCCTCCAACGGCTGGCCCAGGGCGCCGCCAGCGACACGCTGCGGCGCCGCGCGCAGGTGGAGGTGGTGCACCAGGCGGGACACCTGCTCGGGCTGTCCTACTGCGAGGACCCGCGGTGCGTGATGTTCTTCGCGCAGACGCCGCAGGACTGCGACCGCAAGCAGCTGTCGCTCTGCAACCTCTGCCGCAACGAGCTCCAGAAGCTCAACCGTTGACCGTGCGTTGAATCACCCGTGGCGCGTTGACGTCAGTCCCGGTGCGCTCTGTAGTACGGGGCTCTCTTACGGCCGGGATGCGGAGTGACGACGATGACGGGCAAGCGGAGGTTCCTCGGAGCGGCGGTATTGGCGGTGGGGATGCTGGGGGGCTGCGAGCCCCTGGACGACGGCGGTGGCGGTGGCATCGGAGACGTCCTCTTCACCCGCGGCTTCGCCTTCGTGCGCGAGGACGACCGCAACGTCTACGTGGTGGACGACGACGGCGACGCCAACAGCCCGCAGCGGCTCACCAGCGTGGGCGGCGCCTACTGGCCTTCGGTGTCGCGTGACGGCCGCAGCGTGGTGTTCGTGCAGCGCAGCGGCGGCGCTACCTCGCTGCTGACGGTGCCCACCACCGGTGGTACGCCGGCCACCCTGTTCCGGGCGAATGACTCGGCGTGCGCGCGCGGTTGCGCCAACTTCCGCACGCCCACCTTCAGCCCGGACGGCCGCAGCGTCGTCTTCGTCTTCTCGCCGGGCAACAGCTCGCAGACGGCGCTGGCGCGCATCAACACGGACGGCAGCGGCTTCCAGGACCTCACGCCCAACAACGTCATCGCCTACGGCGCGCCGTCCTTCGTGCCCAATGGCTCGGCGGTGGTGGCGGGCGCGGGCAGCGGGCTGAACCAACTGGACCAGATTGCCTACGTGCCGCTCAACGGGGGCACCATCACCTACTCCTTCCTGAGCGCCGGGGTGCAGTTCGTGGAGAACCGCGTGGCGGTGTCGCCCAACGGCTCGCAGGTGGCGGTGGATGGACGCCTGTCCTCCGGGGGCACGCGCATCTTCGTGGCGCCGCTGTCGGGCTCCAACGTGGGTGGGCTCCAGCGTGTCACCACCGGAGGCGCGGGCGAGGAGTCGTGGCCGAGCTGGACGGGCGCCAGCCAGTTGGGCTTCCTCATCACCTCCGGCGGCGGAGACCCGGCCATCTACCGCGCGAACCTGAGCACGGGCTCGGTGTCGCTGGCGGTGCCCAGCGCGACGGAGCCGTCCTACGGGCCGCTCTGACCTTGCGCGTTGAGGGTGTCCCCCGCGTGGCCACCTTCAGGCCACGCGGGATGGCGCCGGCGCCGCCCGCCGAGCATTCAAGGGAGGCGCTTCGGGCCTGATTCGCGCCGTGGGGGGCGCCTGCGGTAGCCTGACGCATGGAGATGCCGGCATGAGCGTGTCACCCGACAGCAAGTCCCTTGCCTCTGGCGCGCCGTCCCAGGAGCCCATCCTGGGGAGCCGGGCGGGCCATCTGGCCGGCTTCGATGCCAGCGGCGCGGTGCTGGTGGACTTCCCGGGGAACGCCTCGGGCCCGGTGCCCGCGCGGCTCGCCGTCGTCGTGGAGCCCAAGGCGCTCCAAGCCGCCGTCGCCCAAAAGCAGAAGGTGGTGCTCCTCTTCGAGAACGGCGACGCCCGGCAGCCCTTCGTCATGGGGCTCATCCAGGAGCCCAGCGCGACGCCGCTGCTGGACGCGTTGCTGGACGCGCCGCCCCAGGAAGCCGCGCTGCGCCCCACGGAGGCCCACGTCGACGGCAAGCGCGTCGTCATCGAGGGCCAGGACGAGGTCGTCCTCAAGTGCGGCGAGGCCAGCATCACCCTGCGCCGCAACGGCAAGGTCATCGTGAAGGGCACCTACCTGGAGTCGCGCGCCACCGGCACCCACCGCATCAAGGGCGGCACGGTCGAAATCAACTGACGCGCCGGGCGTAGGGGACGTGGGCTGGCACCGTGCCCAGGTTGCCGCCGCGGGGGCTGCTGTCTCCCGCGCGGGTGCTGGGGAGCGGCCAGGGCGTCGGGCGTCCCTGGGCAACTGGCGTCCCGGTGCCCCAAGGCGCGATGCTGCCGCGCGGAGGTCTGACGATGTCCCTCTTCGATGCCGTGCTGGCGGGCGACCGTGACGCCGTGGAGTCCCACCTGTCCGCTGGCGCGGACCCCAACCCCTTCGACGACGAGGGGCGCACGCCGTTGATGGCCGCGCCGCGCGGGCCGGGCGGACCTGGTGCAACTCCTCTTGGATGCGGGGGCGGAGCCCGACCTGACGGATTCCATCGGCGAGTCCGCGCTCATCATGGCCGCCGCGCACGGCCACGCCGAGGTCTGCCAGTGGCTGATGCCCCACGCGCGTGACGACGAGAAGGACCTGGCCCGCACGCTGCTCTCCGGCCTGGGCATCACCGAACTCCGCCTGGACGCGCCGCCCCCGCCGGACAACAGCTTCCGCCGCAAGCTCGCCTCCGCGGGGGCGTATGTCTCCGGCAAGCTGGGGGACGACGGCGCGACCAAGCGGCTGGAGCGCGTGTTCCGCTCGGAGAAGCAGCGCAAGCCCTGAAACGGCGAAGGCCCGGGGCTTCGCGGTGGAAGCCTCCGGGCCCTTGGGTGATGCGAAGTGGGCGGGCCCTTCAGCGGGCCCGCCGCACCGGCGCTACTCCGGCTTGGCGCTCACCGTGGCGCTGGGGGCCACGGTGCCCACCGCGCCGCTCTTCGTCTCCAGCGCGTCGGCCACCAACTCGGTGATGTCCTTGATTTTGATGTTCCCCTCGCGGCCGGTGTCGTTCACCGCGTCGGAGAGCATGGTGGAGCAGAACGGGCACGCCACCGCGACGATGCCGCTGCCGCCCTGCTCCTTGTAGTCGCCCACCTGGCCCGGCTTCTTCTTGTCCGCGGCGTTGGGGAAGGGCGTGGTCGGGTCCTCGGCGTGCTTCAGCGTCAGCGCGGCCTCGTTCAACCGGTTGTGGTTGATGCGCGTGCCAATGTGCTCCTCCATCCACATGCGGCCGCCGCCGGCGCCGCAGCAGAAGCCCTCGCGCTTGCTGCGCTGCATCTCCACCACCTCGAGCCCGGGGATGGCGTTGAGCACCTCGCGGGGAGCGTCGTAGACGCCGTTGTGGCGGCCCAGGTAGCAGGGGTCGTGGTAGGTGAGCTTGCTGTTCATCACCGCGGAGAGCTTGATGCGCTTCTCCTTCAGCAGCTCGTTGATGAGCTGCGTGTGGTTGATGACGCGGTACTCGCCGCCGAACTCGGGGTACTCGTTCTTGATGGTGTTGAAGCAGTGCGGGCACTGGGTGATGACGGCCTTCACGCCCATCGAGTTCCACGACTCGACGTTCGTCTTCGCCATCGTCTGGAACAGGTACTCGTTGCCCATGCGGCGCGCGGAGTCGCCGTTGCACATCTCCTGCTTGGACAGCGTGGCGAAGCTCACGCCCGCCTCGCGCAGAATCTTCACCAGCGCGCGGCTGACCTTCTTCTGCTTGTCGTCGTAGCTGCCCGCGCAGCCCACGAAGAAGAGGTACTCGTAGGGGCCGCCGTCGTCACCCCACGTCGGCAGCGCCAGGTCCTCCGCCCACTCGTCGCGCCGGTCCTGGCCCAGGCCCCAGGGGTTGCCCTGGCGCTCGATGCCCTCGAACACGCGCTGGATTTCAGGCGGGAACTCCGCCTTCACCTGCACCTGGTAGCGGCGCATGTCGATGAGGCGCGGCACGTTCTCGATGAACACCGGGCAGGCCTGCTCGCACCAGCCGCAGCTCGTGCACGCCCACACCGTCTCCGCGGACAGGGCGCTGCCGATAATTTCCGGCAGCGGCTCCTTCACGCCGTTGGGGCCGTAGCCTTCCTCCACCCACTGCTCGTTGTCCCAGATCCAATGCTTCAGGTCCTGGTTGACGGCCTTGTGCGTGAGCGGCTTGCCGGTGATGTACGTGGGACAGTGTGTCTGGCAGCGGCCACACTCCGTACAGGAGTAGAGGTCCATGCCCTGCTTCCACGTCAGGTCCTTCACCGTGGCCGCGCCGAAATCCTCCTTCTCCAGGTCCGGCGTGGGCAGCTTGCCGGTGGAGTGCGTGCGCTGGAAGAAGACCGTGGGCAGGCCGGTGATGATGTGGAAGTGCTTGCCGATGGGCAGGAAGTTCAGGAACGCCAGGATGATGGCCAGGTGGGTCCAGAAGCCGGCCACGCCCACCACATGCGCGGCGGTGGCGCCCAGCGGCATCATGGCCAGGCCCGTCAGGCTGGTGAACGGCTCCCACCACACCAGCGCGGCGGGGGACTGGGGCACCTGCGTGGCGCCCATCTGCGCCTGCGCGGCGGCGGCGTGCTGGGCCACCATGTGGCTGCCACCGAAGAGGAACTCGGAGACCATCAGGCCGCCGATGAAGCACAGGATGAGGTACGCCTCCCACGACGGCGTGAGGCGGTCCGGCTTCACCTTCCAGCGGACCCAGATGTAGTAGCCCACGCCCAGCAGGGCCAGCGCGGCGACCACGTCCTTGGCCAGCAGGTAGACCTTGTAGAGGCCGAGCAGCAGGGCCTGATCCGCCCAGAACGGGTGGCTCAGGTCCGTCATCACCTCCAGCGCCGTGGACGAGAAGCCCATGGCGAAGAGCATGACGGTGCGCAGGGCCAGCACCATGAAGGCCGCGTAGATGAGCACGTGGAACAGGCCCGGCGTGAACTCCTCCGGATCCACCAGTCGCTTCTGGCCAAGGCCGAAGCGCACCAGTTGCGCCACGCGGAAGGGGATGTTGTCGAGCCGGTTCTCCTTCTTCATCGCGAGCAGGACGCCCACGCGACCGGACATGGTCATCACGAAGATGGGAATGGCGAGGGCTAGCAACAGGCCGGTGATGATGGGACTCATGGGACTCTAAGGACCTCTAGGGCGCGGCGGATGGGCCCGGGCTGCCGCGGCGCGGCAAATTCTTGAGTACGCTTCAACCCTAACAGGGGTGATTCGCGAATCAAGCACCCTGCTGCCCCAGGTGTCCTTCACTGGAGAACCTCGCGCGGCTCCGCCGGGGGGAGAGCGGCCATCGCACGGATTTACCGGCGTCACCCCGCCGCTGGGCAGCCGGTGAAAATGCACGCCCGTAAACCGCGGAGGGCTTCCCTGCCGAGCACCCAGGACTTACCTTGTGCGATTGTCACGGGCTTTGTCCGACGCATGACGGTCTGTAACCGCCTGGAAGTACACGCTCTTATTGCTGGAGAGCAGGCAGGTAGGCAGGCAGGCGACACGGCGCCCGAAACTTTGAGACCCCAAGGGCTTTACAACGCGGGGCGACATCCCCAACATGTTCGGTAAATCGGTCAATGCTTGTTGGAGCGGGCCTCGCATGGGGCGAGCCCGGGTCGACCGAAGCGGGATGCCCACCTCCACCAGGGTGGCCTCCAGAGGAGCCGGACATGGTTCACGACGACACCACGTACATGGACGATGAAGGTTTGCCCTATGTGGATCCGCGGCAGGACGCCGACGCGGAGTCTTCGGGGGCTGACGAGGGCGCGCCCGGCCGCCGCTGGGGCTACGCCGAGGAATCTTGGGGCGGCTGGAGCGCGGCTGAGTAGTTCGCGGCCCCCGCGGCCGGTGGATGCGCGGGGGCTCTCGCGGTAACCGGGGCAATGGATGCCCGCGTGGTGGCTCCCTTGAAGGTGAGCCCCCGGGCCCTGGACTCAGGCGTGGCGCCCCATGGGCGGCCTGCCTGCCCGTCATCTCTCCCTCACTTCTGCGTCAACCTCCCCCGCGATTGTGGACCGCCGTGGTGCGAGGGAGGCTCGACGTCATGAAGGTGCTGTGGTGCTGGCGGTGTCGGATGGACATTCCCATGCTCGACGAGGAGGAGTACGCGCAGGTCCACCTCCTGCTTGAGCGCAAGCAGCTCCGGAACGAGGCTGGCATCTCGTCCATCAAGCACGCCTTCACCCCCGCGCTCCGGGAGTACGAGCGGCTGACGGGCTTCCGCGAGACGAACATCAACGCCGTCCTCCACCACCGGCTGATTCTCTTCGGCCCTCCGTGCACCGCCTGCGGCAAGCCCCTGCGGACCCCCCAGGCCCGGTACTGTGCGGCCTGCGGTGCGTCGCGGCAGCCGGCACCTGTCTGAGGGGCGGGCCGTGTGGGTGTGCCGCATCCTGGCCGGCCCCCTTGCTCCAAAGCACGACTCCCGACATTCTCAGACCCCGCAGCCTGCCCGTGGGCGTCCCCCGCTCCCGTGCGTTGTGGCCCATGAGACTTCCGGCATCGAGGGCTGTCCGTCCTCGCAGATTGATTCGCGGCACAATGCCTCGTGCGACCACGGGGGAGTACGTATGAAGCAGACGGCCTGGGCAGTAGAGCGTGACGCCGAGCACGGCCGTGAGGTGCTCCTCCTCGTCACCCTGGAGGCCGACGCCGACGCCCCTCGCGCACCCGTGGCCATCAACCTGGCGTTGGATCGCAGCGCCTCCATGCGCGGCGTCCCGCTGCTCGCCGCGGTGCAGGCCGCCCAGGCGCTCGTCGAGCGCGCCAGCCCCCGGGACTACCTGGGCCTGCTCACCTTCGACGCGGAGCCCGAGCAGGTCCTCCCCATGCGCGCCATGGACGCCAGCGCCGCGCGCAGCTCCTCAAGGTGCTCACGCGCCTGGAGTCCGGCGAGGGGACCGCCTTGCACGAGGCCGTGGAGCGCGCCTCGGAGGCCGCCCGCCGCGTGCTCGTACCCGGCGCGCGGCCCCAGGTGTTGATGCTCACCGACGGCGAGCCCTCCGTGGGCCCGTCGCAGCTCGCCGAGTTCAAGACGCTGGGCGCCCGCGTCGCCGAGTCCGGCGTCATGCTCCACGCGCTGGGTCTGGGCCGCCACTACCTGCCCGACATCCTGGAGGCGCTCACCAGCCCCTCCGGCACCGGCTTCGTGCACGTGGATGACCCGGAAGGGCTGCCCATGGCCGTGGGCCAACTGGGCGCCGAGCTCTTCGGCGAAGTCGTCGCCGACGCGCGCGTGCACGTGTTGCCCTCGGGCTTCGCCGACGTCCGCTGCCGCCACCGCTATCCCTCGCGCGTGGAGGGAGACGCCATGAGCGCCACCCTGGGCGCCATCTCCCAGGCCTTCCCGCGCCGGGTCCTCTTCTCCGGCATGCTGGGGGACGCGGAGTGGAACCTGGGGGTGACCACGTCCTACTCCGAGCACGGGGACACGCGGCGCATCACCATCCCGGTGACGCGCGTGCTGCCTGACAGTGACGCGGGGCGCTTCGTGCGCGCCGTCGCCTCCGAGCTGGACCTGGTCGCCGCAGAGGCCTCCGCGTGGAAGGCCCTGGGCCGCCGTCACCAGGACGCCGCGGAGCGGGCGCTGGAGGCCGCCGACGTGGCCCTCTACAAGCTCGCGCGGCTCGGCGCAGCGGAGGTGCCCGCGCAGCGCCACGTGGAGCGGCTGGCGGACCTGCGCCGGGTGATTGAGCGCCGGGCCAATCAGCTCCCCGCGCTGGTGATGCGTCGCGCGCACTCCGAGGTCTCCCGCATCACCATGAGCCGCGTGGGCCCCACCGCGCCCGCGCCCGCGCTGTTGCCCTGGAAGACCGAGGACTGACGGCTGCTGCTCGGTCACCCTCCTGTGGGTTCATGACGTTTCTTCTGTGACGCTGTAACCCTTGCCGCCCTGGCCGTCCGCCTGGGAAAGGGCGTGGCGCGTCATCAGGGGGGAATGGCCGCCTGCCCGGATGGTTCACTGTGCTCGGGGCCGGGTGCCTGCCGCTGGCGGGCCGGCCTCCTCTGGGTTAACGGGAGTCGCATGACGCATCGGCAGTCCAAGAGGCTCGGCTTTGTTGGCGGAATCGGACTGCTGCTGGTGGCGGCGGTCGCGTGGGCGGACCTGCCCGCGTCGGCGGTGGCCTCCAGCGCGCCGGACGAAGGGGACCCTCGCATCGAGGGCGCCCTGCTGGTGGACGCCACCCAGGTGAAGCCGGGGGACACCTTCCGCGTGGGCGTGCGCTTCCGGTTGGACCCGGGTTGGCACGTCTACTGGAAGAACCCGGGTGACTCCGGCCTGGAGACGGAAGTGGCGTGGGACACGCCCGGCGCCACCGTGGGGCCGCTCCAGTGGCCCTTCCCTCAGACGTTCCGCACGCCCGACGGTTTCATCACCACCCACGGCTATGACGGGGAGACCCTCCTCTTCGCCGACGCGAAGGCCGTGGAGGGAGCCGCCACGGGCACGCTGATGGTGTCCGCCGCCGTGGAAGCCCTGGTGTGCGAGGTGCACTGCATCCCCGCGGAGCTGATGCTGACGCGCTCCATTCCCCTGGGGCCCCAGACGGTGCGCGACGCCGAGGCGGCGGCCGCCTTCGACGCCTCGCAGGCCAAGGTGCCCCGTCCCGCGAAGGACAGCGGCCACGCGGCGACGCTGGCGCTGGACGCGCCCCAGCTCACCGCGGGCCAGGACTTCACCGGCACCCTCACGGTGACGGCCCCGAGCGGCGCCGCGGTGCCCGCGGTGGAAGGTGACTTCTTCGTCGCAGAGCGCATCCCGGGCGTCGCGCGCGTGGGGCTGACGGCGGAGGGCCCGGGCCGCTTCAAGCTGAAGGGCAAGGCGGAGCCGGACGTGCAGGCCTCCGCGCCGGGGCTGATGGGCGTGCTGCGCCTGGGCACGGCGGCCACGGGTTATCAGTACCTCGAGGTGACGGCGCCGCTGGCCCCCATGGTGGCGGCGGGTGGCGCG
>JBKGHI010000127.1:0-23504 GCA_046520405.1 Myxococcus sp. 1LA
CTCTCCGGGGTGCTCGCCTCGCGTGTGCAGGCGCTGGAAGAGCCGCTGCGCGCGCTGCATGCGGACATGGAGGGCGTGCTCAGCTTCCCGGACGAGGCGGAGGGCGCGGACGAGGACGTGGGTGAGCGCGTCACCACGCTGCGCGCCCAGGCGGAGGCGCTGCTGGCCGAGGCGGGCCGGGGCCGGCTGGTGCGCCGGGGTGCTCGCGTGGCGCTGTTCGGTCCCGTCAACGCGGGCAAGTCCACGCTGTTCAACCGGCTGGTGGGCGAGGCCCGCGCGCTGGTGGATGACGAGCCCGGCACCACGCGTGATGCCCTGGAGGCCCGTGTGGAGTGGGACGGCTGGCGGTGACGCTCTTCGACACCGCGGGGCTGCGGGAGACGCCGGGACGCGTGGAGGCGCTGGGCATCGCGCGCACGCGGGAGCTGCTCGCGGGTGTGGATTTGGCCGTGCTCGTGCTTCCGCCGGGCGTGACGCAGGCGGAAGCGGAGGCGTGGACGCGTGACGCGGGTGGCACGCCCGTGCTGGTGGTGGACGGCAAGTGCGATGTGGCGGATGCATCCGATTCGCCGCGCCAGCGCGTGAGTGGCCTCACCGGTGAAGGTGTGGACGCGCTGCGTGACGACATGCTCGGCCGGCTGTGGGGCGGTGGCACGCCTCGGCGGTGGCGCTCGTCTCCGAGCGTCACGCCGATGCCTTGCGTCGCGCGTCCGAGGCGCTGGGCCGCGCGGAGAGCGCCGCGCGTGTGTCCACCCTGGAAGTCGTCTCCGGTGAAGTGGGGCTCGCGTTGGAGTCGCTGGGCGAAGTGTCCGGTACCGTCGTTTCGGAGGCCCTGCTGGACGCAATCTTCCAGCGTTTCTGCATCGGGAAATGACGCCTTCCCCCGAGCGGAGGACGTGTCAGACGGCTCCCTAGAATGCCCGCCTCAACCGGTGATTCTCGGAGGCGCTGTGATTGAAGGAACCATCCCCCTGGCGAACCATTCGATGCTCTCGGCCCTGCCCTCGGGCTGGGTGGGGGAGATTCTGGACGAGGAGCTTGTCGCCTCGCCTCGTCCCACCGCCGCGCAGACGCGCGCGGCCTTCATGCTGGGCGTGGAGCTGGGTGAGCAGCTCGACAGGCGCCGTGGCGGCAGTGGCCGCTGGTGCTTCCTGCGCGCGCCCGAGCTGCACCTCGGCCACGACATGCTCGTGCCGGACATGGCCGGCTGGCGCCGCGAGCGCATCGACGTGCCCTTCGAGCCGGACGTCCCCTTCCTCACGCTGGTGCCGGACTGGGTCTGCGAGGTGCTGACGCCCTCCACCGCCGCGCTGGACCGCGCGCGCAAGCTGCCGCTCTATGCGCGCGCGGGCGTGGCGCACGTGTGGCTGGTGGACCCCGCCGCGCGCACGCTGGAGGTGTACCAGCGCGTCAAGCGGGGCTGGCTGCTGACGGGGAGCTACGAGGACGACTCGCTGGTGCGGGCCGACCCCTTCTCATCCTCGACGTTGGAGCTGGGCTCGCTGTGGCTGCCCGAGGGCTCCGAGAAGCCCACGCTGCTGGCGGCTGTCCCGTGATTCACGTTGGCACCCGCGCTGAAGTCGCGGGCGACGTCGCAGGCAGCGTCCCGCACTCCGTCACGCGGCGGCTGCCACCACCGGCTTGATGACGTAGCGGCCGTACGTCACGAAGGCGAGCATCACGCCCATCACGAGCGACCAGAGCAGCGGGTTCTCGGGCGTCATCTTCGTCGAATGACGCGCGTACAGCACCGCGAGCGCGAACGTCTCGAACGTGAGCACCGCGGCCGCGTGCGCGGTGAGGCTGGGCATCCACTTGAACGCCGCCGGGACAATCAGCAGCACGCCACCGGCCATCTCAAGGAAGCCGAGTGCCCGCCATGCCCCGATGGGGACCTCGCTGAACTGGCCCGCGAGCTGCTGAAACGAGAACGCCTTGTATGACCCGCCTGCGAGGAACAGCAGCGCGAGGAAGGCCTGAAGAATCCAGAAGACGATGTTCATGGGGGTGGCTCGGCTTTCAGGCCTTGGGGGCCGGGTTGTCGTTGAGGGGGGAAGGCGGCGTGGCGTCGTCCGACGTCTTCTGAAGGGCCTTGGCCAGCTTTCCGTGCATCATCTTCCAGCCGTACTCGGCGCCGTGGAACGCCTGGTCCTCCTTGAAGCCGGAGTGCTCGAAGAGCACGCGCGTCCCATCGCCATCGGCTTCGAGGCGGTAGCTGACGCGGGTATCCAGCCAGCCATCGTTCACGACCCACGTGAACTCAAGCTCGGACGGGGGCGCGCACCGGAGCACCTCGCAGTGCACGACGAGTCCATCGAACCTGGCCCGAGGGTCCGGAGGCACGCGGAACGTGAAGCGATGCCCGACGCGCGGCTCGAAGTCGTTCGGGTACATCCAGTCAGCGAGCGCCTCGCGGGTCGCGAGCGCGCGCCACACGGTGGCAGGGGACTGGGTGAACTTCAGCTCCCGCCGGATGGTCTTGGTCGTCATTGCTGCTCGTCGCCTTTCTCGAGGTGCCGCCGTAGGCGGGCGAAGTTGTTGTCCCAGAAGCGCTCGTAGTGAGCGATCCAGTCGCGGACCGGCTCCAGTCGCTCCGGCACGAGTCGGTACCGCCGTTCCCTGCCCTGCCGTTGCTCGGTGACGAGGCCCGCATCGAGCAGCACGCGCAGGTGCTGGGACACCGCTGGGCGGCTCATCTCGAAGTTCTCGGCAATCGCATTCACCGGACGGTCGCCGTCGACCAGCAGGTCGAGCATGCGGCGCCGCGCTGGATGGCTGATTGCTCCGAACACCCCTGGCTCGGTGTTCATCATCGTGCGCGGATAATGAGTAAGGAGATGCTTACGTGTCAAGCGCCTGAATGGAAGCGGTGCGGCGCGATGGCTTGTTCGGTCAGTGCCTGCCGCGCAGCGAGGGCTCGCGCTGCCTCCACTGCCGGCGGGGGGCCGAGTCGGCGTTCACCGGTGCGGTGCTGGGGCGAAGGCATTGAAACGGGTTTCCGAAGGGTGACGGGCGGGCCGGAGCAGAGGCCGTGACTCCCCTTGGAGCACACGTCAGCTCAAACGGCCCAGCGGGCGGCAACCATGGGGAACGCTTCGGGGGCGTTGCGCGGCGGGCTCGCTCCGGTCCACGTGCCGAAGCGATTCACGGCCAGGCGCGTGCTTCACCGATGATGAAGCGCCACTCGGGGGTCGCTTGGCTCCTGCTTGAAGTTCACGACGACGAAGCGGAAGCCTCCGTCGTCCTTTCCTGATGATCCACGCGCCCTTCAGCTCGCGCGCTTGAGGTCCGCGTCGCCAGCGGTCCGGGCCAGCCGGCGCACCGCGCGCAGCAGCAGATCCGGATCCACCGGCGCCGCGAGGAAGCCCCGGGCGCCCACCGCCTGGGCACGCGGCAGGTCCTGCTCTGGCGTCTTGCCCGCCACCAGCACTCGCGCGTGAACCTGCTGGCGCAGCGACTCCATGGACGGCAGCGGCGCCACCACCACCTGCGCCTCGTTCGCCACGAGCAGCTCCTCCGTGCTGGCGACACGCGCGCTCAGGCCCGCATCCGCCAGCACACGCACGATGCCCGTGCTGGCCTCCACGCCCCATCCGTACACGAGCACCTGCGCCATGGGCACCGGCTGCGCGGCCGTGAGCACGGGCATCGTCACGGGCGCGCTCTTCCGGGCGGCGAGGTGCACGGCCTGCGCGGAGAACATCGCCTTCGTGGCCGGCGGCCGAGCCGCACGCGCGACGGGCGCCTCTTCGCGGAGGGCAGCCGGCACCGCCTGTGAGGCACTCGCCGGCATCACCTGCGCGTGCTGCGCTTCCGCCAGCGAGGCGCTCGCCGGCATCACCTGCGCGGGCTGAGTTTCCGGCGCCGGCATGGCGCGGATGGCCTGCACCAGCCGCTGCATCTGTGAAGGCACCGCCTGCGGCTGGGCGACGACCTCCTCCAGCGAGCCCAGCAGCGGCAGCCCCTCCTCACCACTGGGAGCCTCCATGTTCGTCAGCTCCGCCATGCTGCCGCCGAGCACCATGGGCATGCTCTCCTCGGCATCCGGCAACGAGAAGCTCTCCATGCCGGCCCGCCGGGGCGCCGCCTCACCCGTCTCTCCCCGGTAGAGCCGTCCGATGGCCCGGCGGATGGATGCATCCGACGCCAGCTTCGCCACCACGCGAGGCTTGCCGGACACGCTCTTCACCGCGTCCAGGGACGCCAGACTGGCTGGGGCGGCGATGGCCACCACCAGCACCGAGTCCCGGCCCCCCTGCCCTTCCAGCTTCAGCGGCACCACGCGGTGCGCCTCCGCCACGCGCTCCGGAATCAGCCAGGTGAGGCTCGCGTCCGGCGGCTGGACGTCCAGGTCCACCGTCTGCATTCCCGCCTGGAACGCCAGGGCCTCCAGGACCTGCTGCGCGGTGCTGAAGCGCTGGTCCACCACCACCTGCCCCAACGGCACGCCCCACTTGCGCTGGTACGCCAGCGCAGAGTGGAGCTGCAGCGCATCCACCACACCCCGCTCCAGCAGGATGTCACCCAGTCGCTTCTTCATCTCGTCCCCCTCACGCCTTCCGCCCTGGCCGCCAGCCCCGTGGGGCAGCCCGAGTCCAGGAAAGTCACAATGTCTTCTACGCTTCCATCCGCCGGGCAGCTTCTCGGCCGACGACAGACGCTTCCGTCGCCGCGCCACGTGCAATGCGAAGGCCGCGCGCCCCGCCCCAGCCCGAGCGCGGGCGTCTGGTACTCGATGGTCGACCTGTCCTCAAGTGCGCTGCGACGCACCGAGCCGTCCGCCGCCCGACAACCCGGAAAGCACGGTGTCGGAGCCTTGCCTAGCTTCACTTCCATGAACGCCATGGGCCTGGGCGAATGGGTGGAGCTCCTTCGGGAGAAGGCGGCGGGCATGCCGAGTCTGATGGGCGTGGGGGATGGCATGGCGGGCCTGGTCCTGGCGCTGTCCAGCCTCCAGCCCTACCTGCACTTCCGGCGGGGTCGCTATACGCGCAACCTCGTCTACCGGGATGCCCGGATGGAGGTGCTGCTGAACTGCTGGGACGCGGGCACCTTCTCCCCCATCCACGACCATGACGGGCAGGAGTGCTGGTTCAGCGTCCAGGCCGGGGCCTTCGTGATGGAGAACTTTCCACTGGAAGCCGGGGGCATGGAGCCAGGACCGGCCCGCCTGGGGGCTCCCGTCATCGTGGGCCCGGTGGGCGCGGGCTACGTCGACCGCCGCTGCCCGGAGGCCCCCATCCACCGCGTCACGGCGGCGGGAGGCCCCGCCATCTCACTGCACGTCTACGCGGGCCCCGTGAACCGGTGCCTCGTCTTCGACACGCGCCGTCACCGCTGCGTCTCCCGCGAGCTTCGTTACCACTCCATGTTCGGCCGTCCGTTGACCCAGCTCCCGGACGCGCCGCCGCCGGCCCCACTCTGAGTCGCTCCGGGCCCGGCCACCGCGAGCCGCCCGCGTGGCACCCGGAGCGTCCCGGTGCCACGCGGCCGCGTCCCGGAAGGACGCGCTACCAGCTCGCCTCGGGCATGGGGGCGTAGAGCTCGCCGCGCGTGCCCTCGAAGAGGCCCATCTTCGCGCCCACGGCGTACACCTGGCGCACGCCCGCCACCAGGCCGTTCCACGGCGCCAGGGCGCTGATGGAGGCGGCGTCGTCCTCGCTGTTGTCCCCCGTCTGGCCCAGCAGCTCGGAGAGGACCGCGGACGCGGGCTTCTTGCGCGGGTACACCTCCACGTTGACGCGGGCGTCGGCCGGCAGCTTCGCGGCCTCCTTCGCCAACGCGAGCGCCTTCGGGTAGCCGCCCAGCGCGTCCACCAGCCCGTGCGCCAGGGCATCCTCACCCGTCCACACGCGGCCCTTGGCCAGCGCCTGCACCTTCTCCAGCGGGAGCTTCCGGGTGGCCGCCACGCGCGTCGTGAAGTCCGCGTAGATGCGGTCCAGCGTCGCGTCCATGCGCGCCTGCTGCTCCGGCGTGTAGTCCGCGTCCGAGCCGAACATCTCCGCGTTCTTCCCCGCGGACACGCTGTCGAAGTTCACCCCCAGCTTCTCCCAGAAGGCCGCCGTGACGAACTTGCCCGCGTACACGCCGATGCTGCCGGTGAGCGTGCCCGGCTGCGCCACGATGCGGTCCGCCTCCATGGCGGCGAAGTAACCGCCGCTGGCGGCATAGCTGCCCATGGTGACGATGACGGGCTTGCCCGCCTCCCGCGCGCGCTGCACCTCGCGGCGGACGGTGTCGCTGGCCACGTAGCTGCCGCCCGGGCTGTCCACTCGGAAGACAATGGCCTTCACCCGCGAGTCCTCGGTGGCCTTGCGCAGCGCCGCGGCGACGCTCTCCGCGCCCATGCCCTGTCCGCCCGACAGCGGGTTGGACTGGTTCTTCCCGCGCATCACCTCGCCCACGCCGTACACCAGGGCAATGGTGTCCCCGGACACGTTCGGCCGGCCGGCGCGCTCCAGGTACTTCTTCACGTAGAGGAAGCGCGCGCCCTCGCCGGCCTGCTCCTTCAGCCCGCCGAGCACCTCGTCGCGGTAGCGCAGGCCCGTCACCAGCTTCGCTTCCATCGCCTCGTTGGCCATCAGCGGCGCCTTGTCCACGAGGCCACGCACCTCCTCCTCCGTCAGCCCGCGCTCCTCGGCGATGCCCTTCACAATCTGGCCGAAGAGGCTGTTCGTGAAGCGCTCGGTGGCCTCGCGGTGCGGCGCGGTGTAGTCCTGCTCGGTGTAGCTGTTGATGGCGTTCTTGTACTCGTGGCGAGCGAAGTAGCGCGGCGTCACGCCCAGCTTGTCGAAGGCGCCGCGCGCGAAGGGCAGCTCGAAGGCGAGCCCGTTGATGTTCACGTCGCCCGACGGCTGGAGGTAGATTTCGTCGAAGGCCGACGCCACGTAATAGGCCAGCGTGCTGTTGCCCAGCTCCCCGAAGGTGTCCGAGTAGGCCACCGCCTTCTTGCCCTTGGCGCGGAAGGCCTTCACCGCGTCGCGCAGCTCCTGCGCGGCGGCCGGCGTCCCCGGGTGGCCAATGCGGACCAGCAGCGCCTTCACGCGCGAGTCGTCCCCGGCCTTCTCCAGCGCCTCCACCACGTCACGCACCGTGGTGGGTTCCTCGCCAAAGGCCCCCACCAGCGAGTCCCCTGCCCCGTGCTCCGGCAGCGGGTCCTCCAGGTCCAGCTCCAGCACGAGGTTGCCGGGCACGCTCGGCTTGCTCGCGGACGCGAGCAGCATCAGGCCCACGAGGCCCACCACGAAGAGGACTGACAGCGCGCCCACGAAGGCCAGCGCGCCGATGAGAAATCGTTTCATCCGAAGGGACTCCTGGTGCCCGGAGAGACAGGGTACGGCCCTGGCGAAAGTCCTTACTACTAACGCGCCTTGCCGACGATGCTTGCGGCATCCCCCCGTTTTCCATGCGCGCCCGTCTGTCCGCGCGCGGACGGGCCGGGGATGGCCACCCCATGTCCTCGCCGAGCGGCGGAGCGGGCACGCGGGGCGCCACCGCCGTCCCCCTCACGGAAACGCCGCGGCGCGGCGGACCGCGCGCGGCCCCGGTTGGACCTTCCAGCGACGCCGGGTTGCTCGGAGTGCCACCGTTCGGGATGGCCTGGGGGGCAACTCGGGTTAGAAGCCGGTGCATTCACAGACGACCCGCGAGGACCGCATGAAGCGACGTACCCCGCTCTCCCTGATGGCGGCCCTGATGATGGTGGCCGGCACCCCGGTGTGGGCCCAGTCACCCTCCCCTGCCCCCAAGGCCGCTGTCACGCAGAGCAAGGCGAAGGGCCGTGCGCTCGCCCCCGTGGCGAGCGTGGAGGGCATCTCCGAGTACCGCCTGCCCAACGGCCTGAAGGTGCTCCTCTTCCCCGACCCCACCAAGCCCACGGTGACGGTCAACGTGACGTACTTCGTGGGCAGCAAGCATGAGGGCTACGGCGAGACGGGCATGGCCCATCTGCTGGAGCACCTGATGTTCAAGGGCACGCCCACCACGCGCAACGTGCCCCAGGCGCTCACCGAGCGCGGCGCCCGGCCCAACGGCACCACCTGGCTGGACCGCACCAACTACTACGAGACGCTGCCGGCCACCGACGCCAACCTCCGCTGGGCCCTGTCCTTTGAAGCCGACCGCATGGTCAACAGCTTCATCGCGAAGAAGGACCTCGACAGCGAGATGACCGTCGTCCGCAACGAGTTCGAGTCCGGTGAGAACGACCCGCGCGGCATCCTCTTCGAGCGCGTCATGAGCGCCGCGTACATCTGGCACAGCTACGGCAAGTCCACCATCGGCGCGCGCTCAGATTTGGAGAACGTGCCCATCGACCGGCTCCAGGCCTTCTACAAGAAGTACTACCGGCCGGATAACGCCATGCTGGTGGTGGCGGGCCGCTTCGACGAGGCCACGGCCCTGAAGATGATTCAGGACACCTTCGGCAAGCTGAAGAAGCCTGGCATCCCCCTGCCCGCCACGTACACCGCGGAGCCCACGCAGGACGGCGAGCGCGAGGTGCAGCTTCGCCGCGTGGGTGACACCGCGATGCTCACCAGCCTGTACCACGTGCCTGAAGGCGCGCACGCGGACTTCGCGGCCGTCGACGTGCTGACCCTGGTCATGGGCAACAACCCCTCCGGGCGCCTCTACAAGTCGATGGTGGAGACCAAGAAGGCCTCGCGCGTGGGCGCGTCCAACCTCCAGCTCCGCGACCCGGGCGTCATCGTCTTCAACGCGGAGATGCGTGACGACCAGCCGGTGGCCGCCGCCCGCGAGGCGCTGCTGAAGACGGTGGAGGAGGCGTCCCGCACGCCCTTCACCCAGGAAGAGGTGGACCGGGCCAAGGCCACGCTGTCCAAGTACATCGACCTGACCATCAACAACTCGGAGCGCGTCGCCATCAACCTGTCGGAGTGGGAGGCGACTGGCGACTGGCGCCTGCTCTTCCTGCACCGCGACCGCATCGAGGCGGTGACGCCCGAGGACGTGACGCGCGTGGCGGCCGCCTACCTCAAGCCCTCCAACCGGACGCTGGGCACCTTCTTCCCCACCCCGAAGCCGGACCGCGCGGAGCTGCCGGCGCCGGTGGACGTGGCGAAGATGGTGGATGGCTACAAGGGCCGTGACGCCGTGGCGCAGGGCGAGGCCTTCGACCCGTCGCCGGTGAACATCGAGTCGCGCGTGCAGCGCGGTGAGCTGCCGGGCGGCGTGAAGTACGCGGTGCTGCCGAAGAAGACGCGCGGCAACATGGTGAACGTGGCCCTCACCCTGCGCTGGGGCACCGAGGATGCGCTGCGCGGCAAGTCGGACGCGGCGCAGTACGCCGGCCGCATGCTGATGCGTGGCACGAAGAAGCGCACGCGGCAGCAGATTCAGGACGCGTTCGACAAGCTGAAGGCGCGGGTGGGCGTGGATGGCAGCAGCACCGGCGCCTCCGCCTCCATCGAGTGCCCGCGCGAGAGCCTTCCGGAGGTCCTCAAGCTGGTGGCCGAGGTGCTGCGCGAGCCCGCCTTCGACGAGAAGGAGTTCGCCATGCTGAAGCAGGAGCGGCTGGCGTCGCTGGAGTCCGAGCGCAGTGAGCCGCAGACGCTGGGCAACATCGCCTTCTGGCGCTCGCTGTCGGGCCACTACCCCAAGGGCCACCCCTACTACGTGGCCACGCTGGACGAGCGCATCGCCGGGGTGAAGGACACCACGCTGGAGCAGGCGCGCGCCTTCCACAAGGCCTTCTACGGCGCGTCCAACGGCGAGCTGGCCGTGGTGGGTGACTTCGAGCCCAAGGACATCGTGGCGCTCGCCGGCACCCTGCTGGGCGGCTGGAAGAGCCCCGCGAAGTACCAGCGCGTGCCGCAGGTGTTTGGCGGCGGCGAGCCCGCGTCCGTCGCGCTGGAGACGCCGGACAAGGCCAACGCGTTCTACATGGCGGGCCAGTCGCTGAAGCTGCGCAAGGATGACGCGGATTGGCCGGCGCTGACGCTGGGCAACTTCGTGCTGGGCGGCGGCTTCCTCAACTCGCGGCTGGCCACGCGCATCCGTCAGCAGGACGGCCTCTCCTACGGCGTGGCCAGCAGCCTGGACGCGAGCGACGTCGACGAGGTGGGCACCTTCCTCACGTACGCTATCTACGCCCCGGAGAACGCGGCCCGGCTGGAGACGGCCATGCGCGAGGAGGTGACGCGCGCGGTGCAGAAGGGCTACTCGGCCGAGGAGCTGCAGAAGGCGCGGAGCGGACTGCTGGAGTACCGGCAGTCTGCTCGGGCGCAGGACGGCAGCCTGGCGCGGCAACTCGCCAGCTACCTGTTCCTGGACCGCACGCTGGCCTTCGACGCGGCGCTGGAGCAGAAGCTGGCCCAGCTCAAGCCGGAGGACGTGCGCAAGGCCATGGCGCGGCACCTGGATTGGACGAAGGCGACGCAGGTGCGCGCGGGAGACTTCGCCACCGCGCAGAAGAAGGCCGCCGCGCCCGCGAAGGTCCCGGCCGCGCCGTAACGTGACGCGGCGGTAATCCGTGTGCGGGACGCAAGGCCCCGCGGTGCCCCAGTGGCGCCGCGGGGCTTTTGTTTACCGGGGCTGAAGTGTGGCCAGGACCGCGTCCAGCGCGGCGTTGAAGCGCTCGGGTGCGTCCATCATCAGCCAATGGCTCACACCGGAGAACACGGTGTGCGGCGTGCCCGGGTAGAGCAGGTGATAGGCATTGGGCTGGATGAAGGCGTCCACGACGAGCGTGTGGAGCGGGCCCTTGTAGCGCTCCATCACGCGGTCCGAGTTGAACGCGAGCATGCTCGTGAGCGCGCCGACCACCACCTCGCGCGGCGTGGCGTGCAGCCAGCGCATCACCGACGCGTGTGTATGGGGTTGGGCGTGCTGGAGGATGGGCGTGAACCACGCGTCCATGTAAGCGCGGTAGGATTCGGGCCGGGTGCCTTCGTGGAAGGCTTGGAGTTGCTCGACAGGTAGAGGAGGCATCGTTCCCCCGGCGTCCACGATGACGAGCCCGGCGAGCCGTTCCGGCCAGCGGCGGGCGTACTCCGCCGCGACGTCGCCGCCGAAGCTGTGGCCCACGAGGACGAAGCGCTCCAGGCCCAGGGCGGTGGTCACCGCGTGGACGTCCTCGGCCATGCCCGTGGAACCGTAGCGGCCCTGGCTGTCGAGCGCCGACTCACCCATGCCGCGCAGGTCGAAGGACACGGAGCGCTGCTTCAGGTGCGCCTGCTGCGCGGCCCACTGTTCACGGCGGCCCGCGTTGCTGTGGACGAAGACAACGGGGAGGCCGCCGCTCCCGGTCTCCGTGACAGCGAGTGGGCCCGCGGGACCTTGGACGGTACGGGAGGTGGAGGTCATGTTGTGCGAGACAGTGACATGGATTTCCGGCCTGAGTGTGCCGGGCGCCCTCCCCTGCCCGCACCTGTGTTGGATGCCATAGAAGGAACGTTCATTCCAAGCAGCGCCGGTCGCTCCCCCCGCCGCCGAGCGCCGTGAACGGAACGTTCATTCCAGACAGAGACTGTCACCCCTCCCGCTGCCGAGCGCAGTGGATGGAACGTTCATGCCAGGCAGTCCCCTGCCACCCCATCCACAGTCAGGCTCGTGAACGGAGAGCTCATTTCGGGCAGCGCCGGTCACCCCACTCGCTGCCACGAGGCGTGGAAGGAACGCTCATTCCGCGCAGCCTCCGTCACCCCACTCGCAGTCAGGCGCGGCGGTGGAAGGAACGCTCATTCCGCGCAGCCTCCGTCACCCCACGCGCCGCCAGGGGCGGTGGAAGGAACGTTCATTCCAGGTAGAGGCGCTCACCCCACCCGCCGCCAGGGGCGGCGGACGGAACGCTCATTCCAGGCAGCGCCGGTCGCCCCACCCGCCGCCGAGCACCGTGGGCGGAACGCTCATTCCAGGCAGTCACCGCCACCTGCGGTGTGGAAGGAACGTTCATTCCAATCTGGCCGCGTGAGCCACGGCCGCCCTCGGGAGCCATGCACTGCTCCCGAGTCAGGCCATGCCCGGATCCGCACCCTTGAGCCATGCACTCAACGCTCAGGCCGCGCCCTGCCCCGGCGCCACCCCGCCCATCTCCCCTGCCCGCTGCTGGCGCGTGCGAGCCCTGAGCCCGAAGAACGCGGCCAGCCACGCGAGCAACGCCATGGCGGCCATGACTCCAGCCATGGGCATCGCGGTGCCATTGTTGAACGTGCTCACAGCCCACGACGCACCCGCCGCCGCGGTGAACTGGAGCGCGCCCAACGCGGCCGACGCAATGCCCGCGCGCGCCGCATGCCGCTCCAGCGCAATCGCCGCCGCGTTCGGCCCCACCAGACCCATGGCCGACACGAAGAAGAACAGCGCGACGGCGATGCCCCACAGCCCCATGAACCCTGTCCACGCCACCGCCAGCACCCCCACCGCCGCGATGACACACAGGCTCAACGCCAGACGCAATAGCCGGTGCAACGGCAGATGCGTCACCAGCTTGCGATTGAGCTGCGCCACCGCAATCAAGCCCATCGCATTGATGCCGAAGAACCAGCCGAAGTGCTCCTCCGGAACGCCATACAAGGAAATGAACACGAACGGCGAGCCCGCGATGTACGCGAACATGCCCGCCTGCGCGAAGCCGCCGGCCAGCGCCGGGCCCACGAAGTCCGGGTCCTTCAACAGCGCCCCCAGCCGGGAGAGCATCGTCTGCGAGCCCACGTGCGGCGGCGCCGTCTCCGGCAGCGCCTTCAGCACCAGGGCCAGCGCCACCGCGCCCACCACCGCCAGCACCACGAAGATGGCCCGCCACCCCGAATACTGAAGCACCCATCCGCCCAGCAGCGGCGCGAGGATGGGCGCCACGCCCATGACCAGCATCAGCCGCGACATCGTCCGCGCGGCGTTGGCGCCGGACCACAAGTCACGCACCACCGCGCGCGGGACGACGAGCGCGACGGAGCCACCCAGCGCCTGCACGAAGCGCATGGCCACCAGCGCGGCGGCCGACGGCGCCAGCGCGCAGCCCAGCGAACCCAACACATACAGGGCCAGGCCCGCGTAGAGCGGACGCGTGCGGCCGAAGCGGTCGATGAGCGGCCCCGTGAAGAGCTGCCCCAGCGCCAGTCCCGCGAAGCACGACGCGAGCGTGAGCTGGATGGCCGGCGCGCTGGACTGGAGGTCCTCCGCGATGCGCGGCAGCGCCGGCAGATACATGTCGATGGAGAGCGGTGCGAACGCGGTCAGCGTTCCCAGCAGCAGCTCGAGGCCGAGCGTGCCCTGCACAGCGGGCTTGGTTGAAGGCGTGGTCATGGACTCCCTGGGCCGAGGGCCGAGCCCCGGCGAATAACCGGCGCTCAACCTCCGCACCGTGAATGTGCGGCGCATCCAGAAGCACGATTTCTGGAAGGGAACGCCGTGGCTGTACACACGCCCCCAGCGGCGGCCTCCTCGGCATCCGCCCGCATGTCAGACCCCCGGGTTATTCCTTTCCCCGTCGCGCACACGAAGGTGTCGGGCCCGGGTGGCCCGAGCTGATGTCGCCGTTGCGCCCTCACCGCACGGAGCGAGTCCACCCATCCGTGTACGCGACACCCATTCCCCCGCGCGCGGGCGCAGCCATGCCGTCCGCGCGCGGGGGAAAAGCGCGGTGCCCTGGCCATGGGGGTCGGGGGCCGCGCCAGCGTGGGGCGGGCCTCCGGGTCCGTCGAGCGGGAGAGGTGCCGTCAACCCGGGGGGGCGGGCGGCGCCATTCCTTTCTCCCCACGTGACGACCTGGTTTTTGCCGCCCGGGACGGGGGGCGCGGTCAGGCTCGCGGGCCTGGCGCGACCTTCCGCCGGGTGGCCGGTGCGCGCGAGGCAGGCAGCGCCTTACCCCTCCCACTGGCTGCCTCGCGCGCTTCCGTAAATTCTCGAACGAGGGCAGGGTAGGGCGCTCGCTTCGCCGGGTGCTCGCCCGTCCTCGGGGCCTTTGCTTGCCAAGGGCCCGGGTTGGGCGCCATACGAAGGCGCGAACCGGCGGCGAGGCAGGTCAGCCTGCTCGCGTCGCCCGCGACCTTCGTGAGACATGGGACTCCGGTACGACGTCATCGTGGTGGGGCTGGGCCATGCGGGCTGCGAGGCGGCGCTCGCCTGCGCGCGGATGGGATTGGCCACGTTGGGCCTGACGCTGAAGCGCGAGCGCTCGGCGGTGATGAGCTGCAACCCGGCGGTGGGTGGCACGGCCAAGGGCCACCTGGTGCGTGAGTTGGACGCGCTCGGCGGGGAGATGGGGCGCGCGGCGGACAAGGCGGGCACCCACTTCAAGACGCTGAATGCCTCCAAGGGGCCCGCCGTGCAGGCCTCTCGGCTGCTCTGCGACCGTGACGCCTACGCGGTGGGCATGCAGGAGGTGCTCTTCTCCCAGCCGAACCTCACGGTGCGCGAGGGCGAGGTCGCCGCGCTGGTGGCGGGAGGCGGCCAGGTGGAGGGCGTGGTGCTGAAGGACGGCACGCAGGTGGCGGCCTCCGCGGTGCTGCTCACCACGGGCACCTTCCTCCAGGCGCTGATGCACGTGGGCGAGCAGAAGGAAGTCGGCGGGCGCCTCGGAGACGAGGCGGCGCGAGGCCTGTCGGACTCGCTGCGCGCGCTGGGCTTCACGCTGGGCCGCTTCAAGACGGGCACACCGGCGCGGCTGGCGCGCGCGAGCATCCACTGGGACGCGCTGGAGCCGCAGCCGGGAGACACGCGGGTGCGGCCCTTCTCCTGGCGCACCCAGGTGGAAGGGGAGGGCGGCATGCCGTTTCCCCGTCAGCCCTCGGTGATGTGCGCGCTCACGGCGACGACGCCGCGCACGCACGAGGTACTGCGAGACAACCTGCACCGCTCGCCGCTGTTCCAGGGGGACATCGTCGGACGGGGGCCTCGCTACTGCCCGTCGCTGGAGGACAAGGTGGTGCGCTTCGCCTCGCGTGAGAGGCACCAGGTCTTCCTGGAGCCAGAGGGGCCCACGTCGCCGTTGGTGTACCCGGCGGGCCTGTCCACCAGTCTGCCGGCGGACGTGCAGCTCGCCTTCCTGCGCACCATCCCGGGCCTGGAGCAGGTGGAGGTGGTCCGCTTCGGCTACGCGGTGGAGTACGACTACGCGCCGCCCACGCAGCTCAAGGCCACGCTGGAGACGAAGGCCATCGCCGGCCTGTACTTCGCGGGGCAGCTCAACGGCACCTCGGGCTACGAGGAGGCCGCCTTCCAGGGCCTGTGGGCCGGCATCAACGCCGCGCTCCAGGTGAAGGGCGAGCCGCCGCTCCTGCCGGGCCGTGACGAAGCCCACGGCGCGGTGCTGGTGGATGACCTGGTGACCAAGGGCGTGGACGAGCCGTTCCGCATGTTCACCAGCCGCTCCGAGCACCGCCTGAAGCTGCGCGAGGGCAACGCGGACCTGCGGCTGGCGCGTCACGGATTCCGGGTGGGGCTGCTCCCGCGCGAGGCCCTGGAGCGGGCGGAGGCGCGGGGCCGCGCGGTGACGGAGGAGGTGGCGCGGCTGAAGCGCACCGGACTGGCGCTGAAGCTGCGGCGGCCGGAGATGACGTACGCGCGGCTCGGAGAGGGCCGCGAGGACTGGCCGGTGCTGTCCCCCGACGTCTCCGAGGAGGTGGAGGTCGAGGTGAAGTACGAGGGCTACGTGGCCCAGGCCGCGAGGGCCGCGGCGCGCGAGGCCGAGTCCACGGACCGGTGGCGGATTCCGGAGGGCTACCGCTTCAACGAGGTGCGGGGCCTGGGCGCGGAGGCGGTGGAGAAGCTGACCGCGCATCGGCCCGGGACGGTGGGGCAGGCTCGCCGGATTCCAGGGCTGACGCCCGCCGCGGTGTCGTTGCTGCTGGTGGCGCTCAAGCGTGGAACAGGGGCGCCCGCAGTCTGCTCGCAGCCCGAGGACTGATCAAATACGGGGCTGTGGACAAGGTGTGGGAAACTCTGGGGATTTCCATCTCCTGAATGATTCCAGTGGGTTGCAGGTAGGTTTGAAGCGGAGGACTTGTGGATAACGCGCGGTTCGAGGATCAGCTCGCGGCGGGGTGCCGGGCGCTGGGAGTGACGGTGGCGGCGGACCTGGGGCCGCGGCTCCAGCGGTTGATGAGCGAGCTGCTCAAGTGGAACGCGAAGGTGAATCTCACGGCGATTACGGCGCCGGAGGAGGTGCTGGAGAAGCACTTCCTGGATTCGCTCGCGGTGCTACCAGAGGTCACGGGCGCGGCGACGTTGCTGGATTTGGGCGCGGGCGCGGGCTTCCCGGGCCTGCCGTTGAAGCTGGCGCTGCCCGCGTTGGGCGTCACGTTGGTGGACACGGTGGGCAAGAAGGTCGCGTTCATCAAGGCGGCGGCGGCGAGCCTGGGCATGCAAGGCGTGCGCGGACTGCACGCGCGTGCGGAGGGCCAGCCGGAGACGGAAGGGATTCCGCGCGCCGAGGTGCTGATTGCGCGCGCGTTCATGGACCTGCCGGATTGGCTCGCGCTGGCGCCCGCGTATGTGGAGCCGGGCGGGCGCGTGGTGGCGATGCTCGGCAAGGCGCAGACGGACGCGGAGCTGGCGGCGCGCGCGGCGGAGCGGCAACTGCGCGTCGTCTCCGCGCGGGCGTACCGGCTGCCGTTCTCCGGCGCCGAGCGTCAGGTGGCGGTGTTCGCCAAGGAGTAGGGGAGGGGAGTGCAGGCCCGTGAGTCATTCCGGGCCTGCGATGGATTGAGGGCTGGGGGCGCGTTTGCTGGACGTCCTCGAGGGTGGCGCGAAGCATGGTCGCTCGCACCGCCCGTGAGCCTCCAACCTGCGCCTGGCTTTCGCCCCGTCCAGCCGCATCCGCGCCCCGGCGGCTTGGAAGATTCTCCTCGGGATGGGTGTGCTCGTGTCGAGCCTCGCCGCCTTCCTGGTGACGCGCACGGTGCTGTTCCTGAATGAGGCAATGCGCACCGAAGGCACCGTCACGCTGTACCTGGTGACGGAGTCCGTGCACCGGACCTCGAAGCCAGGCATCGAGAGCACGTCGTACCAACCCCATGTCCGCTTCGTCACTCCGAGTGGTGACGAGGCGTGGATGACGGGCATGGCTGGCAGCCCGCCTGAGTACGAGGACGGGGAGACGGTCTCCGTGCTCTACTCAGCGGCGTCACCCGAGGACGGCCGCATCGACTCGTTCACGGAGGTGTGGCTGGGCGCTGCCATCGCGCGGGGGGCGCGGGCGCGCTGTTGCTCTTGTTCAGCTTCGCGGCGTGGCGCTTCGAACTCTGAGCGTGGCTTCGAGGTGCTCACGCTGCTCCGCCAGATAGGGTGGCGCGGGGCGTGAGGCTCGTTAGGTTTCATGGCGGAGGTGCCACGCATGAAGCCGCTGCCGACGGACCGTCCTCGCGTCTGGTTGTTCGAGCGCCACGCTCACGCCGTCACGATGAAGGCCTCGCGCTCCGGCTTCGAGCGTCAGTGGGGTCCGCCGCATCAGGTGGTGCCGCACGATGATGGCCGCTTCCTCGAAGCGCATTGGGGTTGGCGTTGCGAGTGTGGGCTCGAATGGGTGGTCGTCTCGTTGCGAGAGGCCGACCGGTTCCATGTCTTCATCGAGCCTCTGGAAGTCGACCACGCCATGGCGCACCTCGGGTTGAAGGACGAGGTCGTGGAGTGGCGCGCGGATGCGGGACGCCCGCTCCCACGTGAAGGCTGGGCTGTGACGCGGATGGATGAGACGGGCAATCGCTACGACGTCGCGGTGTCTCCCGAGCGAGCGCATGTGGAGTGCTTCGCGCGCATCCTGGAAGCGCGTGCCCACAAGCAATCGTACTACGTCGAGTTCCGTGGCACGCCGACCCGTGACGCGCCCGCGCGGAAGGACTGGGCTGTCATCCGGCAGGATGAATACGGCAATCGCGCGGAGGTGGCTCGGCTCGAGAGCGAAGCGGGCGCGCTCGCGTTCGCCGATGCCTACGAGGCGGATCCGCGACACAAGCAGACGTACTTCGTGGAGTCCGTCGCTTCGCATTCGTGAGTCGCGGGGTGGGTGCGTCGAACGGGACGCGCGCGCGCCTGGCATCTCGCGCCTCGGGTTGGGTTTGAACTGTCGAGGTTGGATGAAACGGCGCGCTGCGCTCGCGCATGACGAGGCAGACGCGGTTCACCCGTGCTCTCGCGGTGGAGGCGAGAGCTGCTGGAGCGCGACAGTCACCCAGGCCTGAACCCAATCGAGGAAGGTTGGAGCGGAAGGGAATTGGAGCTGGGCATACGGCTCGGGCGGACGCCAGAGCCATGCAGTCGGGGGGCGTGCTGGCGTCCAGGTTGGCTCGCCGGTGTCCCACGCGGCATCCCAGACCGTTCCACGAGCAGCCCCTGTCAGAGCGCGCGCCGTGAAGGAACCACAGCCTTGGTGGCAGATGAGGATGGAGCCTGGAACGGGGATGGGACCTTGCCATGTGTCTGGCTCGGCCGAGCGTGCGCGCTGCTCATTCGGGAGAACGAACGGGAACGGGTCCGCGGGATGAATCGGGCTGCCCCAGTCCTCTGCCCAGGCGCTCGTTTCATCCCAGATGCGCTCAGGGGCCCATACGCCGTAGTACGGCCCCGCGCCCGCGCCCACTCGCAGAAGGAATGCGCGGAAGTCGTCCGGAAGCGAAACGCCGAGTCGAGTCTCGAGGCGCTCGACCTCCGCGAGACTGACGGCCTGTGACACGTATCGATGGGTGGCTGCGCCAAACACGCGCAGCGAGTCGTCGACCTGGGCCAGGGTCGTGAAGAGCCTCGACACTTCGTTGACCCGAGCATGAAGCACTCGGGCATGGACCTCTGATGACGGTGTCGCGTTGGACATGAGTTGCTCCGGTTGACTGGTGGCACTCGCGCGCCGCGGACATGCCGCGTTCTTCGACGGATGCGTCTGACGATTGGCGCGGAGCCAGCCTGATGGCGCAGTGAGGACGTCGGTGGCTGAAGGCAGTTCGGCGGCGTGCGCGTGGTTGCACTCGAGCGTCGGCTCGAACATCTCGGCCATGAGGTTCTGGAGGGTGCGCGGCGGAGTCTCTGCCGATGGACGTTGGGCTTGGGCCCCGGGCATCGGATGCGCGGTTCTCATCCTGGTTGGATGCGAGCTGCGCTCGTGAGTGACCTCGCCTACAGCAAAGGGAGCCTTGGCTGGCTGCTCAATGGGTCGGGTGCTCACGATGAGCGTCGACTTGAGCCATGAGCAGGGGAGGGGACGCAGTCATGCTCGGTGGCCAGCCTGGTTCGCAGTGACTCGGCGGCATGGCCGGAGGCCTGACCTGCGAGCATGGAACCCCATCCGAGGAGGCGAGCGGTCGGATGGTTCGCCATCGAGACCGCATCGCGTTTCACGAAGATGCGAGGTCTTGGTGCGGGTCGCTGATGAGGCACAGGCACGGTCGCTCTGCTCGTTATTGAGCGGGCATGGCAACGCTCGTGCTGTTGGATGCACAGGCCCCATACAGCAGTCGCGCCATGAGGCTGCTCGCCTGGTCGCACGGCGCGGACTCTTTCGGAAGCAGGTCTCGCGGTCGGGCTGAGGCGCCGTTCCGCTCGATGGTGCATGCGTCCGCGCGCGCCTGTGTTCCGACCGTGGCTGCGTGTCGCTCCATCCTCTCCACATGGGAGCTTCAACGAAGGCGATGACCGTGGAGGGGACTCAGTTGCAGTTGGCGATGACCGGGCAACAGGACCAGCACCAGGCCGGCATCCATGTGCCGACCGGGGTGACTTCAGGCGCCGTGCCTTGGCTGTTGGCTGCGGCCACGCCGTCATCCGAAGCGCTGCATTCGTGCGCCCTGGATGCGGAGGACAACCTGCGCGTTGGACGAAGGAGCATCGCGACAAGGTCACTTGGACTGGGCTGATAGAGGCTCGGCGCCGTTGGCGATGAAGTACGTCCTCTTCGCCGTTTCAGGCGCGCGCGGCTGCGAGTTCATCGTGCGCGCGCCGTCCGCTTCCGGGCGGCGTCGATTCATCGGGGCGGATGGAGGTGTCGTGAATGCGGCCGCGGGCCAGCGATGCTTCGATGGCTGTGCCGGTGAGCCTCGTTCCATGAGGAGCAGGGGAGGGGAGCGCTCATCATGACTCCGAGTCGCGACGCGCCGGCGTGACCTCCCGTTCCGGCACGTGCGCAGCTGCATGCGTGAGGGGCGCACCGTCCTCACGGGGGGCACTCATCCGGTTCGTGCTTCATGCGGCATGAGGTCGTGCCGGCTTCGACATGGAAGCGCTCTGTGGGTCGGGACGTGGACGCAGTCGAACTCACCTGAGTGCGCGCGAGGCAGTTCCGGACGAACCCCGCGTTGATGGAAGCGGGCATTGCGCATGGTTTCGCGGCGGATGCGCGCGGAGCCAGACCGGTGCGCCAACTGGATGCACCGTGGACTCAATGACCGGGCCGAATCGAGCGCGCGCACGGCATCTGACGGAGGCCGTTCGTTCCCAAGACTGAAGTCGGTGAGAGGGATGTACGGCATGCCCTCCATGACACCGCGGAAGAGCACGTGCGGTGGGTGGCGTTGCTCCAGGTTCGTCCGCGTGGGGCTTGGTCACCTCGGGTCCACGCCATCACGAAGAACAGATGGTGCCGGCGCGGATGCTCCGCGCACCGCGGGGGCCATGAGAGCGGAGCGCGCGTGACCGGGAAGGCATCATGCGCATGGCGTCGCGGAGAACCGCAGCGACTGACTCCATCTTTTGGTGAGGGCTCGGTCCTCATGGAGCGCTTCACCTCCGCGAGGGAACGTCTTCTGTTCGTATGCCCGCGTGGGTTCGCGCGCCATGCGGAACGCGAAGGGCTTCGGGCATGCGGAACCGATGCGTGCTCATCGACTGCGCCCCTGGCCGTTCCACGTGGAACAGGAAGGGGCGGCGCTGAGGTGGCCGAGCTGAACGGCGTGACCTGCTCATGCGTGGTGCCACTGTTGGGCACGGTGGAGCAGGCGGCGCGAACCCGTGGTCGCGATGCGGTGATGCGGCGCGCCCACGCGCGTGCACTTGGCAGTTCCACGTGGAACCCGAAGCGCAGGTGTCGCGATGAACGAAGCGGAAGCGGCTGCTCATGCCCATCCCTTCGCGGTGGTGCAGGAAGGTGCGAACGCAGGGTCGTGATGAACGGATGCGGCCTGCCATGCGGGTGCTCCTGACCGTTCCACGTGGAACTCGAAGCGCAGGCGTCGCGATGGAGGACGTGGATGGCGAGCGAGTGCTCGTCTCTTCATCGTTTCCGGCGGAGCACGGAGTCACGAACGCGCAGCCGCGATGAACGGACACGGTGAACCCATGCGTGACGCTCCTCACCACCGTTCCACGTGGAACAGGGAGAAGGAGCGTTCGCGGCCGCGCTGAACCTCTGTGGCTCGCCGATGCGAGATGCCTCCCGAGGTTTCACGTGGAACAGGAAGAGGCGTGAGCACGGAGTCGCGTCGAACTGGTGTGGCTCGCCGATGAGAGGTGCCTCGAGCGGTTCCACGTGGAACTGGCAGGAAGCATGAGCGCGTGCTCGGCCTCGCGCTGAACCGGCGTGGCCTGCCGTTGCGTGACCCCCTTGAGGTTCCACGTGGAACAGGAAGAGGCGCGAGCGCGTGGTGGTGCTGGTGCCGAACTGAAGTGACCTGCTGATGCGTGATGCCGTTCGCGGTGGAGCCAGAAGGCGTGAGCGCGCGGCTGTGATGAAGGGCATGGCGAACCCGAGCGCGATGCCTTTCCCGTTCCACGTGGAACAGGGAGGAAGCAGGAGCGCGTCGCCGCGCTGAACTGGCGTGGCTTGCCGATGCGCGATGCCGTTCGTGGTGGAGCAAGAAGGCGTGAGCGTGCGGCCGCGATGAAGGACTCGGCGAACCCATGCGTGATGCCCCCACCGTTCCACGTGGAACGTGGAGGCCCTGAGCGAGTGAACGCCGTGCCGGTGGCTGGCGCGCCGAAGCGCGAGTTCGGTTCCACGTGGAACATGTGGACCGCATGAGCGCGGAAGACGTGGTGAGGGTGCGTGCTCGCGTGCGCTGCTTCTCACTGGCTCATGTGGAGGTGAGTAGCCGCGTGAGCACGGCGGTTGAGCGTGCCTCGCTTCGTGGCCGCGCCTCATCGCTTGTTCCACGTGGAACGCGGCTGCGGCGCATCGAAGTGGATGAAGCGGGGCGCGCGCATGTGCAGCCTGGCTTTCTGGTGGATGGCGCGGCGCCATCGCGCATCCATGGAGATGCGTGCCGCATGTTCCACGTGGAACGCGAACGCGCTGCTCGCTCCCGTGTTCGTGGTGCATCGCCAGTTCCACGTGGAACGTGGGTTCGGCGCCAGCGCGGACTCGTGGACCCGGAAGGGGTCTGGCCACGCAGCGGGCTTGGTGGCGTGTTCCACGTGGAGCGAAGTCGCGGCGCTTGAGGTGTCTCTTCGCCGTGGTTGAAGCCGTTGCGCCGCACGCGCGCTTCGCGGCGTCCGTGGTGGAGGTGGAGTTCACCTGTGCCCCGCCGCTTCGTGCCGGCGAACGGCTCGGCGTGAGTTCACGGCGCCTGATGAGGTGATGCGCGTGCACCTCGGCGAGGTGGATGGAGGCGTCAGTTCATCCGCAGTTCGCCTGGTGCTTGTTCCACGTGGAACGTGGCGCGGGTGGAAGGAGGCGTCAGCGCGACGTTGAAGCGTCCGCTGACGGCTCCGCGTTCATGCCGTGTGGTGCGCTCACTGCTCATGGACTCATGAGCGCTTCGCCATGCGCCAGGCAGTGGTGGCCGCAAGGGGACTGCGCTCAGTCAGCACCCGGCGCCTGTTCCACGTGGAACGCGTGGCGAGCTCCGCGGGTCATGTTTCGGCTCCGCATGGTGCTCCCGCTCACCGGCCAGTTGATGTGACGGGCTTGATGCGCCCGCTCCATGCGGAGCATCCGCGTGAGTCGCGGCGCCTGATGCTCAGACCGTTCGGTGCACGCGCTGATGGAGACGCATGGTCCACAAGGGTCGTGCTTCGTGTGGCGCTGCATCCCAGTGCGCCGCCGGCGGAGACCGCGTGCTTCTGGGCGTCAGCGCTCGACGCGGATGCCGTTCCACGTGGAACGCGGTGAACCGGACTCCGTGTTGATGCTCCCGGCCGTGTGCCGTTGGGTGCCTGCTCAAGGAACGGTGAGCTTCAGGTGAAGCAGGTGGGGCGGAGTGGCGGCGCGGATGGCGCATCATCGATTCGACGTCATGTGCCTGCGCCGGGGGGAACCGCGGGTTCAGGTGGAGCGGACTGGTGGTGGCGCGACCTGGCGCTGCAACACGGCCGCATGCCGCGCCTTGCTTGAACGCGCTTCGAGTTCATGTGCGTGGGTGGTTCGGACAGGTCGCTGACCTGTCGGCACAACCGCAGCTCGCTTCGTGCCTGTGCGCGGATGCCGCGCGAGGTTCATGTGGCGCGGACTGTCGAACCGGCACGGCCGCAACTCGCTTCGTGCCTGTGTGCGGATGCCACGTGGGCTCGCGGGGCGCGGACTGATGCCGGCGCGGACTGATGATGGGCTTGCCCCGATTTCGTGGACAGGTTCGTTAAGCTGCCGCACTTCGGGTTGAGGCGGTTCGCTCGTACTCCTCGGGGCT
>JBKGHI010000128.1:0-23468 GCA_046520405.1 Myxococcus sp. 1LA
CACGACGTGGCGCCACGCGCCTGGCTCCTCGGCGCGACACGTTGGAGCGTGGTGCCCGGCCAGGTGGGGGCGGCGCCACGCGCGAGGAGCGGATGCCGCTCTGGCTGCCCTGACGGCTGGCGCGGCTGCCCGGTCGGCTGCGGCTGCCACTGCCGCGCTCGCTGCCACCGGAGACGCCGCCGCTGGGCATGGCGTCGAGTTCGTCGTTGGACAGGTCCGCGACGGTGTCCAGCATCGCGTCGATGAACTCCTGCGCGTTCTGGTACCGGTCCTCCTTCTCCGGGGCGAGCGCCTTCTTGAAGAAGGCATCCAACGCGGCCGGCACGGGCGCGCCCTGGCGCTTGGTGTTGACGGACGGTACCGCCTGGGTGAGCGACGCCGTCAGCGCCTTTCGCACCGTGTTGGCGCCGAAGGGCGAGCTGCCCGTGAGGCAGAAGTAGAGCACGCCCGCCATGGAGTAGAGGTCGGAGCGCTGGTCGACCGACTCGCCGCCGGCCTGCTCGGGCGGCATGTACTGCGGGGTGCCCAGCACCTGCCCGGTGGAGGTGAGCTGCTCCTCCTCCTCGGACTCCATGGCCTTCACCAGACCGAAGTCCAGCACCTTGACGAAGTCCTGGCCGCTGAGCTGCTGCACCATGATGTTGTGCGGCTTCAGGTCGCGGTGGACGCAGCCCTCCGCGTGCGCGTGCGCCAGACCCTGCGAGGCCTGCTCCACGAGACTGAGCGCCCGGCGCAGGGACATGGGGCCCTGGCGCTTCACCGTCTCCTTCAGGCTTTCGCCCTCCAGGAGCTCCATCACGTAGTAGCAGGTGCCGTCCGGCGACCGGCCGAAGTCGAAGATGGTGATGACGTTGGGGTGGCGCAGTCGGCTGGCGAGCTCCGCCTCCCGGCGAAAGCGCTCGAAGAACTGGGGCGCGGCGGCCAGGGACGGGTTGAGCGTCTTGACCGCCACCGGACGTTGCACGGACGTCTGGGTGGCGCGGAACACCATGCCCATGCCGCCCTGGCCCAAGACGCTTTCGATTTTATAACGGCCGTCGAGCACCTGGCCGAGGAGCTGGAGGCTCTGGCCTGCGCAGAGGTGGTCGACGCCGTCGGTGCTTCCGCAATGGGGACAGGGGGCAGCCATGTGGGGCCGGAGTATAGACAGGCACCGGCCCAACCCGGAAAGCCCCTGTAGGGCCCCAGAGCGAACGGGCAGGCACATCCGACATTCCCGAGGGGCTCGCGGGCTGTTACATCCCCGGCGCCATGAGCCTCGTCATCGCCCAGGACCTCAGTCTCTCCTACGGAAAGAAGGTCCTCTTCGATCAGGACAGTTTCACGCTGGGTCCCAGGGACCGGGTGGGCCTCGTAGGGGCCAACGGGACGGGCAAGAGCTCGCTGATGAAGATCCTGGCGGGCGTGGCCCAGCCCGACTCGGGGACGGTGCAGTACAGCCGCAAGGCCCGGGCGGGCTACCTGCCGCAGGAAATCGCCGGCCTGCCGGATGGCACCGTGGTGGAGGCGGTGATGAGCACCGTGCCCGGCCGCGATGCCATGGAGGCGCGGCTCAAGGAGACCGAGGAGGCGCTCGCCGCCGCCACGGACGAGGAGGACCAGCTCGAGCTGGCCCAGTCCCTGTCGGACCTCCACGCGGAGCTGGATGACTTCGAGAACCGCTACGGCCGCCACCACGCCGAGCGCATCCTCAAGGGCCTGGGCTTCCGCGACGCGGACCTGGCCAAGCCCACCTCGGCGCTGTCCGGCGGCTGGCGGATGCGCGCGGCACTGGCCGGACTGCTGCTCCAGGACCCGGACCTGCTCCTGCTGGACGAGCCCACCAACCACCTGGATGTGCCCACGCTCACGTGGTTCGACGACTTCATGCGCCGCTCCAACAAGGCGCTGGTGCTCATCTCCCACGACAAGGACTTCCTCAACCGGCAGATCAACCGGGTGGTGTCCCTGGAGGTGGAGGGCGTGCGCGAGTACGCGGGCAACTACGACGAGTACAAGCGCCTGCGCGCCGAGGAGAAGGAGCTGCTGAAGGCCCGCGCGGTGAAGGTGGAGGCCCGGCGCGCGGAGCTGCAGGGCTTCATCGACCGCTTCGGCGCCAAGGCCACCAAGGCGCGGCAGGCCCAGAGCCGCGCCAAGATGTTGGAGAAGCTGGAGAAGGTGCAGGTCCTGGAGGAGCGGACGTCGATGAAGTTCCGCTTCCCCGAGGTGGAGCGGAGCGGGCGCGACGTGGTGACGCTGGAGGGCCTCACCAAGCGGTACGGCGCGCAGACCATCTACGACGGCCTCACCGGGCGCGTGGAGCGTGGGCAGCGCATCGCCGTGGTGGGCGCGAACGGCGCGGGCAAGACGACGCTCCTGAAGATGGTCGCGGGTGAGCTGGCGCCGGACACCGGGACGGTGACGCTGGGGCACAACGTGGTGGTGGGCTATTACGCGCAGCACCACGCGGACAAGCTGAACCGGCAGAACACCATCATCGAAGAGGTTCGCCCGCTGGCCGCGGACAAGCCGGAGAGCTACGTGCGCGGCGTGCTGGGCGCGTTTCTCTTCAGCGGCGACGATGTCGAGAAGCCCATTGGCGTGCTGAGTGGTGGCGAGCGCGCGCGTGTGGCCCTGGCCAAGCTGTTGCTGGTGCCGTCCAACTTCCTGCTGATGGACGAGCCCACCAACCACCTGGACCTGGACTCGGCCGAGATGCTGATTGAGGCCTGAAGGGCTACGGCGGCACGCTGCTGTTCGTCAGCCACAGCCGGAGCTTCATCAACGGCCTGGCGTCGCACGTGTGGGAGGTGGCGGACGGGAAGCTCACGCCGCACCCTGGCAACCTGGACGACTACCTGTACCACCAGCAGAAGCTCCAGCAGGCGGCGGCGGAGGCCGCGGCCGTGGCGGCCGGCAACGCGCGTGGCGAGAAGGTGGCCTCCGGGCCGGTGTCGGAGAAGGACCGGAAGCGACTGGAGGCCGAGGCGCGTCAGCGCCGCAGCGTGGTGGAGGGCCCCATCAAGAAGGAGATCGCGAAGCTGGAGGCGCGCATCGCCGAGGTCGAGGCGGGGCAGAAGGAGCGCGAGGCTCAGCTCGCGGACCCGGCCCTCTACAACGACTTCGCGCGCGCCAAGCCGCTGATGGACACGCACCGCGCAAGCAAGGAGGAGTTGGAAGACCTCTATGCCCGCTGGGAGGCCGCGCAGGAGCAGCTGGCCGAGGCGACCGCGTCACTGGAGTAAGGGCCGCGTGGTGCTCGCCCGGCTCAACCGGTGAACATCTTGTGGAGCAGCCACATCAAGCCCTTGGCGGCGTACCCGTCGATGTTGAGGGACTGGCCGCCACGCCGGGTGGGGACGAACAGCGGGACGTCCCCTCGGCTGGGGCTGAACGTCTCCGAATAGGGGGCGGAGCCCGCAGGCGCGCAGCTCCCGCAGTAGAGGCGTTCGTCCGAGACGAAGCCGTGCTCCAGCTTCAGGTTGCGCCGGCACGCGGTGCAGCACGGGCGCTCCTCGAGCCGCACCCTTGCCCGGGCGTCCAGCGGCTCGTTGCGGTGCGTCTCCACGGCGTCTCGCAGTTGCTGGAGCTCGCCCGCGTCCAGGGCCACGCCCGCGCAGCCCGAGCACACCTCCATGGGGACGCCGAACACCTCCACCACGGGCATGGGCGCGTGGCCGCAGCGCGGGCATGTCGGGGAACGGGTTCCGCAGTGTGAGCACTCCGGGACGTACCGGAGCTCGCCCTGGCAGCCCTTGCAGCTGCCGGACTTGTCCTTCGCTCGGCGAAGGAGCGCGTCCGAGACGGAGCCTCCCATGACCTTGTGCAGCGCGTTTCCCTCGAACCACACGGCGCCGCAGGCGGTACAGGTCTCCAGGGGCAGCTCACCGTCCGGCGTGAGTTGCATCGAGCTTGGACAGAAGGGGCATGCGCTCATGAGGTGGCCCTATAGGGGCTCTGTTTTGAGAGCGAAAGCGGCCTTTTCCTCGAGCGCGGCCTTGTGGGCCCCTGCACCGCGCCGTGCCGTGCCGTGTGAAGCCGAGCCTACGCGCGGAGCCGCTTGCGGCGCTCCCGCTTGGGGCGGGGCTCTTTCGGGGCGGTCCTGGCCGCGTCGCGCAGTTCGTCGGGGACGGGCAGGGCCTGCGACGGACGCGTCCCGGCTGGCAGCCCCTCGGTGGCGGCCTCCGCGGGTTGCTGCTCGGAGGCGAGGGCGGGGAGGCGGATGACGAACGTGGAGCCTTCGCCCACCTTGCTCTGCACGGAGATGCTGCCACCGTGGTTCTTCACGATGCGCTGGCAGATGGCCAGGCCCAGCCCGGTGCCCTTCTGCTTCGTCGTGTAGAAGGGCACGAAGATGTGCGGGTGCTGGTCCGGGGGGATGCCGGGGCCATTGTCGGACACCTGCACCTCGACGAATTCGGCGCCAGCGCTGCGCAGCTCGCCGAAGCGCTCCGGCTTCTCCGTGCGCACGCTGATGCGGCCCTCGCGCGAGCCCAGCGCCTGCACCGCGTTCTGCACCAGGTTGATGAGCACCTGCTTGAGCTGCTCCGCGTCGCCGTCCACGCGCGGCAGCATCAAGTCCAGCTCCACGGCGAGGTGGAGGTTGGACGGCACGTCGTTCTGGATGAGCCGCATGGTGCGCGTCACCACCTCGTTGAGGTCGGTGGTGCCGAAGCTCTGCTTCAGCGGGCGCGCGTAGTCGAGGAACGCCGTCACCACGCCGTTGAGGCGGTTGACCTCCTCGACGATGACCTCGAGGAACTCGGCGTCCTCGCCTTGGAACTGCGCCGGGTCCAGGCACTGCGCCGCGCCCTTGATGGCGCCCAGCGGATTGCGAATCTCGTGCGCCAGGCCCGCCGCCATCTCACCCAGCGCGGCCAGGCGGTCCCGCTCGCGAATCTTCTCGTAGAGCTTGGAGTTCTCCAGCACCGTCGCCAGCCGCTCCGCGACCTCCAGGATGATGGCGATTTCGTCGGACGCGAAGGCCTCCGGCACGCGCTCATCCCACAGGTTGAGGAACCCGATGACGCGGTCATTGCCCATCAGCGGCACGGTGATGCCGGCCTTCACCTGCACCAGCGCCGCGCGCGTGTCGTTGAGCCGCTTGAGCTCGTCGCGGTAGCGCTTGCCCTCCACCACCTGCAACCGCATGGTCGTCATGCGGCGCTCCACGTTCTCCCGCAGCACCGCCTTCTGCCCGCTGGCCGCCGCGAAGAGCAGGCCGCGCGCCACCGCCGTGTCCAGGAAGGCCACCGGCAGCGGGCCGCGTGAATCCAGCAGCCGGTACCCGGGCCGGTCCTCCGCCAACAGGTACACCGAGGCGTGCGTCACACGGCCCGTCTCGTGGAGCGAGTCCAGCACCAGCCGGGCCAGCTCGGAGATTTCAATGACGTTCGCCATGCGCGCGCGCAGCGAGCCCAGCGAGTCCAGGAGGGCGAAGCGTTCACGGAAGAAGATGCGCACCACCATCTCCTCCACCTTCACCTTCAGCGGCTCCAGGAGGATGAGGATGACGAACGCGGCCACCACCGTGTTGAAGAGGAAGAGGCCCGTGTTCTCCTTGCCCCACGCCGTCAGCACGGTGAAGACGGCGGCCAGGATGCTGGCCAGCACCGTCTGCGAGGCAATCTTGCCCAGCAGCTCGTGCAGGTCCATGAGCCGCAGCCGCAGCAGCGTGTGGGCCAGGAAGAACAGGTACAGCGTGGAGAAGACCGACCCCAGCGTGGGGAAGGGGATGCCGAAGCTGACCAGGAAATCCAGCGCGGAGAAGAGGATGGCCGCGCCCGCGCCAATGGCCAGGTACGCCAGCCGGAACTTCTCGATGCGGGACTCGGTGGTGCGGACCCGGTGGAGCAGCAATGAACCGTAGGTCAGTAGCGTGCCCAGGACCCACACGCCCATGCACACGCGGGCCCAGAGCTTGTCGGCCAGGGGGGTGACGGCCACGGTCAGCCCCAGGACGGCGGACAGCAGGGCGAGCCGGCGGCCCACCAGGTGTGTCCCCTTGCTGACGCCCAGGAACTCCAGGAAGAAGGCGACGGCGGCGCCCGGCACCAGTGAGGCCACCAGGATGGTGGCTCCCACGGAGATGCGGGATGTCCACGGGTACTCGGCCGCCGGGAAGATGCTGTGAAAGAAGAGCGAAAGGTAGTAGCCGGCCACCGTCAGCGCGAAGACGGAGTACAGCGTCAGTACCCTGGGCCTGCCGGGCCGCAGCAACATGGACACGCCCAGGGCGAGCCCGATGATGGATGCCAGCAGCGCGCTCTGTGTCCGGATGTCCATGAGGAGGCGGACAGTCTAACCTGTGTCAGCCTCCGGAAATTTTCCATGACCTGCCGGTTGTCCTGGGGCGAGCCCGCGCGCATCTCCCTGCGACCCAGCCCCCGCGTATGAAGCCCTTCCTTTCCAAGCTCGCCGTCGCCGCCTCCGCGCTCCTGATGACCGCGCAGGCACCCGCCCGCCAGGCGGTTTCGTCCACCCCGGCCGAGCCCGAGGCGTCTGAAGCGCCGGCCCAGCACCCCAGCAACGCGCCGCCGGAGGCGCAGTTGTCGCCGCCGCCGGACTCGGAGAAGGCGCCGCTGCCCGTGGGCTACGTGGAGGTGCTCAACCCCGCCTTCCCCAATGCCGCGCCGCCCACGCCGGTGGTGCACCGCGGCCGCCGCTACGGGCTGGAGGACCTGGCCCCGTACTTCGGGGAGGGCAAGAAGAAGGAGGCTCGCGAAGCGTTCGACCGTGGGCAGTACACCCGCGCCCGCGAGCTGCTGAAGGACGAGGGGGACAGCCCCGCCGTGCGCTACCTGCGCGCCCTGGCCGCGGTGCGCGCCGGTGATGACGCGTCCGCCGCCAAGGAGTTCACCTCGCTGGCCCCGGACTACCCCGCGCTGAAGGACCGCTGCCTGACGCACGGCGGCGTGGCGCTGGAGGGCCTGCGCCGCTTCGACGAAGCCGCGGTGCTGCTGGAGCAGGTGCCGCCCGACTCCAAGCTGTACGTGGACGCGCGCCTGGCGCTGTCGCGGGTGCTGCGCAAGAAGAAGGACGCGGAAGGCGCCATGGCCGCGTTGGAGCCGCTCACCTCGCGCGCGGCGCCTAGCTGGGGGCGCAACGTGGGCGCCGAGGCGCTGATGGCCATCGCGGACATCGCCGCGGAGAAGAAGGACAGGGCCGCCGAGCGCGCCGCGCTGTGGCGCCTGTGGGCCGCGCATCCGCTGTCCGCCCTGTCGAAGCAGGCCGAGAAGCGCCTCAAGGGGCAGACGCCGCCCGTGGAGGCCAAGGTGGGGCGCGGCGAGTCGCTGGTGGAGCTGCACCGCAACAAGCCGGGCCTGGAGCAACTGGAGCCGCTGCTGCCGAAGCTCGCGCTGCCGGACCCGCTGGCCTGCCGCGCGCACTTCGCCTTCGGCAAGGGCCTGCGCAAGGAGCGCCAGCACACGCGCGCCATCCAGGTGCTGACGCCGGTGGCGGAGAAGTGCCAGGACCGGGATTTGCTGGCGCGCGTGCTGTACGTGCTCGGTTCGTCGCGCTCCATCGTCGACCAGGCGCGGGGCATGGAGACCTATGAGCGGCTGGCGCGCGAGTTCCCGGACCACTCGTTCGCGGACGACGGGCTGTTCTACGCGGCCGACCTCTACCTGAAGACGGGCCGCCCCCAGGAGGCCATGGCCCGCCTGGACACGCTGGCCCGGCTGTACCCGCAGGGGGACTTCCTGGGCGAGGCGCTGTTCAAGGCGTTCTGGATTGCCCGCACCACGGGCGTGGAGGACGCCGGCCTGTCGTTCCTGGACCGCATCGAGGCCCAGTTCGCCAAGGCGGACGAGAGCTACGACGTGGAGCGCGCGCGCTACTGGCGGGCGCGGACGATGCAGGAGAAGGGCAACATCCAGGGCGCCGCGGAGCTGTTCGAGAAGCTCTCCGTGGACCACCCGGCGACCTACTACGGGCTGATGGCACGCTCGCAGCTCGCGAAGGTGGACCCGCCCCGGCTGGAGAAGGTGTCCGCCGAAATCTTCACCGTCCCCGAGGCCGTCAGCCCCTGGCCGCTGTTCGCCGGCCCCATGGGCGAGGACCCGCACTTCCGCGCCGGCGTGGAGCTGTACCGCCTGGGCTTCAAGGAGGCCGTGGCGTCCGAGATGCTGGCCGTCAACCGGACCAAGCTGCCCGCGGAGTCCGTGCGCCTACTGGTGCTGGTGCTGCACGAGGCCGGTGACGAACGCTCCGCGCACGCGGTGGCGCGGCTGGCCCTTCGCAAGGACTTGAGCGGGCGCATCACCCCGGAGACGCGCGTGGTGTGGGAGGTGGCCTATCCCAACGCCTTCCGCGACATCATCGAGAAGCACACCGCGGATGCCGGTGTTGAGGCGGACCTGCTCCAGGCGCTGATGCGCGAGGAGAGCGCGCTGGACCCCAAGGCGCTGTCATGGGCCGGCGCGCTGGGTTTGACGCAGTTGATGCCGTCCACCGCGAAGAGCGTGGCGCGCGAGCTGAAGCTCAAGCGCTTCAGCGTGGACCAGTTGCTTCAGCCCGACCTCAACATCCGTCTGGGGGCGCACTACCTGGGCGGCCTGCTCAAGCGCTTCAACGGCCACACGCCCTACGCGGTGGGCAGCTACAACGCGGGCCCGGGCGCCGTGAATCGTTGGAGGTCCGACAAGCCGGACCAGGCGTTGGACGCGTGGGTGGAGGAGATCCCCATCTCCGAGACGCGGGGCTACATCAAGCGCGTGCTGCGCTCCTTCAACACGTACCAACTGCTGTACGGACGGGCGCCCAAGCTGCCCGTGCTCAAGAGCGCCGCGAAGTAGGTGCGCCGCCGCCACCCGGGGCCGAATCAGGTGGTGTCGGTGGAGAATTCGTGCGGAATGGGGCGTGGACGCGGCTTGTTATGTCCACGCCCGGAAAAAGGGCACGTGTGAGGGGTGGACCCCCTATGCAACCGGCCGGAAACGTGACACACGGCCAGGGCCGCACTTTCACACGGTGTGGCAGCCAGCTCAATTCATGAGGCTGGAAGAGAAAGAAGAAGAGAAGCGTAATGGCGACTGGTACCGTGAAGTGGTTCAACGATGCGAAGGGCTTTGGGTTCATCATGCAGGACGGCGGCGGCGAGGATCTCTTCTGCCACCACACTGCGATTCAGACCCAGGGCTTCCGCACGCTGCAGGAAGGCCAGAAGGTCGAGTTCGACGTGGCCCGTGGCCCCAAGGGCCTGCAGGCTCAGAACGTTCGCCCGGTCTGAGTTCCTACTAAGCGCTCCTAGCGCTTAGTCCGAAGGCCCGGTCTCCCGAGGGAGGCTGGGCCTTTTCCTTTTTGTCACCCCGATGTGCGGGGGCCTGCCTGGAACTTGCCCGGCGGCTCTCCTAGACTCAGGGGGGTGGGCGCCCCGTCGAACAGTGGAGACGGTGGGAAGAATGCGCTCTTGCGCGCGCTCCCCTCCGTCGAGCAGCTCCTGCGGCGCCCGTCGCTGGAGCCCCTGTTGAGTGGCATCCCCCGGGCTCGCGCCGTGGCGGCGCTCCGGTTGGCCGTCGACCGGGCCCGGGGCCGGCTGGTGGCCTCGGGCGGGCCTGGCTTCGATGACTCGGACGTGCGGCACGCGCTGGACACGCTGGCCACGCCGGGGCTGCGGCCCGTGCTGAACGCCACCGGGGTCGTGCTGCACACCAACCTGGGCCGCGCGCCCCTGGCGGCTTCCGCCGTGGCGCGCGTGGCGGAGGTGGCCCGGGGGTATTCGAATCTCGAGTACGACCTGGACGAGGGCGAGCGGGGCAGCCGCTACGCGCCGCTGGTGGGCCTGCTGCGCTCGCTGACGGGCGCGGAGGACGCGGTGGTGGTCAACAACTGCGCGGGCGCGGTGCTGCTGGTGCTGGCGGCGCTGGCGGCTGGCCGCGAATGCGTGGTGTCGCGTGGGGAGCTGGTGGAGATTGGCGGCGGCTTCCGCGTGCCAGAGGTGATGAAGCAGTCCGGCGCGAAGCTGGTGGAGGTGGGCACCACCAACCGCACGCGGCTGTCGGACTACGCGACGGCGCTGGGCCCGGAGTCGGCGCTGCTGGTGAAGGTGCACCGCTCCAACTTCGCGCTGGTGGGCTTCACGGAAGAGGTGGAGGTGGCGGAGCTTTCGGCGCTGGGCCGGGCGCGCGGCGTGCCCGTGTTCCAGGACCTGGGCGCCGGCGCGCTGGTTCCGCTGAAGGGGCCGGGGTTGAGCCAGGAGCTCACGGTGGCGCAGGCCGTGTCCGCGGGCGCGGACGTGGTCGCCTTTTCGGGTGACAAACTGTTGGGAGGACCCCAGGCGGGAGTCGTGGTGGGCCGGTCCGCGCTCGTGGCGCGCATCAAGGCCCACCCCCTCATGCGGGCTCTGCGGGTGGACAAGCTGACGGTCGCCGCGCTTGAAGCCACCCTGGTGCTGTACCGGGATGGCCGGGCGGATGAGGTTCCGGTGCACCGCCTGCTTGCCCAGTCGCCAGAGGACCTGCACGCCCGGGCGGTGCGGCTGCAGGGCTTGCTGGCGGGGCAGGGTGTGCGTGCGCGGGTGGCCAGCGTGGTGGGACAGGTGGGTGGGGGTGCCATGCCGCTGGCCGGGTTGCCGTCCTCCGCCTGCATCCTCACCCTAGAGAGGCCGGAAACATTCCTGGAGCGCCTGCGTGCGGGAATGTCGCCGGTTATTGGCAGGATCACGGATGGCGAGGTGCTTCTCGACGTCCGGTGTCTCGAGGAGGAGGAGCTCCAGGCGGTCGCGGATGCCGTCGCGGCCGCCATTCCAGGGAACCCGCCATGATCAACAGCGCCGTGCTTGTCCTCAACCGGTACTACCAGCCGGTGCATGTCACCTCGGTGAAGCGGGCGTTCTCGCTTCTGTACCTGGGGGTGGCCAAGGCCATCGACTCGCAGTACCGGCTGTACGAGTTCGCGGATTGGGCAGAGCTGAGCGCCACTCAGGACTGCATCACCACCATCGACCGCACCATCCGCGTGCCCCGCGTCCTGGTGCTCAGCGCGTATGACCACCTGCCCCGCGGGCGGGTGCGCTTCTCCCGGCTCAACATCTACGCGCGCGACAACGACACCTGCCAGTACTGCGGGCAGAACCTGCCGCGCAGCGACCTGAACCTGGACCACGTCATGCCGCGGACCCAGGGAGGCAAGACGACGTGGGAGAACGTCGTGTGCTCCTGCGTGCCCTGCAACCTGAAGAAGGGCGGACGCACGCCGGAGCAGGCCCACATGAAGCTGCTCAAGAAGCCGGTGCGCCCGCGCTGGACGCCGCTGTTCCGTGGCGCCACCCGCAAGGTGACGTACCGGGAGTGGTTGCCGTTCCTGCACCTGGCGGATGCCTCGTACTGGAACGTCGAGCTGCTCGACGAGTAGTGCCTGCCTGGGGGGCGTCCAGGCTTTCCGGCAGCGCCGGAAGCCGTGGGCGTCTTCCCGGGAGTGACGGGTTTCCGGCGCACGCGCGGGCGGGGATGTTCCACTGAACGGATGCGGAAGGTCGGGGAGTCGACGCGACCCCGGGTTCGGGATTTGATGGGGGGGCATGTCCCAACCCTCGCGAGCGCCCCGGGCGGAATCCCGTGTCCTGGGCCCCACGGAGCCAGGCCCCATGGTCTCCGGCCCACCTGGTCTGTCACGTCGTCCTCGTCCCCGGCGCATCATCGCGGTGGGAGGCGGGAAGGGCGGCATTGGCAAGTCCATGGTGTCCGCCAACCTGGGCGTGGCCCTGGCTCAGTCAGGGGCCAACGTTCTGCTCGTGGACGTGGACCTGGGCGGCGCCAACCTGCACACGTGTCTGGGGGTCGGACAACCCAACGCGACGCTGTCCGACTTCCTGCGTCGGAACAAGGCGCAGATTGAAGAGGTCATCGTCCCCACCGGCGTGCCCCGGCTGTCGCTGATCGCCGGCGCGCAGGACGCGCTGGATGCGGCCAACCTCAAGTACGCGCAGAAGCAGAAGCTGCTGCGGACGTTGATGGCCACGTCGGCGGACTACCTCATCCTGGACCTGGGCGCGGGGACGAGCTTCAACACCATCGACTTCTTCATCCTCGCGGACCACGGCGTGCTGGTGATGCTGCCCGAGCCCACCTCGGTGGAGAACGCCTACCGCTTCGCCAAGGCGGCCTTCTTCCGCAAGCTCCAGCAGGTGGAGTCGCAGTACGGCATCGAGGACCTGGTGGAGGACGCGCTCACCACCCGCGAGGGCGCGCTGCGCACGCTGCATGACGTGCTGGCGCAGGCCCGGCGCAAGGACCCGGCCATCGCGGAGCGCCTGGAGCGGGAGCTGTCCGCGTTCCGCATCCGGCTCATCGTGAACCAGGCGCGCACGGACGCGGACCTGACGGTGGGGACCTCGGTGGCCGCGGCGTGGAAGAAGTTCTTTGGTATCGATATGGATGTCCTGGGGGCCATTCGCTACGACGACGAGGCGTGGCGCGCGGTGCGCAAGCGCAAGCCCGTGCTCATCGAACGGCCGGATTCCGCAGCGGCCACTGCCATTCAGGGCATCGCAACGCGTATCCTCGCGCTCGACGGCGCACCCCAGCGCTCCACACCATGAAGCCCTTCGAGCAGCAGACCTACTACGAGATTCTCGAAGTCCCCGTCACCGCGCCGCTGGAGGAGATTCGCGCGGCGTATGAACGGTTGATGGAGCTGTATTCGCCGGACTCCATCGCCGTGTACGCGCTCGTGGACGAGGGCCAGGTGGATGGGCTCCGTGCCCGGATGGCCGAGGCCCTGGAGATTCTCTCCGACGAAGAGCTGCGTGCCGAGTACGACAAGGACCTGGGACTCCCGGCGCGCCGGTTGATGGACGCGGTGTCGGCGGGCGGCGCGGTGGCGACGGCGGAAAAGCCCGCCGAGCCGGAGCGCGTTTCGGTTGCCGCTTCTGTCGGGGAAGATCAGACTGGCCCGCGTTCGACGCAGGTCCCCCAGGAGGGGACGGACGGGAGGCCAGGGGCAGTGCGAGACGTGCCGGTGGAGGACTCGGAGACCGCGAGCACGGAGCGGGACGGAGCGGAGGAGGGCGCCGCCAAGGCGACGGAGCCTCGGGTGGAGCCGATGGCCGCGGCCTCGGGACAGGCGGACTTCCGGGCCTCGTTCTTCCGGGGGTTCTCGTTCGCGTACGTGTCCAGCTCGTTGCAGGACACGCAGCGCCTGGGCAGCGCGGTGGATGTCCCTGTGGCGTCGATTCAGCCCCAGCAGGGCAGTGCCTCCGCGACGGGCGGTGAGTCCACGGCGACTGCTTCGGCGGGCGCGCCGGGGCGCGGTCCTGCTTCGGGCAGCGAAGTCCCGTCGGCCGTTGTGCCGACGTCCGCACCAGCCGACACCGTCAGTGCCCCGGCTTCGGAAAGCCGTGCCGCCGCGCCGACGCCTGCACCGGCCGCCACCGTCAGCGCGTCTGCTCCTGGGAGCGATGTCCCGGCGGCTGCCTCGGTTGCGCCTGTCGCGCCGGCGGGTCTCCCTGCTTCAGAGGGGGCCTCCGGGCAGGGCGCCACGGCCACCGCCGTTCCGCCTCCGTTGCCCACGGCTCCTTCCGCCGAGGCCACTCCCGCGCAGGTCGCTCCGGTCAGCGTCGCACCGCCTCCGTTGCCCTCGGCGCCTGCTCCGGTAACGACCAGCAGCGCCCCGCCGGCTCCGACAGGCGCCAGTCCCGCGCCATCGGCACCCCAGGCCCCCGTGGACGAGTCCACCGCCATCGTCCCGGTCAGCCCCGCGCCCGCTCAGGCCGAGCAGGGCAGGTCGGTGTCGCGTCCCGGACGACTGGGAGACGCGCCGCAGATCGCCCAGGACTCCGCCATCGCCACGGCGGAGGCGGCGCTGGCGCAGGTGTCCCAGGTCGCGTCCCGGGCCCGGGAGCCCCGGCCCCGCATCCCGGACCTCCCGTCCGACGCCGAGTTCAATGGCGAGCTGCTCCGCCAGGTCCGCGAGGCCCGGGGAATGACCCTCCAGCAGGTCGCGGACCGGACCCGCATCACTCGCTCGCACCTGGAGAACGTGGAGGCGGACCGCTACACCGCGCTCCCGGCCGCGGTCTACCTGCGAGGTATCCTGATGAACCTGGCCCGCGAGCTGGGTCTGGACCCGCTCCGCGTCTCCAAGAGCTACCTCGCCCTGTCTTCCGAGAAGTCAGGCAAGAAGTAGGGGAGCCGGCCAAAAACGCTCGGATGTCACCGGCGTTGCGAGGAAAGTTGACTCCCCTCCGGCCGCTGCCTAAGTAGGTGTCACGATGACGGACGAGGAAAAGGTCAAGGCGATGCGGCTCGCCCGTGCGATTGCCTCGGATATCTCGCTCTACAACGAGCAGAAGATCATCAAGGGAATCGAACAGGACAACCTCTTCGAGGTCCTCAAGGAGGAACTGGAAGAGGGCCGCGAGCTCTACAAGAGCCGCGTCAGCCAGGAGATCTTCACGAAGATGAATTTCTTCGAGCGGGCGATCAACGACATCGTCCTGCGCTCGAAGGCGCATGTGAAGTCGAAGATCTGGTAACCCCCTCCCCGTGGTAGCGCCCGACACGCGAGAGCACCGCGCTCCGCCCGAAGCCCGAGGCGAGCGCGTCGACCAGTACCTCGCGCGCGCCTTCCCGGACCTCACGCGCTCCCGCATCCATGGCCTCATCGAGGCCGGGCATGTGCTCGCGGACGGACAGCCCGCCAAGCCGGCGCGACGTCTGCGTGGTGGCGAGCTGCTCGTCCTTCACGTCCCCGCGCCCGTGCCCGCCGTCCCCGTGGCGGAAGAGCTGCCGCTGGCGCTGCTGCACGAGGACCGCGACCTCGTCGTCGTCGACAAGGCGGCGGGCATGGTCGTCCACCCTGGCGCGGGCCACGCCTCTGGCACCCTGGTCAACGCACTGCTGCACCGGGTGAAGGACCTGGCCGGCGTGGGCGGCGAGCTGCGGCCCGGCATCGTCCACCGGCTCGACAAGGACACCACGGGCTGTCTCGTGGTGGCGAAGAACGAGCAGTCGCTGGTCGCGCTCCAGAAGTCCTTCAAGACGCGCGCGGTGGAGAAGACGTACCTGGCCCTGGTGCACGGCGTGCCGCCAGCGGAAGGGCGCATCGAGACGCTCTACGGCCGTCACCCCATCCACCGTCAGCGCTTCACGGGGAAGGTGAAGGAGGGCAAGTCCGCCATCACCGTGTACCGCGTCCTGGAAGCCTTTGACGGCGCCGCGCTGGTGGAGGTGGACCTGCTGACCGGCCGCACGCACCAGATTCGCGTGCACCTGTCCGAAGCCGGCCACCCCCTGCTGGGCGACGCGCTCTACGGCGCCGGACGCAAGGCGAAGGGCGCCGCGGCGGAGGCGCAGGAGCGGCTGGGCCGGCAGGCGCTCCACGCGTGGCGCCTGTCCTTCGCGCACCCGCGCACCAGCAAGGTGCTGAAGCTGGAGGCGCCCGTGCCCGCGGACTTCGAGGCGGCGTTGACGCTGCTCCGGGCCACAGTCCCCGCGCCGGCCTCCCCCGCGGAGAAGCCCGCGCCCCGGAAGGCGGCGGGCTCCAAGCGGACTACAAGCCGGAAACGCTGAGCGACTGCTGCCGCTTGGACAGCACCTTCACGGGCTGGATGGCCATCACCCGCATGAAGACGGACAGCAGCTCCGGGTCGAACTTGTTCCGCATCTCCGACCACATCAGCATCAGCGCCACCTCCGGGCCGTAGGCGTCCCGGTACGGGCGCTTCGACGTGAGGGCGTCGTACGCGTCGCAGATGGCGATGATCTTCGCGTACACCCCGAGGTTCGTCTTCGGGATGATCATCTGGATGTTGCCGCGCGAGTCGCGCACGGCGGTTCCGAAGTCCGTCTTGTGCTCGAACGTCGTCACCACGCGCAGCAGCGTGGAGCGGCTGAAGCCCTTCTCCATCAGGATGTTGCGCACGGAGATGAGCGGCGCGCGCTGCACCGTCTGCTTCTCCTCGGCCGTGAGCGCGCCGCGCTTCGTGGAGAGCTCCTCCGACAGCGTGGCCATGCCGGCGTCGTGGAAGAGGGCGATGTAGCCCAAGTCACGCAGCTGCGGCTTCGTCAGCCCCAGCTCCGCGCCGAAGACGACGCTCATGAGACACACGTTGACCTGGTGGTACACGAGGTAGTCGTCCTCGCGCCGCATGGTCGTCATGCCCAGGAAGTGCGTCCGCTGCTCGTAGGAGATGTCGACGAAGTCCTGCACCAGGCGCAGCGCCTTGGAGGCGTTGATGGGCTTCCCGGCCCGCACGGACTCCAGGTACTTCGTGAGGAAGAACACCGCGCGCGCGTAGATGGTCATCGCGTACTTCTTGCGGTCCACCTTCTGGTCGCCCGGGTTGTCCAGGTCCTTGTTCAGCTTCTCCTTCAGCTTGGAGAACTTGGCCACCCGCATGTTGAGCAGCTTGCGGTTGGACAGGCCGTCCTCTTCGGACGTGGCCGTCTGCTCCTTGCTGAAGATCCAGATGAAGTTCTTCAGGTCTGGAACGGTGGCGGGCTTGGTGAGGGTGAAGCCACCCACGTCCTTCGAGCGCAGCTCCGCCAGCAGGTAGCGCTGGTTCTCGATGGAGTTGAGGTCCACCTTCACCAGCATGCCGTTCAGGTAGAAGGACTCCTTGACGCCCGTGAGCTCCAGGCGGCCTTCCTTGCCGATGATTTGGTTGATGATGTCCTGGAGCTGGTGCAGCGGCTTCTGGAAGACCGCGTTCTCCGGGTCATACATCTTCACCGAGCGCACCAGCATGTAGAGGCCGGCCACCAGCGAGCGCGCCAGGCCCTGGAGCTTCTCGTTGTGCTCGCGGCCAAACTCGCTGGTGTTCTCGTCCTGCGACTGGGTGATTTTCAGGTTGTCGGCCATGCGCCTATGCCTCCTCCGCCAGCGCCGAGTCGCCGAAGAGTGCCTTCTTCGTCTGGTACATCGCCTTGCGGGCCGAGGTGAGGACTTCCAGAGGCTGGCTCTTGTCCTCCACCACCGCCTGCAACATCTTGTAGCCCTGGATGGAGCACGCGCCGCCCAGGCCGTGGATGGCCAGCAGCTTGTCCTCCAGCACCCGCTTCTTGTTGAGCAGCGAGGGTTTGACGGCGAGCATCTGCTGCATCATCGACAGGGCGCCCGGGGTGCCGGTGGAGCCGATGGCCGCGTACACCGCGGCGCGCTCGTCCGGCGTCTTCTTCTCGAAGCCCGGATCCCTCACCAGCCGGATGAGGTCCACGTAGCCCTTGTCGCGGTCGAACTCCGGCAGCAGCTTGGCCGCCAGCATGCGCACCTGGGAGATGGGGTCCACCAGCGCGTCCACGATGATGCGCCGGGCATCCCCCGTGCGGCCGCGGCCGATGATGTTGAGGACCTCCAGCTTCACCACCAGGTTGGGGCTCTTCAGCACCTGGCCGAACATCTTCACCCGGTCCGGGTGATTGCTCTTCTCCAGGATGTAGACCATGTCGCGCACTGTCTGCGGCCGGTCTGACATCAGCCGTGACACGAAGGGCTCGGGCAGGTCGCGCGCGAACCCGGCGAGCGCGTCACACAGCAGGGTGCGGTTGTCAGCGACCTCAATGGTCTCCAGCACCGACAGCAGGGGGATGATGGAGTCCCGGTCCAGCACCTGGAGGTAGCGCGACACGTCCGCGGGGTTCTTCGGGCGCGTCGTCTTGAGCGACTCACCCACGCGCATCAGGCGCTGCTCCTCGCCCATCTTGTGGAGGAAGTTCTCCAGCATCTTCGCCAGGTCGTCGTTGCCGTCGCGCTGGGAGAGCGCGCGCAGCTTGAGGACAATCTGATTCACGGTGCCGAAGTCGTCCTGGATGAGGAGCATGTCCAGGAGCTGCACGAAGATTTCCTCGAGCAGCGACGCATCATCCACGCCGCCTTCCACCACCTGGAACACGGCGCTCACCAGCTTGGGGAACAGCCGGGCGTTCTCCTCCTCGGAGACCTCGCGCTGGAGCTTCGCCTTCAGCTCGTCCGAGGCGTGCCGCCCGCCCACCACGAGGCCGCGAATCTGCTCCACGCCGTCCAGCTTGGCGTCCAGGTCCTCCGCGGACACGCGCGCGAAGCGCAGGTAGTCATCCGAGTTCGTCTGCAGGCGCGAGTAGAGGTAGCCGACCACCTTGTCGACCTCGACCTGCACCTCCTCCTCGGAGGCGTTCTCCATGGAGAAGCCTTCCACCACCACGTACTCGACGTGCTCCATGCTCGCGCGCCAGAGCTGCGCCAGCACGTCCTCCGCGCCGCGCTCCGGCTCGGACAGGGCGATGAGCGTGAAGGTGGTGAGCTCCTCCACCGTGAGGCCCGGGCGGAAGATGAGCTGCCGGATGCCGTCGCGGAAGAACTTGTAGGGCAGCGGGGTGTCTTCGGAGAACAGCGACTCGCCGAGGAGCAGGAAGTTCTGCTGCTCCACCTTCATCGACAGGGGTCCGAACTTGTCGGTGTACGAGGAGATCGACTCGAGCGCCTTCCCCAGGAACTCCGGGAAGCGCGACTCGTTGTGACGATACATCCCGATTTGCTTGATGCCCTTGAGCAGGTGGAAGGCGAAGTTCTTCGCCAATTCGACCTTCTCGCGAGCCTCGGGCGAAAGCTGAGGCTCCGCGTTGGATTCCTGGATGGCTTTAGGGGGGTGGGCCATGCTGTCACCCAAGCCTAACCCGATTTTGGACGGCCACCCAGGAGACGGCCCGTGGAAGTCTCGTGGCTTGGGTGACGTCCCCGCAACGGGGCCTGAGAATGACGGGGATTTCCGGTTGTCTTGCCACATGCGTCAACCACCGGAGGCATGCGACGTCGCTGGCGCGGTGGCTGACGTGCGTGTTGCTGTTGCTGTCGCTCCCAGGGTGTTTCCGGATGAGCCTCCGCTCGGGCGCGCCACGCGGAGGCGCTCCCGAGGAACAGACGGGCTACAGCCTCGTGGGCGGGCTGACGACGTCGAACGTGATGACGCCGGAGTGCCGCCACGGCTTCTCGCGCGTGGATGTGTATTGGCCGTGGTGGGGACCCGTCGTCTTCGTGGCGACCTTCGGCGTCGTCGCGCCGCTGCGCACTGAATACGTGTGCGCCGAAGCGGCGGGGGCCGCGCCAGCCGAGCACGTGCCGGACTCCCATCCGCCGCTCTGAATGTATCGCCCCGGGTGGGTGGCCCTGGCCTCCTGGACGGGGTTTCAGGGGGGCGGGCCGCACCCTCCCCGGAAATGAACGAGGCGGCGAGGAAGGTCCCTCGCCGCCCCGGGGGGGGCTCAGCGGTGTTTCACCCGGCGGCCCGCGAGGGGCCGCCCGGTTTCAAGCTCACGCCTCCTTCTGCGGCGGCGGCGACATGGCGGCGCTCTGCCCCTTGAGGGCGGAGCGCAGCAGGAACAGCGTCAGGCCGGCGAAGAAGAGCAGACCCCAGAGGTTGGACCACAGCGGGTGGGCGTGCTCGCTCTCGCCCACGGTGTTGAGGAAGGCGCCCAGGCCGCCCTGGTTGCCCAGCAGGGCAGGCAGGTTCAGCGCGCGGGTGCCTGCTCCGTCGGTGGCGATTTCGAGGAACGCGATGAGCACGCCCGCGATGGAGCCACCGGCGATGAAGCCGGAGGAGAGCAGGGTGCCCGGCGAGAAGTCGGACTCGCCGCCGCGGACGCGGTCCACGAAGTAGCGCACGACGCCGCCCACGAAGAGCGGCGCGCTGCTGCTGATGGGCAGGTACACGCCCACCGCGAAGGGCAGCGAGGACACCCCGCACAGCTCCAGCATCAGCGCGATGAAGACGCCCAGGAGCACCAGGTCCCACGGCAGCTTCTGGGTGAGGATGCCGTCGATGATGAGCGAGAAGAGCTGCGCCTTGGGCGCCGCGTAGCGCGTGAGCTGCTGGCCCTCGTAGACGCTGATGCGGCCGCCGATGCCCGGATCCACCACGTACTGGATGCTGCCGGCCTCATCGACCAGGTACTTGCCCGCGGGCACCGGCGTGTCCGCGCCGCGCACGTAGCCTTCCTTGTAGGTGCGCTCCGGGCCGTCCGTGACGGCGCCCAGGTCCGCGACCTTGATGGGGGCGCCGCTGGGGACGTTGAGCGTCACCGCTCCCAGGTCCTGCGGGGACACGTCGCGCCAGCTGCGTAGCTCCAGCGCGCCGCCCTGCGTGTTCAGCTCGTAGCCCTGCGCCCAGACGGCCTTGCGCAGCGCCGCCTCGTCCAGCCCGCGCGAAGCCAGCGCGTCGGCGGGGACGGCCCAGGGGAAGGTGTGCTGCACGCGCGTCTCGTTGGAGAACTCCGTCACCTGCACGCCGGGGTGCGGCTCCGGGATGGTGACGGTGGCGCCGCGGTTGAGCGTCACCAGCACCAGGCCGATGAACATCGCGCTGGTGAGCACGCCGACGAAGAGCGCCACCTGCTGCCGCTTGGGGGTGCCGCCCACCAGGAAGGCCGTCTTGAGGTCCTGCGCGGTGGTGCCGCCGTTGGACGCGGCGATGCCGACGATGGCCGCCGTGGTGAGGGCCATGAAGCGGTCCTCGGACGACGTCCAGCCCATCAGCAGGTACACGAGGCAGGTGATGAGCAGCGTGGCCACCACCATGCCGGAGATGGGGTTGGACGAGCTGCCAATCTCACCGGTGATGCGCGCGCTCACCGTGACGAAGAAGAAGCCGAAGATGACGATGAGGACGGCGGAGATGAAGTTCACCTCCAGCGGCGGCGCCAGCCAGATGGCCAGCACCAGCGCCGCGCTGCCGCCCAGCACCACGGTGATGGGCAGGTCCTGCTCGGTGCGCAGGAGCTGCGGCATGGCACCCTGGCCGCGCGAGGCCTTGAGCGTCTCCAGGCTGCGCTTGAAGGCACCGACGATGGTGGGCAGGGAGCGGATGAGGCTGATGAGGCCGCCCGTGGCCACCGCGCCCGCGCCGATGTAGAGCACGTACGCGTTGCGAATCTGGTCCGGCGACATGTCCCGGATGAGCTGGCCGTTGTGCATCAGCAGCGGCGTCTCCAGCCCACCGCCGAAGAAGGAGATGGCGGGGATGAGGATGAGGTAGCTCAGCACGCCACCGGCGAAGGTGATGGCCGCCACGCGAGGCCCGATGATGTAGCCCACGCCCAGCAGCTCCGGGCTCACCTCGGTGGAGAGGGTGGCGCTCTTGAGGCCCTTCAGCGGGGTGCTGAGCACCTCGCGGAACAGCTTCATGCCGGAGTAGGCGAGCTTGTAGACGCCGCCCACGATGAAGCCGGTGATGACGGTGCGGGCGTTGGTGCCACCCTGCTCGCCGACGATGAGCACGTCCGCGCTGGCGGTGCCTTCCGGGTAGGGCAGCTTGCCGTGCTCCTGGACGATGAGGCCCTGGCGCAGCGGAATCATCATCAGCACGCCGAGCACGCCGCCCAGCGCCGCCGTGAGGAAGGCATGGGTGAGGCTGATGTCGTAGCCCAGCAGCAGCAGGGCGGGCAGGGCGGCGGCCACGCCGAAGGCGAGCGACTCACCGGCCGAGCCCGTCGTCTGGACGATGGTGTTCTCCAGGATGCTGGAGTTGCCCAGGGCCCGGAAGATGGCGATGGAGAGCACCGCGACGGGAATGGACGCGGAGACCGTGAGGCCCACCTTGATGGCCAGGTACACGGACGACGCGGCGAACACGATGCCCAGCACCGAGCCGAGCACCAGGGCCCGCATCGTCATCTCCGCCGGAGACTTGTCGGGGGGGACGTACGGGGTATGGGCGACTGTCGCGGTGGTCTGCGCGACCGGGACGCGATCCTCGGAGATCGGCGGCGAACCGTGGGCCAAGCGGGGGGCTCCTTCAAAGGGAAACCGGCCCCTTCTAGCAGGCCCCCGGCTGGCCGTGAAACAACGCCCTCAAATGGCAAGCGCCTCCGCCGCTAGGGCGGAGGCGCCTGGAGGCAGGCCAGCCCCGGATTGCCGGGGCGGCCTGGGCCGGGTCAATCCCAGCTCACTGCTGGACGGTGGCGGCCTCGGGGTCCACCTCGGCCATGAGCGCGGCCAGCTCGGACTTGAGCTTGTCCTTGGCGCGAATCTCCAACTGGCGGGCGCGCTCGCGCGAGAAGCCGAAGTGCTCGCCCAGCTCCTTGAGCGTCATGGGGCGCTCGTTCATGACGCGCTGCTCGATGATGAAGCGCTCGCGCGGATCCAACCGCATCAGCGCGGTGCGGACGCGGGCGTTGATGAGGCCCGCCTCCTCCTTGTCGGCGAACTCGTCGTCCTGCGGGGCAGCGGCGCTCACCACGAAGTCCACGTGGCTGTTGCCGCCGTCCTCGCCCATGGGCGCGTCCAGCGACAGGTCGCGGCCGCCCATGCGTTGCTCCATCTCCCGCACCTCGCCCGGCTTCACGTGGAGCCGGCGGGCGATGTCATCCACATTCACCGCCGCCTCGCCGCTGCCGAACTTCTCCAGCTCACGCCGCGTGCGGGCCAGGCTGAAGAACAGCTTCCGCTGCGCCTGGGTGGTCCCCAGCTTCACCAGCGACCAGCTCTTGAGGATGTAGTTCTGGATGTACGCGCGAATCCACCACACCGCGTAGGAGATGAGACGGATGCCCTTGTCCGGATCGAACTTCTGCACCGCCTTCATCAGGCCGATGTTCCCCTCCTGGATGAGGTCGGACATCTTGATGCCGTAGGAGCGGTACTCGTAGGCGACCTTCACCACGAAGCGCAGGTTGGCGGTCACCATCCGGTGGCCGGCCGCCAGGTCGCCCTTGAGGAAGCGGCGCGCAAGCTCCTGCTCCTCCTCCACCTTGAGGAGGGAGTAGTGGTTGATCTCCGAGAGGTACATCGCGAGGGAGCCGGAGTTGGACGACTGCTCGGTGGATGCCTGCATGAATGATTTCTCCGACGGTGGGCCTCGCGGGGAGGCCGAGAATGGATTGATTTCGTCTGTCGACGTGACGAAGGGAGCTTGAGCAACGGAAATGCCAACCTGCCCTTGGGGACCATTCCCAATGTCTGCGAGGGGTTGGCGCGCTCCTGCGGCGTGTACAAGACCGCAATCCTGTAACCGTTACGTTGCACCGGCATGAATCGCCGGATGCGCTAGCTGTAGGAGATTCAGAACTGTCCGCATTCGGGCCTCCTGCGAGAGCGTGCGAGCAGGCACGCTCAGACGGCGTGACGGCGAAGGACCGCGCTCCCGGCGGGGACGCGACCGTTGGAGCGATGCACGCACCCCCGCGTGGCCGCCCCGCCGGGAAAGGCGTAACGACGCCTCAAGCCGCCGACACACCCGGGCCGCCGGTCCGCGAGGAGGGCGGGCAGGCAGCCGGGCGCGAGGCTCGAAGCCCGTGTCTCAGGAAGCGCGCGCCTGGGGCGGGCGGGTGCCCTTGTTGGCGACGCGCTGGGACTCGGTGAGGACAGCGCGTTTCAGGTCCGTCAGCAGGCGTGCCGCCTCGCCCTGTTGGAGCGAGCGGCCTCCGAAGCGGGCCTCCAGGTACCGGCGGGTGATGGGGGCCAAGGGCGGGGGATAGGGGATGCCGCTCACGGGCGAGCCGGGCATCCAGCGCCTCCAGTGTCTCGCCTTCCTCGCGCGCGATTCGGGCGAGGCAGCACCCGGCGTCCACGGCGTCCAA